>NZ_JBFHDY010000031.1:0-31940 GCF_041584495.1 Zhongshania sp.
GAACTCGATACCGATTTTTTAGATGTAAAATTGAGTTCCCAAAATCCTCAGTTACACGGCTTAGTATCTAGCTACCTTTCAATGGTAGAAATAAATTCCAATTCCACAAGTAAACCTAATTTATCGACTAGTAAGCAAGCTCGTCATTTAATTCAAAAAATCCTGCCAACCGGTCAACTATCACGCCCCGTAATCGCAGAAAATATGAAACTTCACGAACGAGCACTGCATCGTAAGTTGCAATCTGAGGGCTACACCTTTGAAGCACTTGTTGACGAAGTCAGAATTGCTGAGGCCAAAAAACTTCTAGCGCACGACGCCATACCCATGTCGCAAATAGCAGGACTATTGGGCTACAATGAACAAAGCTCATTTAATAGGGCATTTAAACGCTGGTTTAACATGACGCCAAAACAATATTTGCAAAGTAAGCATTAGCCAAAATAAAAACCTTACTCTTTAACCAAAAACTGTGCCCTAGCCATTGCTATAGGTGCGACCTCATCCTCCTGCCAAGCACTTATACTCACGTTAATCATCCGTCTACCGAGATAAACCAGCTTGCAGCGCGAATGTGTAGTCACGTATTTTCCTGCTCGCACATAGTCAACCGCGAAATCGACCACTTTGGGAATTTTTTCGCTGTTACTATGCCGCAAGACATACATCATTGCCGACAACTCCATAAAACCAGCAATTGCCCCGCCATGTAACGCTGGCAGCGTGGGGTTGCCGATATTGCTCTTTTTGGTCGGTAACAAAAAGCAATCGCTCTCACTACCCACCTGTATACCAAGAGTTTGTGCATAAGGAACTCGGCTAATAAGTTGATGCAATTCGAAATCATTCATTGTCGCTACCACGGGACTTCTGCCCTGATTTTTTCAACTTTTGCTCAGCACGAAACTCACGACGCATATCGGCAAATAACGCGAGTTCCATGCTGAAGAAATTGCCAACAGCGGATGCAATTGGCGTCTCGCGATCACCATGATGGGCCAGAGCCCGCGCAAAAATCACACTCTCAGTGACGCGATAAACCTCCGCGTCGGCATACACCGTTTGGCCAGGGGTCGCCGCGCGCATATAGTCGATCCGTAAATCGATGGTTGGCGTCATCGCCAAATCATCTAATACAGTCGCGGCGGCAAAGCCACAGCAAGTATCCAATAAGGCGGTAATTGCGCCGCCATGAATAACACCCGTATCCGGGTCACCAATCAATGTGTCGCTGTAGGGCATAGACATACCAACCCGGTGACGCTCAACATACTCTAGGCGAATGCCTAAGGTCGTAAAATGATCGCCTTCATTGCCCGCTAAAACGGTATCAACGAAACGAAGTAGCTCTTCAAAATCCAATGCCATTATTTATCCCGAAATAGCTATTCAGCCTATTATAAACGGCCGCAGCTCAGCATTTTACCAAATTAATCTCTAAAAGGGTGAAAACTCCATAAGACAAAAAAGCCACAGGCCGAAAATCGGCCGCGGCTGTGGATCCGCTTAATTACGTTTAATGCACTTGCGCGTCACCCGCTCCTTGGGGGTAGCGAATACTTTCAACCATATCCTGCACATCTTGCGGCGGTTCTGGCGTTAAATGACATACCACGGCAGCTACCGCAAAGTTTACCAACATACCCAGGGTGCCAATGCCCTCTGGCGACACACCAAGCCACCAGTTTTCAGGCACACTTGCTGCAGGGTTTATGAACTTAAAGTAGACGATGTAAGCCGCTGTAAACACAATACCACTCACCATACCCCAGATTGCCCCGTACTTATTCATGCGCTTATAGAAAATACCAAGAATAATCGCAGGGAAGAAGCTCGATGCCGCCAAACCAAAGGCAAAGGCCACCACCTGGGCCACAAAACCCGGTGGATTAATTCCCAAATACCCCGCGATGCACACGGCAACAGCCGCTGCCCCCCGCGCAAAACGAAGCTCTAATTTATCCGAAATTTTAGGCATCAAATTACGCTTGAGTAAGTCGTGAGAGATCGAGGTTGAAATAACCAGCAGCAAGCCCGCTGAGGTCGACAATGCCGCCGCTACACCGCCCGCCGCCACAAGGGCTATAACCCAGGCAGGCAGATTGGCAATTTCAGGATTGGCCAAGACCATAATATCCCGGTCAATATGCATCTCATTGCGTTCATCGCCAGAGTAGAACATACGGCCATCGTCGTTTTTGTCTTCCCAGCCGATCAGGCCGGTTTTTTCCCAGTTAGTTACCCACATTGGCGCTTCGGTGTATTCGGTACCTTGGCTATCTGCACCATTGATAGTGTTGATCATATTCAGGCGAGCGAAACCAGCAACCGCAGGTGCAGTGGTATACAGCACGGCGATAAAGATCAGCGCCCAGCCCGCAGATTTACGCGCGTCTTTTACTTTAGGAACCGTAAAGAAACGCACAATCACGTGGGGCAAGCCCGCTGTGCCGACCATTAATGCCGCGGTAATGAACAACACATCCATTGTCGACTTGGTGCCACTGGTGTAGGCGGCAAAGCCCAACTCCGCCGACAGGCCATCGAGCTTATCAAGCAAATGTACGCCTGAACCATCTGCCAAGGTTGCTCCGAATCCGACTTGCGGGATCACATGGCCAGTGATCATGATCGAGATAAAGATAGCGGGCACTAAATAGGCCATCATCAGTACGCAGTACTGGGCAACCTGAGTATAGGTGATGCCCTTCATGCCACCCAATACGGCGTAGAAGAATACAATGGCCATACCCAATATCACGCCGGTGGTAATATCTACCTCCAGAAAGCGACTGAACACAACCCCAACTCCTCGCATCTGCCCCGCCACATAGGTGAAGGACACAAAGATCGCGCAGACCACTGCAACAGTGCGGGCCGTTTGCGAGTAATAGCGGTCACCAATAAAGTCCGGCACGGTAAATTTGCCAAACTTACGCAGATACGGCGCCAGGCAGAGCGCTAACAAGACATAGCCACCGGTCCAGCCCATTAAATAGACTGCGCCGTCATAGCCCATAAATGAAATAAGCCCGGCCATTGATATAAACGAGGCCGCACTCATCCAGTCCGCTGCCGTCGCCATACCGTTAACAACGGGATGAACACCACCCCCGGCAACGTAAAATTCTTTGGTGGTACCCGCCCGACAGTAAATCGCGATGGCGATATACAGCACAAAGCTCAAACCAACAATTAAAAATGTCCAAATTCTAATATCCATCATTCACCCCTAGTCTTCTTGGACATCGTATTTTTCGTCGAGGCGATTCATTTTGTATACATACACAAAAATCAGTACCACAAAAGTGTATATCGAGCCCTGCTGAGCAAACCAAAACCCCAGCTTAAAACCAAAAAATTGGATTTGGTTAAGCGCGTCAACAAACACAATTCCAAAGCCAAACGACACCAGCGCCCATACAAAGAGCAAGCTGAGTAAGAGCTTCACGTTTTCTCGCCAATAGGCTTTCGCCAGTTCTTTCGAATGAAATGCCATTATTGTATTCTCCTGTTTTATTTCGCCTTATAAGCAAAGCATTGCAGTTAAGTCGCGCACTCACCATTCGACCTTAGTCGAGCAACCTTTAAAACGTGTATTTCGCACTAAATTGTAGACGATCAACATCGCCGCTATCGTCACCATTCACCAGTCGCTCGTTAGTTTTAGTCGCGCGAATATATTCAACACCAAAATTAAGCGCCGGGATTGGCGCATAAATGAGATTGGCATGGGCACTTTGATAAGAGGCTGCCGTCGTGGCTGGGACCGTATTGGGCTTATCCGCAGAGCTGGCCGACAACACCAAGCTACTACGCCATTGTGGCGCCCAAAAATGCCGGTAGGCGATATAGCCGCCCACGGTGTCGATTAATTCGATATCACCGTTATCCTCAATCATGCCATCGCGGTAGGTCTGTAAACCGAGGTAACGACCCAAGGCATTACCGGCATTGAGCTGCAGCCGAATATCGTCCGCACCTACTTGCCAAACACCCGCAAAACTCAAGCCGTAACCATACACACTGTCGTCACCGCGTATCGCCTGTGCCTGACTGTTAGTAAAACTTTGCTTATAGGCAAGCTCCCGTAGCAACGCCGCAAAGCTATAACTAAAATCACCTGACTTTGCGTTATAGCGTAGCACCGTATCGGGCAGGGCATTATTATCGTAAGCGCTAGCCCCAGCGGCAGAGCCATCTTCACCGTATAAGCCACTAGAGGGATTTTCCACTGCCAGCATAAGCGAACTTGTAGCACTCAGCGCACGAGTCCAGCGCAATTGCGCCTGACGCTCAAACAAGGTAGCCACGGGGCCAACAAAGTCGAGGGTATCCGGTAAGCTGCCCACATTAAAAAAGGTGCTCCACGTCTGACCAGCCAGTATTGAACTGTCGGCATCGTACTGCCAGTTTAAATACGCGTGTCGAATACGCGACGCGGCGGAGTTGCTGATACGTTCATCGCCAATTTGATTCACGCCAAAATCCATCTCAATATAACTGCCCACGGTGCCAAGCTCGGTAGCAGTAGTGGTTTTAAACCAAATGCGCGAATGCTTGGCATGCATATCAAGATGGATATCGCCAGACTCGCCGCCCACCGGAATCACTGAGGCAACGAGAAAATCATCCCCCACCCCCGCCAAGGCGCGCTCGCCATCGCTATATTGGCTGGCAATGGCATCCAGTTTGATATACCCGCCGAAGGCATATTCGGTAGCCCCTTTAATCTGCTTTACACTGGACGAAACCTCTTTTTCAGCAAGTGCTTGTTCTAAGCGAGCAACTCGCTGCACCAAAGTCTCTAAATACAGTGCCTCAGACGTAGCCGTTCCAGCGAAAACAGGCAGGGGTAGCACAGCAAAAATAGAACACGCAATCAAGCTCGATTTAGACGTTCGGCCCGTCACGTTAACCTGAGTCAATTTTTTATTCTTTATCACAGTGAACTCTCTCGCATCGAAAATGACACGAAATTTATAGGCTCACAGCGACACTAGCGGTATTAGCCTTTAGTCATGCCTAGACCAAAGTCTAAGCATGACTCCATTCGCCGTGACCCCAGACCCTAGACCAAGGTCTAATTTTAGCGGCGCGTTATTACTGAGATAGTGGGGGTATTCTTACGGGTCTTTGCCCTGCAATGCGGGGCATGTTTCTATACACTGTGCCACAGTAATTAAATAAAAAAGGCATCAGATGGACACACTGCGATTTATCATTGCCGACGATCACCCCTTGTTTCGCGCGGCACTTAAAGCAAGCCTCAGCATCAGTTTTGAGAACTGCCTTGTTGTTGAAGTAGCATCTATTGCAGAGTTACAAAGTGTTTTAGCGACTGACACGAGTCGCGATCTCATCTTACTCGATTTACATATGCCAGACGCGCAGGGCTTTAGCGGTCTCATACACCTGCAAGCCCACTACCCAGAAATCCCCGTATTGGTAGTCTCGGCCAGCGAGAGCCCTGAGGTCATGTGCCGTGCCATTGACCACGGCGCCGCCGGTTTTTTGCCCAAAAGCAGCCAAGCAGAAACAATCAGCCTCGCTATTAACGCCGTGCTTAGTGGCGACCGCTGGCTACCTGAAGGGATTCAATTTCAAACTGGACAAAATAGCAAAGAGCAAAAAATGGCCAGCGATATTGCCAGCCTCACGCCTCAGCAATTTCGCGTAGCCAGCCTGTTAGTACAAGGCCTGCTCAACAAGCAAATTGCCTATGAACTCGACATCACCGAAGCAACCATAAAGGCCCACGTCACGGAAATTTTTCGAAAACTCGGCGTTCATTCCCGCACCCAAGCGGCGCTGGCATTCAGCCAGCTAGATGTCAGCCCGCCAGACCTCCCCTAAGCGAGCTATGCGCGCAATACCAGTTGCCGTATTAGCCCACGCAGTGCCGCAGGCTTTACTGGTTTAGCCAAAAACTGATAGCCACTATCCTCCACTTGGCCACGTATTTCCACACTGTTATCTGCACTGATCACCACCGCTGGCAAACGGGTATGCCAGTGATAATTCAGTGCCTGCAACAGCTCCAAGCCGGTTTCACCGCCATCCAAATGAAAGTCCGCCAAAACAATATCCGGCGCCGTATCTAAGCGCCACTGCACCAAGACTTCACCGAGATTGGCACCGGTAAACACCTTGCACCCCCACTGACTGAGCAAGGCATGCATACCCGCGCGAATAGCGACCTCATTGTCGATACACAGCACACTGATTCCCGCCAATTCCGATTGCACGCGAGGAGTATCAGCAATAAATCGGCGCTCCTGCCGCTGACCCAGTGGCACTCGGATAGCAAAGACACTACCGCGGCCTTCAATGGAATGCAGCAACACTTCATGGCCCAGCAAGCGACTAATTCGTTGCACAATAGAAAGCCCGAGACCAAGGCCCTTTTCAGCATCATTGTGATCAAGCCGCTGACCGCGTTCAAACTCATCAAACACCCGCTGCTGATCCTGCGCCGATATACCTGGCCCGGTATCCCATACCTGAATTAAGACGCTATTGCCTCGACGCCGACAGCCCAGCAACACACCGCCAGTTCGGGTATAGCGCAGGGCGTTAGACAGAAAGTTTTGCACAACCCGCCGTAACAATTGCTGGTCGCTGTATACCCACACATTGCTCGGTCTAAAATGCAGCGCCAAACCATTTTGCTCGGCAAGCAAGGCGCACTCCCGCGCCAATGGCTCAAGCAGATCTCTTAAACAAAAATCGCGGCGATCTAGCCGTATATTTCCCGAGTCTAAACGGGCGACTTCCCGCAATGAGGTAATCAGACTTTCGGCGCCGGTCAATGCCGCGTCAATATGCCCCACCTCTGCAGCCAACTCAGTCGCTGCGGTGCGGTGAGTCAATGCCGCAGTAAACAAGCGTGCCGCACTAATCGGCTGCAATAGATCGTGACTGGCCGCCGCCAGAAAACGGCTTTTACTGGCGTAAACAGTATTTAATTCTCGTTCAATTTTGGCCCGCGCCTGATTTTCATGGGCCAGTGAGTCATTCGCAGCGCTCAATGCGGCGGTGCGATCAACTACACGTCGCTCTAACTGATTTTTGGTTTCATCCAGTTCATTGAACATACGGCGATATTCACTAATATCGGTATAGGTCGTTACATAGCCGCCGTTGGCCATTGGCGTTCCGCATATTTCAATCACTAAGCCATTGGGCAAGCTCCGCTCTAGCCGATAGGGCTTGCCGTCGCTGAGTAGCGCCAAGCGCCGGGCAATCGCCGCATCCACATCGGTATCGGCATTTTGCAAATAGCCCCGCTCAGCATTGAATTGATAAACCCGCGCAATGGGGCAACCGATATACAGTAAGCGTTCCGGAAACCCAAATAACTCCATATAGCGGCTATTCCACGCCACCAAGTCCAAATTAGCGTCAACCACACTAATGCCCTGAGGAACGGTTTCCAAGGTAATTTGCAGCAAATCCTGACCAAACTGCAATTGTTTGGAGCTATCGCCAATGAGAAGCACAAACTCATCTAGCGCTAAAGGCTTCTTACGTTGTAACAAATCCAGGGTTCGGTGTGCCGAAACTGCACCCACAATCGCCGCCAGTGCCGACTCAACCTCCTTCACAACAAAGCTCGGCACCGGATCATTCGGCAATAAGCGCTGGCCCAGACGATGTTCAAAACGCTGCCATAATTGCTGACTTCGCTCCCGCCCTAATAGCGGCGTTAACATGCGCTGCAATTGCCAGCTTTCAATTTTAGTTAGGGCAAAATCAGCTTTTTGGTAGGCCCAATTCCGCTGTAATTGGGTAAAGGCCCGCGCCTGACGCAATTCAATTGCCCGAAACCGGCTAAACCCCGACACCAGCGCAAAGCCCAGGCAGTTAAGCAGTAAGCTCCAAAACACGCCTTGACTCAGTGGGTCCAGAAAATCTACCCCAAATAACGCCTCCGGCCGCAACCACTGCGAACCCAATAAGCCCTGCGCCAACAAGGGGTGTAAGGGCCCCAACAAGGCAGGTAGCAACAAGCAGTAAAACCACAGCGCGCCGCCCACAAACAAGCCAGTGATCACGCCACGAGAATGCGCCCTCGGCCAATACAAGGCTGCAATGATAGCCGGCAACAATTGCGCTGCCGCGGCAAATGACAACAGCCCGAGTGAGGCCAAGCCCGCGCGATTACTCAGCTGCTGCTCCAAAAGCCACGCCGCGAGCAACACCGCTGCTATTGCGGCGCGACGCGCCTTTTGCAGCCACTTAGCATTAATACTGTGGGCCCGATTAAAAAACTGCCAAAGTGGCACCATCCATTCATTACAAATCATCACCGACAAAGTTACACAGGCCACGATCACCATGCCCGTTGCGGCTGACAAACCACCCAGCATTGCCACGACAGCCAAGCTATTACTGCCTGCCGCCAGCGGCGCGGTCACCACAAACATATCGGCGCTGCCACTATAAGGCGACAAGCCACCGCCTAAGAGCGATTGCCCGAGTACCGCTATTGGTGCGATCATGATACAAAACAGCGCAAGGTAGGCTGGGAATATCCACCGCGCAAGGCGCATATCCCGACGGCTATGGTGTTCAACCACTATTACATGAAACTGCCTTGGCAAACACACAATCGCTGCCGCTGCCAAAACCAACTGCGTAATAAAATTAATCGGCTCTGGCCAGCCCCCTAATTGGCCGTAATCAAGGACAAAGTCCTTCGCCTCTGCGCCAAATACCACGCTGATCGCGAACACGCCAACCGCAAGAAAAGCAATGAGCTTAACCACCGACTCGACCGCTATCGCAGCCATCAAACCTCGGTGGCGGTGACGCTTATCCACCACCCGGGTGCCAAAGGCCACCGTAAAAACCACTAAAATTAAGGCGGCTATAAAACTGGTGCTGCTGTGATTTTCAATTAAATTGGGTTGCCACAGGCGCTGAACTGTTAACCAGGCTTGAGTCACGGCTTTTAATTGCAGGGCGATATAGGGCAAGCTGCCAACCACCGCAATAAATGTCACCAAGGCGGCAAGAAACTGGTGTTTGCCGTAGCGCGAACCAATGAAATCGGCAATCGAGGTTACTCTATTGCGGGTGCTCACTACCGACAGGCGGCGAATAAACGGCCAGGCCAAAACAAACAGCAAAATGGGGCCAAGATAAATGGGGACAAAGGACCAGCCGTCATTAACTGCCTGGCCAACCGCGCCAAAAAAGGTCCAAGAACTGCAGTACACCGCCAGCGACAAGCTATACACCAGGGCACGCAGCAGCGATGAGCGCTGGGTATGCCGGTCGGCCCACCACGCAATTAAAAACAAAAAACCAACGTAACTAAACGCCAGTAACACAACCCACTGGTTTGCCAACACCTGCCCTCTCTACGCCGGAAAGCGACGATATGCTTGCGAATCCCCACAGTCTATCCTAGCGCGGCGCCAGCAGTATTGGACAATAGTCGACATTCAATGCCACAAAGGCGAAAAAGCACCGCATTTTCACCCCTACTAGCGCGGAGCAAGACCCCCACTTGGTGAGATTTACAGTATTAAACCTTTCCCTTATTGCCACTGATGCGTAACATTCGCACTCCAGAAATCAGGGCCATTGCACCTGTGCAAGCCCCCTGAACACACTCAATACATCAAGCCGTACCCAAAATATATGTCTACTATTTTTCTCGCTGGCCAACGCTGGATTAGCAACCCGGAACCCGACCTAGGTTTGGGTATTATTCTTGAAGCGCAAAATCGTCGTGTTGTTATTGCCTTCCCCGCGGCAGAAGAAGAGCGCACCTACGCGGCTGCCGCGGCGCCGCTGTCCAGAGTGCTATTCCAGATTGGCGATGAGATCGACGTACCTGGCCAAGGCCGCTTAGTCGTCACGAAGCTGCAAGAACACAGCGGCTGTATCGTGTATTTTGCCGAAGACGAGAGCGGCGATATTCATCCCGTGCCCGAGCAAATTCTGAGTGCCAACATCAAACTCAGCAATGCCAAAGAGCGCCTACTGGCGGGGCAAGTTGAACACCACCGCCGCTTTGAACTTCGCGCGGCTACGCTAGAACAGCAAAACACCTGCAAAGCCGCCAGCACCTTGGGCTTGCTCGGTCCCCGAGTTCAACTGCTACCGCACCAGCTATATATCGCCGCCGAGGTTGCCAGCCGCGCCGCGCCGCGGGTATTGCTCGCCGATGAAGTAGGTTTGGGTAAAACCATCGAAGCGGGTCTCATCATTCACCAGCTTCTGCTGTTGGAGCGCGCCAAGCGGGTACTGATACTGCTACCAGACAGCCTGGTACACCAGTGGCTGGTCGAGATGCTGCGCCGCTTTAACCTAAAATTCAGCATTTTCAATGAAGCCCGCTGCCAGCAAATTGACCAGTACGAAGACGACCCAAGCAGCATATTCTTTGACGAAGAAGAGTCCAAAGAAAAAGAAGAGAACCCCTTTGAAGAGGCCCAGCTAGTCATTTGCCCGCTGAGCTGGATCAGCTCCCACGAGCGCCGCCAAGGCCAGCTCATGGAAGCCGGTTGGGACGTACTCGTGGTTGACGAAGCCCATCACCTGCACTGGCAAGAAGACGGCAGTAGCTCCGCCGAATACCAATTAGTGGAGCGCCTCAGCGCCGCCATTCCAAGCGTATTACTGCTCACGGCAACGCCGGAGAATGCCGGTATCGACGGTCATTATGCACGCCTGCGTTTGCTCGACCCCGCGCGCTACCCAAGTTTAGAGGCCTTTCGCACCGAGCAAAATCAATACGAGGGCATTAGCGAGCTGATTCAAGGCTTGCTGGACAAGCCCAGCGAATCCTTGGCCGATGCAAACTTTACCGCAAAGCTCAGTGACTTGCTTGAGCCAGCGCAACTTGCCGCCCTAGTAAGTCATGCCGACGCCAATATTATCGAAAAAGTCGTGCGCGACCTACTCGACCGCTTCGGCACTGGCCGCATGCTATTCCGCAACACCCGCGCCTCAGTCGGCGGCTTCCCGCAGCGGGTATTGCACGAACACCCGCTAGACGCCCCGGCGGAATACCAAGCCGCACTCAACTTAGTCGACGAAGAGTCGGCTCTGCACCCGGAGCTCTTATTAGGGGATGCATGGATTAAACTCGACCCCCGCGTCAGCTGGGTAGAGAAGCTTTTACTGCAACACCCCGACGACAAAGTCCTACTGATTTGCAGCGACAAAAACACCGCCCAAGACTTGGAACTACAACTGCGAGTCAGGCGCGGTATCGCCAGCGCACTCTTCATTGAAGATCTTAGCCTCATTGAGCGCGACCGCGCCGCCGCCTACTTTGCCGACCCAGAAGACGGCGCCCAAGTGCTGATATGTTCAGAAATTGGCAGCGAAGGCCGCAACTTCCAGTTCGCCCAGCATTTGATCTTATTCGACCTGCCGCTTAATCCAGACTTGCTAGAACAGCGCATTGGCCGCTTAGATCGCATCGGCCAACTCGGCGACGTTAATCTGCATGTCCCCTATTACCAAGGCAGCGGCCAAGACAAATTACTGAGCTGGTATCGCGATGCACTGGCCATCTTTAGCCAGCCCTGCACCGTTGGCAACGCCCTAATGTTAGAGTTTGGCAGCGAACTTCTCGCCGCTCTTGCTGGCACGACTAGCAGTGACGCCTTTGCGGAGCTAATTAATCGCGCCGCGAGCAAGTCAGAAGAACTGCAGATTAGCCTGCGCAACGGCCGCAACCGCTTGCTGGAACTTAACTCCTGCAATCCCACCCGCGCCGCCGAATTAACTAGCTCCCTAGAAGCTGAACAGCGTAGCGACAGTCTCGCCGAGTATGTGAACATTCTCTCTGACCAATTTGGTTTAGTGCACGAAGACCACAGCGACAATGCCGTAATTTTGCGCCCCGGCGATCACATGATTACCGAGGCATTCCCGCATTTGCCAGAAGACGGCATTACCGGCACCTTCGACCGCGACCGCGCATTAAGCCGCGAAGACATGGCCTACTTCAGCTGGGAACATCCACTCATTAGCGGTGGTATGGACCTCATTATGTCCAGCGACTTTGGCAGCGCCACCGTCTGCACCATCGCCGTTAAAGGCTTAAAAGCCGGCACCCTATTATTAGAGGCGCTGTACAGCCCGGCCCTACAAGCGCCGCCGTGGTTGCAACTGCCCCGCTACCTACCGGCCCAAAGCTTCCGCCTAGTGGTCGACCACCAGCAGCGCAACCTAACCGCCAGCGTTGCTCATAAAAAATTAAACCAACTCGCCCAGGGCATCAAAAAAACGGTCATGCCCGCCTTGCTCCGAGAAATACGCCCCAGCCTTACCGCCATGCTGCCTAATGTTGAAGCACTGGCCGAAGCCGCCGCCAAAGAGTGGATTAACACCGCCCTAGACAATTACAACAAAGATCGCAGCGCCGAGCGCCAGCGCCTGCAAGCACTGATGAGCCGCAACCCGCACATCAGCCCCACAGAGCTAGAAAGCTTTGACGCAGAGACCGCGCTAGGCAAAGATGCCCTAGGCAATATGCAGCTCAATATGTCGGCATTACGCCTCGCTATTGTTAGCCAATAAACGCTCGCTTAATAAAAGCCGGAGAAAATATGTATTTGTTTTCCATTAACGCCACCGCCAAGATCACCCACGGTGAATTCACCGAAGGCGAACAAGCGCCATTTATCGTGTATATCGACTTTAAAGACATGTTCGGCGCCGAAAACCTCGCCAAACTATTCGTTATGGCCGAAGGCTTCACCAAGGTAGAAATTGAAAAACGCAAACTCATCGACAATGCTCATATTCCAGACAACCCAACGCTGGCCAAAGACCCGCAGATTTTAGAGGCACTGGTTAAAGGCTATTGTGTGCAGGCGTTTAACGCGCATTGATTATTTGCGCGATGCTGAACGGAAGATGGGAGACGCAAAGGCAGGCCCTCGCGTTCGCAAGGACGACTAGAATATTGCTTGGGAAACCCACGAAGATGAACATAGGCTATTTGCTAATGTTTTCGGAAATAAACTGGAGGATAACCTTATGAGCGGAATCATAAGTGGACGACCATATCCTGATTGCGGTATATATCTAGCTCAGCCTTTTTTAGAGAATTGAAGTCGATTTCATTTTCAACTTCACGCCATTCAGCAGCATCGGCTTCGAGTATCTCCATAGCCATTGTCGATGCCGACGCCTCCATATTACGAATAAATTTCTCCTCACCCAATTCAGATAGCACCCTGTTAAATACCTCTCGCCGCAGAAGATTGATGGCGAACTGTGAATTAGCAAACCTAAATGGTTCGTGATCGGATATTGCCTTCTTGTTTATACCAACCATGAGCCAGACTGTAACAATGAAGAGAGTTACCCCTCCCCAAAAGAAACCAGCTATAAACGCCCACATTTTGTCACCTCCCCATCATGCAGTGAGCACATAAATCAAGAGAAACAAAAGAGCTGCGCGGCATCACTTCTTAACGCCTGCCATATAAATTTGTATTGATAAATTTGTTTGGAGGTGATCAATCCGAGCCGAGATTGCCCCGAATAAGAAAGCCAGGGACCCAATAAGCCAAAACCAGCCGTCTGTTGGGCGAAGGTTGACAGCGTAAGCCAGGCAGCCGAGGAGTCCGGCTATAAAGAACATTAGCCAACGGTTACTTTTAACAAGTTGCTGCTGAAGGTCGCTGTAATACGAAATGTCTGGTTCTAACATTAGGTCAACTTGTTGTGAATAGCATGATGAATAAATGATAATTTTTTTCGTACCGACTGAGACAACACAAAAGGATAGGCGTCGCTCATGCCCATACTTCTATTCAAGGAGTTTAGAATCACGGAGAACTCCATCCACGCATCTAGCACAGATGTGATTGATGTTTGAGAATAAAAAAACTGCGAGTCTTGAGGTAAATTTAATTCATCAGTTTCTTCAGCGTCCGCCGCATCACCGGTAATCGAGCCCGTAATTGAGAAGTTTTTAGCGGTTTCTAATGTATCCATGATATGCATGTAATGTGCCCAGGTCTCTGCCCAATCCTCATATGGGTGCATGGTGGCGTATTCACTAATAAATTCATCAGGCCAATTATCAGCTGGCTTATTTTCGTAATACTTTTTTAAGGATTCTTGATAATCTAGCTCATCATCACCAAAGCATTCTTTGCTTAGCGCATGTTTTTTCTCTGAGCCGACAATCAATTGGTCAAAGTAGTAGTGACCTAGCTCATGACGAAAATGCCCGAGCAAAGTTCGATAACGCTCATTCATTGCATGCTTTGTCTGCGAACGAGCAACATCGTCGGCTTCCGCCAAATTAATAGTAATATGGCCACAGTCATGACCGGTAAAAACCGATTCAGAATAGTCTAACTTACTGGCAAAATGGTCATTCACATCGCGATCGGTAGTAAAGTCAAAACTCAAGCCATTCTCTGGGTCCTGCTTAAGATTGCGCAGCGGCAGCGATAAAGCCTTTAGGGTATACAATGCCCGACGTTTAGCTGCCTCCATTTTCTGCCACAACGGGATGTGCTCAACAACAGATAAGTCAGGAACTGTTTCATTAAAACGACAAGCAAAACACAGCACTTCATCCTTGCCGTCCTCAGGCACAAGATCACCCAAGTTAACCATGCCATTGCATACATTATAGTCGGTATTATTATCACACTTTTGATAACGTGCCGCGGGCTTGTGGGCTTTGAAATAGCACCCGCTTTCTTCATCAAAGTCATACGGCTCTACCTTATCAAAAGCATCATCAATCCCAACAACTCGTTTACATGAAACACAGCTACTGCTTTCAAAAAACAGTAGCTGCTTACTATCGCAACTACATCTAAAGGTTTTCATAGGTTTTCTCAATTTTGTATAGTGTTGAAATAGCAGGCGATCAACAAGGCACTTCGCTACCGTCCCAGGCAAACACCTTTCCGCTATCTGCTACCGTAAGCCCTTTTAAAACGTCGATCATTTTCCTTGCCGAGTAATCCGCATTAAACAATTTATTACTGGGAATGCGCTGCTGGAAGGGCTGCGACAAATAGGTATCCACGGTACCGGGGTGCAGCCCCACTACAATGGCTTGCTTTTTACGCCAAGCGACTTCTATGCTGGCGGTTTTTATTAGCATATTCAACGCAGATTTGGCGGCACGGTAAGAGTACCAGCCACCTAGGCGATTATCTCCGATACTGCCAACGCGGGCCGAAAGCGCGGCAAATACTGCTCGCTGTTTAAGCTGAAGCTTTGGTAAAAAATACTTGGCAACCAACGCGGGACCGATCGTATTGATGAGAAAGCTCCGCTGAAAGTTATCAGTACTTAAATCGCGCAATGATTTCTCTGGCATCAAATCGCTTTCATGAAGTATTCCGGTGGCAACGATCACACAATCCAGCAGCCCATCTCTTGCGCTCTGCTCCGCGGCCTTTTTGATGGATTCTTCATCAGCAAAATCGACTCTGCCGTAATGCACATTAGCCAACTTATTTTTTATTTCTGAACGAGAAAATGCATGAATTATATTACTGGGATCAGCAGCAAATATGTTAACAAAGGCAGCGCCAAGACCACCAGAGGCACCGATGATGACAATATTTTGGTTTGGCATATTTACGCTCTATTAGTTAGGCCTATTTTGCAAAGAATCACCGGTAACGACTCAAGCAATCAATTATTGCTGTCGTCGTATATTGCACTTTACGTATAGTTACATGCTGGCGCACAAAATGAATCAAATTTCCATCGCTCATAGCCTGAGCTTCCCCACTTTAAATCCGCGCGATGACGGAAATCACCGGCCATACAAGTGCGCCAAATACCAATCATCTTGCCCTTAAGCGTCCTCCCGAGCTTATTAGCTCGCGAATCCCAATGACGACTACCGTGCTAGTAGCTGGATTATTGATCACAATATTGCGGTCTTAGAAGGGGACTATTGTAATCCGGCATTAAGCGGGAGTATAACCGAGGGTAACTGGATTTAGGGACGTAGCACAGCCAATGAGCGCAGATAAAGGTCCTGATAAATACGAGTACTTAAAAGTTCCCGACTACTTAATGCCGCAGCCAAGAGTCTATGGGCGACCTTCTTGCTTGTGGTGGCCAGCGGCGATGTTTAAATATTCTGTATCGCCTTATTTATACCCTATAGGGCTTATTCGCGGCCGATGGATCAGCAATATTCGGGCCTGATTTTACGATGAGTGCCACACCGCTGTCGGCAAGCTAATTGTTACTGGATCACCATGCGCCTCACTGCATGGCATCCCATGATTTGGGGCCAATGTCGGTGATTTTAGAAACAATCGGTGGCCAAGTCACCCTCGTTTAGCAGCCTAGTGGCGCAGAGCCCGTTTACCACCGATGGCAGCCGCGATCATACCGTGAAAATAGACTTGACCGGTCTCTCGCTGGAAACAAGCTATTACTGCGGCTTCTCGGCTTTGGATTTTGTTAGTCAAACCGACCGGAGCCGCACCTTGCCCCAAGACGGGGTCGATCACCTGCGCGCGGCGGCATTGAATTGTGCGAGTATTCCCCAGGGTTTCTTTAATGCTTACCGCCGCGTTGCCGAACGGCCAGACCTCGATTGCGTTATTCATTTAGGCGATTGCATTTACGAGTACGGTTACGCCAATACTCTTAATCGCATGCGGTGGTGGCTCCCGTTCCAGCTCGCAAGATGTTGGCGTACCGAGTACACCGGCCGCGCTCCAGGCCAAGCAAACCCGACTAATTATTGCTATTAGCGAGGGTTCACAAAATGTCAAGGGTGATGTGCAAGTGCAATACAGCAACGTGTCGGCGTCGGGCACGTGGAAAATGCCTGAGCGTTTTCACACCCAGACCTTTACCGGCAGCGTTGGCGGCGATGTAGGTGCGCAATTGTTCACGCAGGACTCTAACCCAAGCAGCCACGTCGTTGACGACACGGGCTCGCAGTGGAGTGGCGACGCCCTAGACGCCGATATTCTCAGTCAGGCGAATTTTATGCAGGAGCAGCTGGCCGCCATGGAAAATCGCCCTTGTTGCTTTGTTTGCGCCCAATAGCGGCCAAAACGGCACCGCGCAAGTCGACGCCTTTATCGGCAGTCTGGGCCTGCCAATGCCATAGCAAAGGCGCGAGTATTGCTAACACGCGGCGTGTCAGCAGAGCATAATCAATTTTTTGCCCATAATCGTGATGGGTAAATATTGCTCACTCGCGCTACCGGCGAAGCCAGAACAAACATGAAGCGCTAAACGTGGACGCAAGGCGCTGTATCCCAGTGGGCTACACGCTCGCTTCGCTTCTGTTCAGTAATATCTGAGCCGCTACGGTGTCACGTAGCCACTGCTCAAAGGCATCGCTTTTCGATAGGCCGAACACGGGCTTATCTTGGCAGACGGCTTCGATTTGCTAAAAGCAAAAGAATCAGTCTAATATCACAGCAAAAGCTATAGGCCAAGGCCTCGTCAGATTAACTCAGCCTAGCACTGCTACATTTAAAATAGGTTCGCGAGCGCTAGCACATACTGGCCTACCATGCCCAATACATTGATAGGCGCACCGAGCCCGCGTTGAAGCATGCTCTAACAATAGTTAGTAAACCTTGGGTTTAATGATGTTTCTAGTGCTTAATTTTTTTACTTTTTTAATAGTTTTAGCAACCTTGCTGCCCGTATCTCGACACCCACACTGGATCGTCAGGGGCATGGACTTCCCTCGCTTGCAAATTGCCATTATTGCAGCCGTTATATTGCTTGCGGATTTTATCTTTATGGATCTTCACACCTCAGTCACTTGGGCGCTAATAAGCGTGACAGCACTATGCTTGCTATGGCAGTTATGGTGGATATTGCCTTATACGCCGTTATGGCCTAAAGAAGTAAAGACCGCCATAGGTGGCAGCCCAGAGAGACAGCTCAGCATTCTCACGTCGAATGTGCTCACCCCTAACCGTAACGCCAACGCGCTGATCAAACTGGTCAAGCTGCATCAGCCAGATATTCTTGTCACCCTAGAATCGGACCAATGGTGGCAAGATCAACTTAGTGCGCTAGAGCCAGATATGCCCTATTGCGTAAAATGCCCCCTGGATAATTTGTATGGCATGCATGTCTATTCAAAACTTCCTCTGGAAGCCCAAGAGATCTCTTATTTAGTCGAGCAAGACGTGCCATCGATACACGCCTCTGTGGTATTGAGAACAGGCGACAAGGTTCGCGTACATTTCATCCATCCGGCACCGCCCAGCCCGACTGAAAACCCTGAGTCGGCTGAGCGGGATGCCGAGTTGGTCTTGATCGCTAAAAGTGTCAGCGATAGCGATCAGCCTGTCATTGTGACCGGAGATCTTAACGACGTTGCCTGGTCCGCCACAACGCGGCTTTTCCGTAAAATCAGTGGTTTATTAGATCCCCGTGTGGGCAGGGGAATGTACAATACCTTTCACGCTGACTATCCCTTGCTGCGCTGGCCCTTAGACCATTTGTTTCATAGCCAGCATTTTGTATTAATATCTATAAAGCGCTTGCCGCCAATAGGCTCTGATCACTTTTCCCTGCTAACTAAGCTACTATTCGTTCCACAGCGCGGTGAAAATCAAGAAGGCTTGCAGGCTGAAGCTGCAGACCATGAATGGTCAAAAGAGATTACTGAAGAGCAGAGCGTTAGTAAACATGATGTGCCTGAGCCCGGCGAGCACACGAAGCTATAGACCCTAGCCTTACGAGTTCGTTTTGGCGCGGACGAATAATTGCCCTAATCCCTAGGGTTCCCCGTTAACTCCCTATTGATGAGAAGCCGATTAGCGATGCACAACAACACGATAAAGGAGAGCAAAGAAGCACGGCAGCGAAAAGTACTTGAACGCTTGGAAAAGTTTAGTCACTTTACCGACAGCAGTATTGGCATACCCTTTACAAAATTTCAGCTCGGCGCAGAATCTGTGATCGGTATGTTACCCGTAATAGGCGACATAGCCGGTCTGGTCTTGTCTTCTTATGTATTAATCGAAGCACAACGCGTAGGTGCAACCAAGGAGGTAAAACTCCGAATGTTGCGCAATATCGTTATCGACTTTGTCGGGGGCCTGCTGCCAGTAGTAGGTGATGCCTTTGATGCCATATTTAAGGCCAACACCCGTAATACACGTTTGCTGAAAAGCTATCTGGAAGAGCAACTTGCCACTGAGCCCCCTACACCGCCCTTTCCCTGGCGAACGTTAATTGGCTTGTCGATTCTTTTTGCCCTATTGACGGGCGGATTAACCTTGCTTTTATAAGCCGCTGAAAGCGTGTTCTCTGGGCGCTATCCAATGGAACATTAGCGCCTGCTTGCCCATAATCGTTGTTGGAATGGTTTCATCACAAACATCCCCAGCCATGCCATAACATACGTGGAGCGGCAGTAGATGCTCTTCTCTAGGATGGCAAAAGCGAGCAAAAGGCGCAGCCTCCCATTGCACTAAACGCTCCCGTCGATCCGTTTCGCTTATATCCCTACTGGCGAGGGTTTCGGTTAGCCATTGTTCAAAGGCCACATTTTTCTGATCAAGCTCATTTTGTTCTGCAGAAAAAAACGCCGGTATATTGTGAAACGACGCCCCCGACCCGATCACTAATAAATTATCCCATTGCAGTGCACGCAAGGCCCGCCCCATTGCGAGATGCTCGGCAGCATTTAATGATTGCGTTAAGGAGATTTGCACACAGGGAATATCCGCGTCTGGATACATAATTTTTAAGGGTACAAACATACCGTGATCAAAGCCTCGCGACGAGTCCAGCGCAGCGTCAATACCCGCATTCGCGAAGGATTGATAAACCTGATCGGCAAGCGCAGGTTCTCCCGAACATGAGTATTGAATCTGGTAGGCCTCAGCGGGAAAGCCACCGTAATCATAAATAAGTGGCGGCGTGTTGCCAGCAGTAATACTCGGTACGCGCGCCTCCCAATGAGCGCTAATCACCAGCACTGCACTTGGTTTACCAATCCGTTTGGCAAACGCCTGCAAGGTATCCACCATGTCACGGTGCCCAGGGTCGCCCAATAGCGGCATTGGCCCAGCCCCGTGAGAGATATAAATAATATTCTGCTTGATTGTCATTTACTCTCGCTACTTTTATCGCTCAATTCGCAGCAGAATAACATTTGACTGAATAGCTCACCACAGGGGATAAACCCGTTTACACACCGCCATTACATAGACCATTTTAAATAATGACAGAATATAGGGTATTGCTCGTTATTCTTACGAAGCGTTAAATTACACATAAAAAAGGCGAGCCAATACTAGCTCGCCTCCTCCCTATCACCGGCACTACACCATTATTAGCCCACGACTAATATCTTACCGTCACGACCACCCTCGGCCGCCGCAGCAACAGCCTGCTTAATTTCGTTAACGGGGTACTCTGCATGAATTGGGGTATGCAATTTACCTTCAATTATGTATTTAGTAATTTTTCCAAATACCGCCATTTGCTGCTCAGGTGTCGCCGTGCGGAACCAGCGTGCCAGCCAGAAACCTTTGAGGGTTACATCGCTAAACACCAAGGATTTTGCCGACAAATGACAGGGCTCACCGCTCATCAAACCGTAGTTCACCAAAGTGCCACCCACCGCAAGACAGGCGCCAATGCGATCTGTTGCCGCGCCACCAATGGCGTCAATCGCCAACTTTGGTAGTTTATCGCCGGTAATTTTAGCGACCTCTTTAGCGAGGCCTGGACCGTCGACCAGCACCACGTCGCCACCCTGGGCCTTTACACCTTCGATGGCAGATTCGCGGCGAACAATATTAATGGTTTTCAGGCCTTTAATTTTGGCGAGCTGAATAAGGTAGCTACCTACCCCGGAGTTAGCTGCATTTTGAATGACCCAATCACCCGCTTCTAGATCAACAAACTGCTCAAGCATCAGCAGTGCCGTTGGCGGGTTGATGCTCATCATGGCCAACTGCTTCGGATCGGCCTCATTGGGTACCGGTATAAGCTGAGCGGTCTTACACACTATGTGGGTAGACCAGGTGCCAACACCCACGGGCAACATCACGTTTTGACCTACAGCGGGGCCTTTGCCGCCTAGCTTCACGATTTTGCCCACGCCTTCATTACCACCAATAGCCGGCAAGGGTGGCAATATGCCGTATTCGCCCGTAAGAGTGAGTACGTCTGAGGGGTTAATTGGCGAGGCGATTAATTCTACTAGGGCCTCGTCTTCGGCCAACGCCGGGGCGTCAAACTCCACCGCAGTAATTGAGTTCTGTGGAATTGGCCCGCGCTCGGTGTATTGTGCTTTTAACATAGTTTGCTCCTTTGGGTTTGCCCCGCATGACACCCGTGGTGCGCTGACAGCAGGTAAATAGGTTTGCTTAAGCCACTAATGCTTATAGGTCTCGATACAACTCGGCTATTTTGTTGTAACGCTTGCGATTCAAGCCCATGTCCGAATAGCCCGCTCGGCTAGATGAGCGGTAATGCACTTGCTGGCTTTCAGTGTCGAGCCAAAACTCCACGTCATCGCGGTAGCGCATTAGGGATGTGGTAAATACCACGTAGAGGTAGTCGTCTGACTCAGTCTGAACTTTGGCCCCGCCATAAGCTGCAACGGCCTTTTTCAATGCGCTTAAGGTGCTGGCTTGGGAATCTTTAAAGGGCAAAGTAGCAACCCGCTTCTCTGGGTCTTTTGCTTGGCTAGACACATTATTTGGCTTGCTGCTTAATGCCGCTAACTTGCCGTCTGTCACGCCCAGCTCGGGCACCTGATTGCCTTGAATAATTACCCTAGCCAAAAACAGCACAACAAGAACGCCAATAACTGACACGGCGATTTTCATGGTTTTATTCCTCTTATTGGCCCTCAACCTCTCCGCTAAACAAGGTAATCTTGCGCCAGGCAAATTACTTTGTGCGCAAAATAATGGCAGGCAAACATTGACCTGTCAATGATTTGCGCGCAAAATATTTTGGACTTTGGAGAACAACATTGACTGACATACCCGCCCTCAAGCTCAAGAATCAAGTTTGCCACTCGCTATATTCGGCCACCAACGCCCTAATTCGGGCTTATCGGCCGGTGCTAGATCAGCTTGGCCTAACCTATGCGCAATACTTAGTCATGTTGGCGCTATGGGATGAAGACACCGTTATTATTAAAAATTTGGTGCAACGCACTCGTTTTGACGCTGGCACTCTTACCCCGATACTCAAGCGCTTAGAAAGCAAAGCCTTGGTCACCATTGCTAAATCCAGAGGCGATTCCCGGCAAAAAGTCATTGTGTTAACACCACAGGGCAAAGCCCTCGCTGACCGTGCCCGGAAAACACCCGACAATATCACCCGCCAAATTGCCATGGCGCCAGAGGATGCCCAGCAACTTAAAGCCCTCGCTGAACAGCTGTACTCGCTGATTAACAACAACCTACTAGAAAACGACACCGAGTAAGTTCCCGCCCACATTTCGCAAGTTCACTCCGCCTGTACGCTCTCGATGCTCAACAAAAATCGGCCCAAAATAGTTAAATTGCGCCTGTGTGCTATTGTTTTATTGCTTAGCCACGTCGACTTCACCCGACATTGGCGAAGATGATCTATTCGCTGCGCATTTTGCGTATACACCGGCCAAGAACTTAGGCAACACCGGTTGCACCATCCAATTAAGTCGATATTTTGGGGGAAAAATGAGAGCGCTTTGGCAGACACTTCTTATTCTGATCTTCTTTAGCTCCCTGGCGCAGGCCCAGCAGACAATGCGCGTTGGCGTAAAATCGGTACCACCGTTTGCAATGCAAACTGAATCTGGCGAATGGACCGGGATCTCAGTTGAACTCTGGAATAATATTGCCCGGCAGCAAAACTGGGAAACCCAATGGCTGCCAATGAAATCGGCCCGGGCGCAAATAGACGCCCTAGCCAATGACACGATTGATGTGGCGGTGGGCGCGCTGTCGATGACCCCCGAGCGCGAGCAGCTCATCGACTTTAGCTACTCCTTTTTCTCAACCGGCCTAGGCATTGCCACACCGGTAAAAAGTAGCGGCTGGACCACCCTCTTAGTGCAACTCATTTCCCCCGCCTTTCTCAGCGCAGTCGGCATTCTTGCCGTATTGCTACTCGCGGTCGGCGCGCTGTTGTGGCTAGTCGAACACAAGCGTAACCCCGAACAGTTTGGCGGCAGTGTCACCGATGGCATTGGCAGCGGCTTTTGGTGGTCAGCGGTGACCATGACCACCGTTGGCTATGGCGACAAGGCGCCAATCACCCGAGCCGGACGCCTGCTCGCAACAGTATGGATGTTTGTCAGCGTCATCACGATTTCCAGCTTTACCGCCGCTATTGCCTCGTCGGTGACCCTAAACCAAATGCGTACTGCGGTGAATGGTGTAGACGACCTAGACCGGGTTCGCACCTTGGTGGTCGCCGGTTCTACTGGCGAGCAAAGCCTTGCAAACAGAGGGATTAGGGCAAACACCGTCACCGCTCCAGAAGCCGGGCTAAACACCCTTAAAAGCGGCCAGGCTGACGCCCTGGTATACGACGAGGCCGTGCTGCGCTATTTACTGCGCAATGACGACGCCAACATCCAGGTCTTAAGCTTTTCTGGAAGCAAACAGGATTATGCACTGGGTTTGCGCTCAGGCTTTGAGCAGCGTGAAAACCTTAACCGCAGTTTGCTAGAGGTGACCCGCAGCAGCGCTTGGCAAACAACCATGCAGCAATTTATAGGAATAAAATAAGCAATGCACAATCTCCTTACTGCCCGGCTATTTGCCTGTTTAATATTCCTTGCCACGAGCAGCTTTGCTATTGCCCAAGACAAAGAGCGCGAGCGCATTGCCCGCGCCGAGGCCGACATTAGCCAAGAATTGCTGCAAACTGACGGTGACATTTTGCGTGACCGGGAGCGGCTACGCAGCGCCGAGTCGGCGCTCACCAACAGCATCACACCCAGTATTTTAGAAGATGCCAGACTTGATCTGGCCTCGCTCCGCTCCCGCGAGAGCGGTCTTAAAACCCGATTAAAAGCGCGCCGCAATAAGCTAAGTCAGCTAGACGCTGATATTGCCGACACAGAATCAAGTGGCTCAGCCAGCCCCGACGAAGACAGCCTGAGGCAACAGCATTTACAAGAGATGTACGCGCAACGGGAGCTGCTGCATAGCCTGATCGACCGCCTCGAACGCTTAAATGATCGCTTTCAGACGCGCGTGGCCTTAGCGCGACAGCGCCTCAATTTATTGCAGGCCCGCTTTGAGCTGCCCGACCTAGACACTACGCGCAAAAAGCCCAGCCGCGAAAGCCTGGCCTTACAGGACAAGGTCGATTCGCTACTCAGTACGGCGTCTACCGCGCGGCGGGATGCCACACAATTAACCGGCGACCTTCCCGCTGACCGCGCCAAACGTCGACTCTTAGAACTAACGGCACTGGCATCTGAAGAGCGGGCAGAATTTTATCAGCTCAAAATTGTCCGCTTGCAGGCCGAGCGCATGCTGCAGTCTTTGGCCATATTCAGCGGCTCACAGGCCACCCCCGTGCGGGTAATAGAAAAAGCCCTCGCCAATATCGAGAAATTGCGCGACGGCCTAACAGACCAACAACAACTCATAAAACAGAAGCACGAGCAATTCAAAGACCAAGGCAAAATTATTCGTCAGCAGGGCGAAATTGCCAGTGGCACCGACAGCACCTTTCAGCAGCGCTTGGGCCTAATTAACGACCTTATCAACTTAGCCGAGCAAGACGATAAGGCGGCGAGCAATTTAATTGCGAAGCTCAACGAGGTAAAAAATATTTACCGCAACGACTTGGCCGGAAACGCCAGCGCCGAACTACTCATTTTGCGGGAGCTGCCTTCTGACGGGCAGGCTTGGCGCCAGCTTGGCAGAAACATGTTAAGCCTGCCGCTTCGGGTCGGTGTCGCCTTAAAGCAAGCATTTATTAATACTGGCAAAGCGTATTCCCGCAGTGACGATGGCATAAAAGGTCTCTGCATTCTTGCGCTGCTCGGTTTGGTGTTTGCGGGTATTCAAGGCCGCCGCGTGCTAGCCAAACAACTGCAACAGGTTCAAGCTCGCGCCGACAGCGAAGAAGCGGCCGCCTGGGTACCTCTCGCCATTATTCACCGCAATTTACTCGGCATACTGCCGCCAATCTTTGTTGTTATTGTTGGCTCGCTATTAAATATACGCGAGTCAGACCTTATTCTGCTGCTCACACCACTGCTTATTTTTCCGGTAGTTAAGCTTGCGCTGGACTTCATTAATAATTTACTCGACCACTACACACCCGAACTTAGCCGCGACAAAACAGCGGTGCTGCTGATGGAAACCCGCTGGGTGATTGTGCTCAGCGCCCTGCTCAGTGGCGTGTTGGTTATTGCTCACACCGTTGCCCTGTCGCCCACCGTGATCGATGCCATCGACCGCCTGTCGATGCTGTGCCTGCTTTTTATTACCGTACCGCTGCTGCATTTACGCCGACTGTTACTGGCAGGGGTGGCTGGCACCCTCGAATCCAAAATGCTGCGCAGCTTTACCTTACTCGTTCCCCTACTACTGCTCGTCTGCGCCATTACCGGACTATTTGGCTACGTTAATTTAGCCCAGGCGGTGGCCAAACGTCTTGGCTGGCTATTTGTGGTCGCGGTGGGCCTGCACTTTGTGCGCAATATTTTGCGCGCCAGCTTCAAGGCCATCGGCCGCTGGTTTGACCGTCGCGACAATGAATCTGCAAGCTACTGGCGTCAATATATTCTCGGCCCACTGTATCGCATCGCGGTATTGCTGAGCGTGGTACTTGGCGCGCAACTTTTGTTCAGTTTGTATGAATGGAATATGCAAACGCCTGTCGTGCGCTATATACCACTAGCCTTAGACACCACCTTATTTATGGCGGGCACGACGGCCATCAAGGTAAAGACGTTTGCGCTGGCCTTGCTGGTTTTGTTTGTGGCGATATGGGGTGCTGGCTGGAGCAAGCAGGTTAGTTACCGCTGGGTTTATACTGGGGTTAGCGACCAAGGCATTCGCAATAGTCTTTCTACTTTTACCCAATACTTTGTGGTGGTTTTAGGTTTGGTCTTGGCCATGAAAATTATCGGTCTAGACCTAACCGCACTCACGGTATTTGCTGGTGCCTTGGGGGTTGGTATTGGCTTTGGTATGCAACAGATTGTTGTTAATTTTATTAGCGGCATACTGCTACTAGTAGAGCGTCCGCTAGCCACCACCGACCTTGTTAACGTCGACAAATACGAAGGCGAGGTGACCCGTATCGGCATTCGTTCACTTACGGTAAAGACCTTCGACAACCAAGAAGTCATCATTCCTAACTCGGCGGTAATTACCAAACCCTTCACCAACTGGACTCGTGGCGACGACGTGATGCGCACCATACTCATGGTTGGCATTAGTTATGACGACGACCCCCATCAAGCCGTCAGTCTTATCAAGGCCCTGCTCATCGACCACCCCGCCGTGCTCGAAGAGCCGAGCCCCAAAGTATTATTATGGGAGTATGGTGACTCGGCCCTCATGATTCGGGTTCAATTTCACTCACGGATTCGCGGTGACGTTGGCAAAGCAGATTTGCGCTCGCAATTACTCTTCGCCATTTGGGATGCCTTTAAGGAGGCCAGCATTACCATTCCCTACCCCCAGCAAGATGTTCACTTGCGCAACTACCCGCCCTAGTTAGAATAGTATGCAACGCTGGCCTTAGGCTATTCGCTTAAGGCCGCACCCTTCTATGTTAAGCATGCAAGTCAGCCACAATGGCGCGCCACATATCATCGCTTGCCGCATACGGTGAATAGATTGCCAAGCGATCTGCCAAACCTGCGTACTTTGTTTTTAATAATCCAGCAATGTCTGCTGGGCGCCCGCGAGTAGTAAACGCATCCAAAAAATCGTCGTTAATATAATCGGCCAACTCCTCCCATTTGCCCTGCTTAGAGAGGGCGTTGAGTGTCGGCTGTAAATGTCCGAGCCCCACCGCATCCATTGCCGGGCGATAAGCGGGCGTCGAACCGTAGAAGCCAAGCAAGCCCTTTACGCTCGCCTCAGCCGCGCGGTATTCCTCATCGCTGCTGCCCGTAATAACAATGGCATTAACCTGCAAGCAAAAGTCACTCCGAGCGCGCGCCGCCTTTTCTAAACCGCGTGCTACCGCAGGCAAGGCGAGCTCACGGAGAAAAGGCAGCGTATTGAACGGGTGGACAATAAAGCCGTCGGCAACCTCGCCCGCCACCTCGGTCATTTTTGGGCCAAACGCGCCGAGCATAATGGGCGGTATATCGTAGGGGTTAGGGCCTGGATTAAACATTGGTGTCATCAGGGTATGGCGATAGTAATCACCCTCAAAATTCAGCGCCGCGCCATGCTGCCAACAAGCAAAAAATGCTTTTACCGCTAAAATATACTCGCGCATTCGCGCCGCTGCCGGATCAAAGGCGAGGCCAAAACGTTTTTCAATGTGGGGTTTTATTTGCGAGCCAACTCCCAAGCTAAATTTGCCCTTAGAATACGTCTGTAAATCCCACGCTTGGTAGGCTATATGAGACGGATTGCGGGGAAACGCGACCGCAATCGCCGTTGCTATATCAAGCTCTGGCGCGTGTTCACTGGCCAAAACGAGGGGCAAAAATGGGTCTGAACTTCCTTCTAAGGTGTAAATTCCGTCAAAACCAATGTCGGCGAGACGCCTAGCCTCACTGGCGGCATTATTTAGCTGCGCATAGAAGGGCCCATCAATTTTCATCACCACATTCCATTCTTATTATTAATTATCAATAGCTTAAAGACATTCCCAGAACGTCTCCCAGTGTAAAATTCGGCATTTTGAAAAAGCAAACGGCCTACGCGCCATGTTAACGGCACAAACAATGTCACAAATTTGCCACATTGCTATTATCGATTACGGTAATTTACGGTAGGCTGTAAGCACTGATTACATATAACCACACAAAAATAATATTCGGTCGCCAAACGGCTTTGCTGCCTCGTAACCACTACTTACGGTCAATTTTATGAATGCTCGTCTATTGCCCCTCGTTTTTCTATCCTTCACATTGATTAGTGCCTGCGGCGGTTCGAGTTCCAGCACCACCAGTAGCCACAGCACCCCCAAACCCAATTCCGAAGTACCGCAAACCCGCTTCGCCATGGCCAATAGCTGTTATGCGCTACAGTCGGTAAAAACCACAAAGTACGTCGCAGCCACCGCGGAAGCCGGCTATGCCAGCACTGCTGCGAGCACAAGTGGGGCAGAAGCATTCTTTATGCAGCCAGCCACACTGGGCAAGTATCTGTTTTACACCAAAAACAAACGCCTCCTAACTGCCACTGCCGACACTATTAATGGTGAAGAGGCTGCGACCGACGCAGCTATTTGGACCATAAACCTGAATACCAGTAACGCCAGCTTCAGTATTGTGTCTGACAGCACTAGCCAGACTATGCAGGTAAATGACAGCGGTGCACTTATCGCTGGACCAGCCAGTACGGACGCCGCGGCCCAATTTAAATTCGTCCCCGCGACCAACTGCACCAGCTACCCAGAAATGCCGACATCAATAAACGGCGAAGCCTTTAAAGGCAGGGGCGTAGACAAGCCTATTATCGGCTTTGCCGATATCCACACTCACATGGGTATGTCGAATGAAATGTCTTATGCCGGAGATGTTGGCCCCTCGGCTGGCGGCGTGCTATACGGCCAACCTATCCACCGCTTTGGCGTAGACCACGCGCTAGAAGACTGCGAAGAGTTGCACGGCCCCAACGGTATTCGCGACGGCAATAATGTAATTAGCGAAAACCCCACCGACAGTCATGAAACCAAAGGCTGGCCCACGTTTGTAGACTGGCCGCGCCGCGACTACTTAACCCACCAAGTGATGTACTACAAATGGGTAGAACGAGCGTATTTGTCTGGCCTGCGCCTGATGGTTAACCACGGCACTAACATCGCGGGCTTATGTAATGTCGGCAAGGTGATTGCCGCCAACCCCAGTGCCGATTGCGACGATATGAGTGTTGCCGTTAAGCAAGTTGAATACCTCTATGAAGTGCAAGACTACATCGACGCCCAGTACGGCGGCCCCGGCCAGGGCTGGTATCGCATTGTAAAATCACCACAAGAAGCGCGTAGTGTAATTAACGACGGCAAAATGGCCGTGGTCCTCGGCGTTGAAGTTGCCCAGGTATTTGACTGTGGCGTCACTTTTTTGCTCGATGAGATCGAACAACGCAATTGTGACGAAACCCAAATTGATTCTGAAATTCAGCGTTTATGGGAACTTGGCGTTCGCCATGTTTATCCCTTTCACGACATCAACAGCTCACTGGGCGGCGCCGGTCTGTTTAATGGCAGCACCATGAACCTGCTTAATTTCTTGGACACCAAGGCCTTCTTTAAGACTACCACCTGCCGCGACTACCCGGTAGATGAGCCCTTAGTTCGCTCTCCTGGCACAGAGATGGCTACCGGCATTCCCGGTACTGGCGACGACCCAATATCACAGGCCTTTTTTGAAGTGAGCGCAGGCGCCTCACCACTCTACCCCGCCGGTGTTCGCTGCAATGCGCGCACGGTAACCGATTTGGGCGAATACGCGCTGCGCGCGCTAATGAAGCGCGGCATGGTGATTGATATTGACCACGCGGCCTACCACAGCAAAGACATTATGATTGAGCTCGCCGAGCAAGAAGTACCCAAATTCCCGCTCGCCTCATCACACGACGCTCACGGCGGCTTAACCAGCGACCAAGCCGCAAAAATGCTGAAAAATGGCGGCATTATTTATCCCTACAAAGGCAACGGCATTAAGCACAAGGAGTTTTTAGAGAAGCTAAAATTCTGGCGTACCAAAGCGGGTATTAGCGACTCTGATCAAGTGTTAGGCCTAGGCTACGGCGCCGATGCCAACGGCTTTGGCGGCCACCCTGGCCCTCGTGGCGGCGACTCAGAGCCGGTTCGCTACCCGTTCACCCTATTTAGCGGCGACGACTGGGGCCCCCAATTTAGCGGCTTTAAGCCCGTTACGGTCAACATGCTGTTAATTCCCGATAGCGGCAAGTACTGGCATATCGATGAAACCGGCATGTCACACTATGGCCTTGTTGCCGACTTTGTTGAAGAAGTGCGCCTAGAAGGCGGCAAAGAAGCCATTGACGCGCTGTACAACTCCGCCGAAGGCTATGTGAAAATGTGGGAGCGCGCTTACAACCGCAACGCGAATCTAAGCAGTGCCCAATAAGCCAGCGCTACCTACGCCGCGTAACTAGGCGCGCGCCAGCAATGCAGCGGTTCACAACAACGCTAAGCCTATACCTCGCCGGACTACTTGCGTCCGGCTTGGCGCAGGCACACTCCTTTGGCGAGCCCTATATTCTGCCCATGCCTTATTGGATGTATATCTATGGGGCGATGGCCGCGTTAATTTTGTCTTTTATCGTCTTGGCTTACTTTTACAATGCCGACCATGCCAACCGCCCTGCGCGGCTTTGGCCCATCGGCCACCCTCGACTACTTCAGGCATGTAACACAATACGGCTCGGCGCATTGCTAAAAGGGCTTGTTTTGCTGTGTTTTGGGCTTGCCATTGTTAGCGGCTTTATTGGTAACCAAGACAGCTACCGCAATTTCAATATGACCTTTTTCTGGATTAGCTTTGCATTAGGCGCAAGCTACCTCAGCGCGGTATTTGGCAACTGGTATCACTACCTTAATCCCTGGCACGTGATATTGAGTCCGCTAAAACACTTTTGCCAAGGTCGCCAAGCCTACCCAGAGAGCTTGGCTTACTGGCCCGCCGTCGCACTGTATATGGTCTTTATCTTGTTAGAGCTATTTGGCAATACCAAGCCCTTCTCGCTGTCCTTCGCACTCTGCGCTTACACACTCATTAACACCCTGGCAGTATGGCGTTATGGCAGCCAAAGCTGGTTTCGCTATGGTGAGCTGTTCTCGGTGATGTTTCAGCTAATCGCCAAAATGGCGCCTATACATTATGACCCCAGCGCCAAGGGCAGAGCCAAGCTCAGCCTGTGCATGCCCTTCAGCGGCTTATTACACCAGCGCCTAGAGCACCGCAGTCTGCTGGTCTTTCTTCTTTTTATGCTGTCGTCTACCGCCTACGATGGCCTGCGCGAAACGACGCTGTGGTTCAATCTGTTTTGGACTGACCCCCTGCATATTCTGGAGCCCTTGCTTGGCAAGCACCCGCTCTATGCCTACGTCACCCTTCGCCCCTGGTACCTAGCCTTTGAAGTTGTCTGCTTACTACTGTCGCCTTTTATTTATTTATATTTATTTCTATTCTTCTTGTGGGCAGGTAAGCGCCTAACCCGCAGCGAGCTGAGCGTCACTGAATTATCACTGCGCTTTGGCTACAGCCTGCTGCCCATCGCCTTGGTCTACCACATTACCCACTACTACACTCTGCTACTCAGCCAAGGTCTTAAAGTACGCGGCCTCATCTCCGACCCGTTCGGCTGGGGCTGGGATCTATTCGGCACCGCGATCAGCGGCCGACTGCCGATACTCCCCGACATGGGCCTAATCTGGAACAGCCAAGTGTGGCTCATTCTTATCGGTCACGTCGCCAGCGTATACCTCGCCCACGCCGAAGCACTGCGCAGCTTCCCCAGCCAGCGCCACGCCAGCCTCAGCCAGTTACCTATGTTGCTATTAATGGTGATGTTCACCGGCGTGGGCTTATGGATACTGGCCCAGCCGCTGCAAGGTTAAGCAGTAAACCTATAAATACCGGCAAAACCGTATGGAACGAAAAAAATTCACATTAATTTAAACTTATTCAGCAATAGGGCTTGCAAGAATCAATTTCCGCTCCTATAATGCGCGCCCTGTCATAGAGAAAACGACAGCAGATCAGTTGCGGGGTGGAGCAGTCTGGTAGCTCGTCGGGCTCATAACCCGAAGGTCGTAGGTTCGAATCCTGCCCCCGCTACCAC
>NZ_JBFHDY010000032.1:0-31131 GCF_041584495.1 Zhongshania sp.
TGCCACCAAACGTCCGGAAGGCATGGTAGTGTGCATCGAATAGCATCTCGTGGGATTGAGTGAGATAAGCCCGCATGAAGAAGGCGCGACTGTAGCAAAGCTTAAAATGCGCTACCTGCAGCTTGGTGCTGACGCCATTAATCCTGACCCAGTCTTCACTCCAATCAAACTGGAAGGCCTCGCCTGGAGCAAACTGCAGTGGCACATAGACATTCCTCGCAGAGAGCTGCTTAGACTCGTCTTGGGTTCGCCGCCATTGGCGGGCGAAGGCCGCGACCCGATCGTACGAACCGGTATAGCCAATGGAAACCAAGTCGCGATAAAGCTGCTTTACCGTGCGCCGCTGTTTGCGGTGCCGGCGGGATTCACGGAATAGCCAGCTCGTTAGCGTTTCCCCGTAATCGTCAAGATTGCTTGGGCTTTTACGCGCTGGGTAGGCTGGCTCAACCACTTGGCCAGCGAGGTATTTACGAGCAGTGTTACGGGATAGGCCTGTGCGTCTGGCAATCTCCCTTATTGGCATTCCCTCGCGGAAATGCCAGCGTCGAATCACACTTAATAATGCCACGTCTATCACTCCTCAATCCCCCGCAGTCGTCCTGCGGGCAAGTGTTACACGTGGGTCAAAATTCGATGCAAATATAGGGGCTTAGTGGGTCAGTATTGGATGCAAATCAACACTTCATGCCGCACTGACAGTGTGCAGGTGATGTTCGCGACTGGCCGCATACGCCAAACAGGCTTGGATATGATCAGGCGTAACCTCCGGAAAATCCTCTTGAATCTCCGCTGCACTCATGCCCTGCGCCAACCACGTCAGCACGTCATACACAGTAATCCGTGTAGTTTTCAGGTAGGGTTTACCACTGCGCTTGCCGGGAATAATTTCAATGTAGTCCTTATATCTCATGGTCATACCCTGCTGACGTTGCCATGGCACTAAGCGTAACATGCTATGCGCTATCCCGCCCATAGTACAATAACACCGTCTCCGTCATCCGCTAAAATCCTAAATAAAAGACCTGACCCTATTCTCCAAACAGTTGAAGATGAACGTTTATTTGGGACGCGGACCAATAGTTATTAACTGCTGCGGGCTGGAAAATGCGCCCATCCTGGCGAACAACAATTTAATAACACACCGGCAATCTCGCTAACAAACCGACGCTCTGCACTTGTCGAGGCATCGCCATCCGGCACCCCGCAGTACAGCCTATGATTTAGGCGATATATAAGAAGAAACAATGCCACCCCGCTCGAGTCTCCTTGTCTACTGTATGAGTAGCCAACTCTTGTTTATAAAGGCTACTTTACGCTAAGCTTGGGCATCTTTTGCAGGCAGGCAAGCCTGTAACTGGATTGTTTACAGTGTAAACGTCGCTAAGCGCCATTGTAGATCGAGTTCAAAAGGGAAATGAGCATCCGGCATTAAAAAGCGGAGGTTATTGCTTACTCAACAATGCTAAGCGTGCTAAATTTGCCAAACTTAATTTGGATGGATGCTCACTGGCTTAGTGAGCTAATGCAAATATTAAATACCAGCTGCTGCTGCAGCGATAATACCAAGAAAAATACTAAAGGCCTCTATGAAACATACGGTTAGTATTTCTGCGCTATTAGCCACTATATGGCTCGCCAATTCTGGCCATTACACCGGCTTGTTACTGTCCTTTGGTGTAGTATCTGTAGCATTGGTTGTTTGGGTCTGTCATCGCATGGACGTCGTTGATCACGAGTCGCAGCCTGTGCACTTAACCCGCCACCTTCCCCGGTATTATAGTTGGCTGGTAGCGCAGATCATTATCAGTAATATCGACGTAGTGAAGCGCATTTGGTTCGGTAGCAGCGCTATCTCCCCTGGTACGAGGCGCTTTCCGGTAAGGCAAAAGACTGACATTGGACGGGTTGTTTACGCTAATTCGATCAATCTTACGCCCGGAACAATTTCCGTAGAACTTTCCGACAGCGAGGTTTTAGTACACGGCCTCACTCAAGCCAACCTTAATGATCTCGACGCGGGCGAAATGTCCCGTCGGGTGGATCTATTGGAAAAATGATGCTGGCTGTAACAACCTTCACCCTCATACTGGTTATGGCAATGGCGATGATCCGGGGCTTTGCTGGCCCGAGTATCTTTGACCGTGTACTTGCCGCGAATTTATTTGGCACCAAAACGGTTCTACTTATTGCTGTGCTGGGCTTTTTGTTCGGAAGACCAGAGTTTCTGGATATTGCACTGCTCTACGCGCTAATGAATTTCATTAGTGTGATCGCGATTTTGCGCTATTTTGAACACACTCAGAAAGCTGAGGAAGGTCGCTCTGCCGATGAATGATGCAATAGGATTTTTAAGTGGTGCGCTGCTTCTTTTGGGCAGTTTCTTGATTTTTACCGGCGCGCTGGGGGTATTGCGATTTCCCGACACCCTCAGCCGCATGCATGCAGCAGGTGTTACTGAAACGCTTGCCACTACCCTGCTTCTCATGGGTTTAATGCTATTGGCTGGCTGGAGCTTGGTTCTTCTCAAGCTGATTATGATTCTATTGTTCATTTTGTTTACCAGCCCAACATCCAGTCATGCTTTAGCGAAAGCGGTTTGGCGCCATCAAGAGCACGAAACAAAGGGAGGTCGCCATGACTAATCATAACAATGGCACCGCTGCGGCGGGGAGGGTTTCCCCATAGAACTATTTATCGATCTTGCTTTGCTAAGCATGTTGTTTGCTACCGCAATAGGGATTGTGCTAAGCCGCGACCTGATTGCAGTTGTTATGCTGACCGGTATTTACGGTTTTTTGTCTGCGAGTTTCTTTGTTCTCATGGACGCCGTCGACGTTGCCTTTACCGAGGCTGCTGTAGGCGCGGGCATATCGCCACTGCTGATGCTATTAACATTAGCGATGGTCGGGCGTAAGGAGCAAGCCAACCGCAGCCGTAATTTTTTTGCATTGATGCTGGTAACAATCACTGGTGCACTACTGATTATTGGCACTTTTGGTATGCCAGAATTTGGCTCAGCCAACGCGCCAGCCCATACGCATGTCGCCCCGCGCTATATAGAACAATCTGGGGCCGAAATAGGCATACCCAATATTGTTACCTCTGTGCTGGCCAGCTATCGTGGCTTTGATACCTTTGGGGAAGTCGCCGTAATTTTCACCGCAGGTATCGGCGTTTTGTCTTTGCTCATGTTAAAGCCTGCGCCGAGCCAAGTACCCCTAAGCAATGGCGCTCGGCACCACACGGTATTGCGTATTGTTAGTAAAATCTTAATTCCGCCAATTCTGTTATTTGCGCTTTATGTTCAGTTTCACGGTGACTACGGTCCTGGTGGCGGCTTTCAAGCCGGCGTGATCTTCGCTGCGGGCATTATTTTATACACCATGTTTTTCGGCGTAGATGTCGCCCAACAAGTAGTAAGCTCCGCTGTTTTACGGGTTCTGGCTGCCTTCGGTGTATTGCTTTACGGATCCGTGGGGCTGGTCTCCATGCTTAACGGTGGTGAGTTCTTAAATTACTCAGTGCTGGCAGAGAATCCTCTTACCGGTCAACACATCGGTATCCTTGTTATCGAGCTTGGCGTTGGCATTACGGTGGCAGCTGTCATGGTGATGATTTTTTATTGCTTCGCCGGACAACAGAGTAAGCAAGTAGAGGCAGAGGAATGACCTTATTAATGTCCCACTACAACTATTGGATTGTTGTAGCACTGATGATGGTTGGTTTCTTCATCGTGATAGCACAAGGTAATTTGGTTAAAAAGATCGTTGGTCTGAATATTTTTCAAACCTCGGTTTTTATCCTTTATATCAGTGCAGGAAAAATACACGGCGGCAGCGCGCCTATTCTGAATGACAGCATCAGCGTTTATTCAAACCCCCTGCCCCATGTTCTCATCCTCACCGCGATCGTAGTCGGGATTGCCACCACCGCATTGGGGCTGGCACTCGTGATAAGAATCAATAAAGCCTACGGCACTATTGAAGAGTCTGAAATTCAGCAGCGAGACCATTCGTGTTAAGCCATTTACCCATTCTACAAGTTATTCTGCCACTGCTCGGCGCACCCGCTTGCCTGATTTTAGGCCGCGGCAAACTCGCATGGCTATTCGCCTTGCTTATCAGCGCCCTCAGTTTTTGTATCGCCGTCATGCTGCTGCATACGGTCTACCATCATGGCGTAATTAGCTACGCCTTAGGTGGTTGGCAAGCGCCCTGGGGTATCGAGTACCGCATTGATTTACTCAATGCTTGGCTACTATTGATTGTTTCTGGCAGTAGCACGGTTGCGTTACTGGCCGCGCAGAGCAGCATTAACGTTGAAATCGCCCCAGAAAAGCAAACTATCTTTTTTGTCGCTTGGCTGCTTTGCCTCGCGGGCTTACTGGGGATATTAGCCACCGGGGACGCGTTTAACGTCTTTGTTTTTTTAGAAGTTTCATCGCTGTCTACGTATACCTTGATCTCGCTAGGGCCAAAGCGAGAGAGCCTGTGGGCCGCCTTTCGTTACTTGATCATGGGCACAATCGGCGCGACCTTTATTTTGATTGGTATCGGTCTCATGTACATCATGACCGGCACCCTCAATATGCAGGACTTAGCCCAACGTCTGCCGTTAGCCAGTGATTCCTCTACGGTATTTACGGCCTATGCGTTTATTCTCGTGGGCATCAGTTTAAAGCTCGCCCTGTTTCCACTTCACCTTTGGCTACCTAACGCCTACACCCACGCGCCATCAATCGTTACTACCTTCTTGGCTGCAAGCGCCACCAAAGTCGCGCTGTACCTGATGATCCGTTTCACTTACACGGTATTCCCCAGTCACTTCAGCCAAATCGACATCCCACTTGAAGAAATTTTCATCGTATTGGGTATCACTGGGGTAATCGGCGCGTCGATTGCCGCTATTTATCAGGCGGAAGTTAAGCGCGCTATAGCCTACTCCAGTGTCGCTCAGGTCGGTTATATGGTTGTTGGCTTAGGGATCGGCGGTGTCCTCGGATTACAGGCCACGTTGTTGCACGTATTCAATCATGCATTAATGAAAGCCACGCTGTTTATGGCACTCGCGGCAATCGCCTGCCGCATCGGTGCCACCTCCCTGACGTCAATGCAGGGCTTGGGTCGAAAAATGCCATGGACCAGCTTCGGTTTTGTGGTCGGCGGACTCAGTATAATCGGTGTTCCGCTTACCGCGGGCTTTATCAGTAAATGGTATCTGGTATCGGCGGCGGCGCTGTCTGACCGCTGGTTATTAGTATTACTCATTATGATTGGCTCGCTACTCGCAATCGTTTACATCTGGCGGGTTGTAGAGGCGCTGTACTTTAAACCAGCTACTGACAGCAAACCCCTCAAGGAAGCTCCATTGGCAATGCTACTGGCTCTCTGGTTACTGGTATTCGGTAATATTTATTTTGGCATTGATACGCGCTTGCCGGTGTCCATAAGCGCCGAAGCGGCAATAGCATTGCAGGAGGGACGCCCATAATGAGCGCACCAAATATGCTAATTGACGCCGCCATATTCACGCCATTACTCGCTGTGGTCGGCATACTCGCTTTTGCCCGCATACCTAATTTGCGCGAAGCGGTATCCATACTCGCCGGCTTGGCATTGCTGTTGATTAACGTCGAGCTGTACAACAGTTTTAACGAAGGGCAATCACTGACCCGCCACTGGGTAGATATCGTGCCTGGGCTGAGCTTGAGTTTTAAAATTGATGCTATGGGACTGTTGTTTAGCCTCGTGGCCAGCTTGCTGTGGCCGGTAACCACCTTGTACGCCATTGGTTATATGCGCGGCCACAAAGAGGACAATCAAACCCGTTTCTACGTCTGTTTTGCGGTTGCCATTGCGGCGGTCATGGCAATTGCCTATGCAGAAAACCTATTTACCCTGTTTGTTTTTTATGAAGTTCTGTCGCTGTGCACGTACCCGCTAGTGACCCATGCCGGTACCGAAAAAGCCAAACAGGGAGGCCGGATTTATCTCGGGATATTGATGGGCACATCTGTTGCCTTCTTCCTACCCGCCATCATTGTGACGTGGCTGGTCGCGGGCACCCTTGATTTCCAAGCTGGCGGGGTATTCCCCGAGCAAACGGGCATCGCATTATTGTCGGTATTGCTGGTGCTGTATGTTTTTGGCGTTGCCAAAGCAGCGGTTATGCCCTTCCATGGCTGGTTACCTGCGGCGATGGTCGCCCCTACCCCGGTTAGCGCCCTGCTCCATGCGGTGGCGGTAGTTAAGGCCGGGGTATTTAGCCTCGTGAAGATATTGGTCTTTATCTTTGGTCTAGACACCCTCCAGCAAATTCCCGCAAGCGATTACCTGCTGTATCTTGCCGGTGCGGGCGTTGTGCTGGCGTCACTGGTGGCGCTTCGTCAAGATAACCTCAAGGCGAGACTGGCCTATTCAACGGTCAGCCAGCTCGGCTATATCACGGTCGGCGCACTGCTTGCGGTTGAAAGCGGCGTGGTGGGCAGCGCGATGCATATCGCCACACACGCAGTGGGTAAAATTACCCTGTTCTTCTGTGCTGGCGCAATCCTAGTGGCCAGCCATAAAAGTAATATCAGCGAGATGGCGGGCCTTGGCCGACGGATGCCAATCACCATGATTGCCTTCTTCATTGCATCACTCAGTATTATCGGCTTGCCGCCCACGGCGGGAACCTGGAGCAAGTGGTGGTTACTTACCGCGACGCTCGAAACAGATCAACTGGTCTTAATGGCCGTGCTGTTGCTCAGCTCCCTGCTGAACATCGCCTACCTACTGCCCATACCGCTACGCGCTTTCTTTCCTGGCGTCCCTCATGCTGACGGGCCAGTGGCCATAAAAGAGGCGCCGACTGCGTCGCTTATTGCCCTGTGTATCACGGCTGGCGCCTGTATTTTATTATTTTTCTTTCCCAACCCGCTTTTCGAGTTGGTATCCCAGATTTTCACCGAGGGATCGCAATGAGCCACTCCCAGGATTTTTTTGATCGCCCAGAAACACTGCGCTGGATACTTCGTAGCCTTTATGCTATTTGCGCCGTGCTGTTTGGATTAGATTTCATCATTCACCGCCACTCTGTGCACCCCTGGGAGGGGCTGTATGGTTTTTATCCGGTATACGGCTTTATTGGCTGCGTCGTACTTGTGCTCGTTGCTAAGTGGATGCGCAAAGGTTTGATGCGTGGTGAAGATTATTATCAGCAAGTAAACCAAAGCGCGAAGGAGGAAACTCATGCTGGGGATTGAGTTACCGCCGTTTTTAATTTTTTACCTTGGCGCGTTAATCGCCTTAGTTGGCGGTGCGACATGGCGTGGCCCTGCATTAATTGTGGTTGTTGTGGTCAGCGCCTTAAACCTCTGGCAGCTGCCGAGCGATTTTGGTCTTGAAACTCAATTAATGGGTATGGCGCTCAAGCCAATTCATATCGACCGTTTAAGCCTGTTGTTTGGCTATTTATTTCATATCGCTGCCTTGATCAGTGTTATTTATTCCCTGCACATTAAGGATAAAACGCAACAGGTCGCAGCCATGCTTTACGCTGGCAGCGCATTAGGGGCGGTCTTTGCGGGCGATTTACTGACTTTATTTATTTTTTGGGAAATGCTGGCGGTCACCTCGGTCTTTTTGATCTGGGCGCGTCGTACAGATACCGCCTACAGCGCCGGTATGCGTTACCTAATCATCCAGGTAATCTCGGGGCTGCTACTGCTGGTCGGCATCATTCTCTATTTCAAACAAAACGGCAGTCTGATGTTTAGCGAAATCGGACTCCATTCAATTGCCAGTTGGTTTATGTTCTTGGCATTTGGCATCAAATGCGCGTTCCCGTTTTTTCATAACTGGCTAACCGATGCCTACCCAGAAGCGACCCCAACCGGCACCGTCTTTTTGAGCGCATTCACCACGAAGGTTGCGGTGTATTCAATGGCAAGGGGCTTCCCTGGCACCGAAATGCTGGTTTATATCGGCGCCACAATGGCATGTTTCCCGATATTCTTTGCTGTTATTGAAAATGACCTCCGCCGAGTCCTCGCCTACAGCTTGGTCAACCAGCTAGGCTTTATGATGGTTGGCATCGGTATCGGCACGGAGTTAGGTATTAATGGCGCCGTTGCCCACGCCTTTAACGACGTTATTTTTAAAGGCTTATTGTTCATGTCCATGGGCGCGGTGCTCTACCGCACTGGTCGCATTAACGGCTCTGAACTGGGCGGTTTATACAAGTCGATGCCCAAAACAGCGATACTCTGTATTGTTGGCGCGGCGTCGATATCAGCATTCCCTTTGTTCAGCGGATTTGTCAGCAAATCCATGATCATGTCGGCAGCGCTTAAAGAACACTTTAACATTGTGTGGCTACTGCTATTATTCGCTTCGGCTGGGGTATTCCATCACGCCGGTATCAAAATCCCCTACTTTGCGTTTTTCGCGCACGACTCTGGTATTCGCTGTAAAGAAGCACCTTGGAATATGCTACTCGCAATGGGTATCGCGGCGACCCTGTGTCTTGCGATCGGTATCTTTCCGCAACTACTTTACCAACACCTGCCCTTCCCAACGGATTACAGTGCTTATGATGTGAGCCATATTCTCACTCAGACCCAGCTTCTGTTTTTCTCTGCATTGGCGTTTGTTTGGCTGAACCTAAAAGGTATGTATCCGCCAGAATTGCCGTCTACTAATTTGGATTTCGATTGGATGTATCGACGGCCCCTGCCGCGGCTGATCAATGCCTGTCGTCGCTTAGTAAATCGTGTGGATCTCACTATTCGCAGTCGCATTATGAGCATTGGCAATACTCTCGAGCAGCGTTTAGCCGCGCTTAATAGCGGCGAAGGGGTTTTTTCCCGCACGATATCTATTAGTAGTATGGCGGCTTGGATGGTGACCTTACTTGCTTTGTTACTAATTATTCGCTTCTTCTAACGCCCAGCATGCGTAACACGATGTTTGCGGACGATGCCTTAAGGGAATGGAAGGGATAACGCTGCGAAGTAGCAGTAAGACCTTAACTCGCACCGCACGCACGCTTTAACGCAAAACTAAAGCACTCATCTCTCGCCATGCCCAGTTAACTGGCGTGGCGAGAGAATAGCTGAACGCCCGCTCTATCCAGTGCTTAACACAACTGGCGAAGCCTCTTCGTAAATAAGCAGTATTATTAGATGAATGCCAAAAGTAGCTCAGGGATATGGCTTTTCAAACGGCAGAATTGAGTCGCGAAGAATGATTAGTGTTCATCACTCTGGTAACTAACACTCAAATCAGCATTTTGTCCTTTACCCCCAATTTTAGCATCAGCACCTAAACTCGTTATTTCAAAGCCTGGCGGTGCATCAGAGCTAAGGTAGCGATAGGCTTTCTTCCATGGATCGTGAATCAGTGTTTCACGATTTATGTATGGGCCGTCCCACTTCTCGGCTAGGGGTTCAATCTCTGGCGGGTAGTAAAGGGCCATTAAGCCCTGTTCGCTGCTTGGGTAGCGTTTATTGTCGAGTTTGTACTGATGCAATGCCATGGAAATACGGCGAAAATCGCTGTTCACCTGCTCTTTAAGCGCGGTGTCGATACGCTTATTGACAATAACACTGATGAAAATAACGATAACGCTGCTGATGGCGAGCACCAATGCAACTTCCCAGAGTTTAATGCCCCGCTGTCGTATTATTGACGTCGGCGCATTCTCCAAAGAAGGCTTAGACTGCGGTTTCAATCGATATAACTTCCAATGCAAGATACAAGCGCCTAAAACCTGTTTTGGCTCAACTTAGCAAGCAATGACGACAGTGTACGATTTATTGCGCCTTCCGCTGCAAAGCCCAAGCGCTCTGATAAACTGCGCTTTTGGCGGTAACTAACGGCGTATATATCACTGTCCGCACGCTGGCTTAATAAATAGTCGTCACTGGTACGAATCTCGTCAACGAGCTTCACTTCAAGCGCCTTAGAGCCGTACCACACTTCCCCTGTTGCAATATTATCAATTTCCAATTGTGGACGGTTTTCACTCACAAACTCTTTGAACAGGATATGGGTTTCTTCAAGTTCTTCTATGAACTTTTTGCGACCTTCCTCAGTGTTTTCGCCCACCATCGTCAGGGTGCGCTTGTGAGCCCCTGCGGTGTGTAATTCTATATCGACGTCATGCTTTTTCAACAGACGATTAAAATTCGGCAGTTGTGCAACGACACCAATCGAGCCAATAACAGCAAAAGGCGCTGACATAATCCGGTCGCCAATGCAGGCCATCATATAACCGCCACTGGCGGCGACGCGGTCGATGGCGATTGTTAGCGGGATTCCATGGGCGCGAATACGCTGTAATTGGGATGCCGCCAAGCCGTAGCTATGCACCATGCCGCCGGGGCTTTCTAGGCGTAGCAGTATCTCGTCTTCAGGTCGGGCGACAGTCAGGATGGCTGAAATCTCGTGGCGCAAAAATTCGACATCCGAGGCACTTACGTCGCCGTCGAAATCAAGTACATAAAGGCGCTTGCGGTGTTGGTCGGCATTTTTCTTGGCATCGGCCTTTAGTTTCTTCTTTTTAGCCTTACGTTCTTTTTTAAAACTGTCTTCGTCTAGAATTTCAAACTTGAGTAAGTCTTCCCAGTCTTCATAGCGGTGATTGAGCGTCGTCACCTCTATATGACCGTCAGTACCCTCTTTTTTGTTGCGTTGACTCGCGACGGCGATAGCGCTAACAATCACAACAAAGGCAACGACCACCGTGATGGATTTGGCTAGAAACAAGCCGTATTCCAGTAGAAATTCCAAAAAAGTACTCCCAGAGAGGTTTTAAAAGTGCCACATATTCATACGACAAGGTAGTTTAAGTCAAGCAGGCCAATTGCGTAAGGCTTTGACCGCTATTGGGTTTTCGGGGCGAATAAAGAGTCCACTGCGGCCGAGGTAGACGGCAAATTGGGCACCGTCGACCATGGGCGCGAAAACCGCATTGCCGTAATCGGCCTCCACCCACTTGTGGAAAAAATCATTGCTCCGCAATAAGTCCCACGCATCAAGTGGCTTAGAAAGGCTCAATAAATACACTGTACGAGGGGCATTGCGCTCATTTTCTATATCAGCGTATCGACCCAGCAAGCGTTCTAAACGGTAGAGATTATCAAAACCCAGGCGTGCAGCAGGAAGCTGCCAGCGCATCACGCGGCTATCAATCTGCCACTGGTCACCCATTAACAAATAGGATTGCAGTGGCTGGTCATTAAGGGTGTCGACACTCACCAAAAACTGCTTAGGGTCTTTGTTCGCACCAACGAACACCCGCGCGACCATGGTTTCATCGGCTAGATTGCGATAGCTCAATACGTCTTTACTGACAAGAATAACGCCAGTGGTAAAGCCAAAGGTCAGTACGACTGCGAGCGCCCCGCTGACAAAATGTTGGCGCAATCGCAGCACGGCTAGGAAACACAGCAATAATCCCGCGCCGGAAATAAGAATAAGAGTATAATCCAAGGTCATAGTGCTAAGGTCATCAGACAGTGACTTGCTTGGGCGCACGCAGCAGTGCAATACTGTCTTCTGCTACTTGCAGTATACGCTCATCGGCAATATGCCGGCGCCCAAATTCGGTAAGAAAGTACTCAATACTGATCATCGCATCCGCCAAGGTCTCCAGAGATTGAACATCTTCGGCGGGATTAATCTGGCTTCGCTCAACAAAGCCGCGAATAAACTCTGTTGCTCCGCCAGTGACTTCGGGCAGTTTCGCGACCCCCATCATGTAAAACGCGCCTCGCACTGAATTTAGTAATTGGGGTAAATTCGAAATATGAGTACTGTCAAAATCAGATTCAATATAGGCAGAGATAGCCCGCTTTACCATGCCGATGGCCGCCTTAGACTCATCAATCACAATGCTGCGGGCCTCACTAAGCTGGTTGTCGGCACTGATCGCATCACGGCGCTCAATGCTTAAATCACCGAGGTCCTCGTAATTCAACTTGCGGCGGTCGATCTGGGCTAGGCTGCCATCAATAAACAGTAGGGTCTCCGCTAAATCTTCTAATTGGCTGCGCTCTTGAACTAGATCTCGTCCAATCAGGCTTTCTAAGGCACTTGTATGTTCGTTTAGGCTGACGGCAAATGCAGGCAAATTCAAGACCATTAGAATGTCAGCACTTTGTTTTAACACGGCGACAAGTGGCCGAATTTCATCTTCATCACTGCGTTGATGTTGGGCCAGTAATTCTAAGACGTCTTTGGCGTGACGCAATTCGCCGCGAAGTTCGTTAATAACAGAGGAAACCGTGTCATAGCTCAAACCTAGCATCAATTTACGCAATGAGCATATTTGCTCATCATTGATCTCGGCGGTTTCAATCTGCGCAACTTTCATGATTTTACCGGTCATACCGTCACGATACGCGCTAATTGTAAGCAAATACCGTAACTCTTGTTCCAGTACATTATTTAAACTCAAACGATTCTTAATACGGCCGCGCAGCTGCCCTTCTAAGCCAGCAAGCACCTTTTTCCGATGCGCATTAAGTTCTAGGCCGTTGTTAACAAACGCTTCCAGTACAGCGTCAGCAAGCAGCCAAAACCGCTGCTGGGGGCCTGACTCTATAACATTACACAGCCGCCGAACCGCTCGCGACATTATGGTGAGCTGCAGCGGAATTTGCGCGTCGCGTAGCAATCCCAAGAGACCGGTTTGGTAGAGGTGGCGGATACGTTTTAAGGCAATGTCTAACTCCGCGCCAGCCAATGGATTACTACGCAAACGAATATTGGAGTCGCGGCTAAATAAGGGGCCCGTCGCCATGTCAAAATAGCTGTCCGGCAATAAAAGCTGGCCGTGGACCGCACGCAATTCATTGGCGTGAGACAAAGCCATAAGCGGAATGTCGGCGTGCCGCGATTGCACAAACTCCAAGTACCGGGGTAACACAAAGAACGCCGTACTAAGGGCGTTTAACTGCGCTTCTGGGACAGCTGTTGTGCTATTTAAGATCGCATAACTCAGTGAGCGCATTTCGTCTGCAAGTAACGCTGCACCGGGGATTTGCAAAAGGCGCAGCGTACCGCCAATTTGGCGCAGATCGACTTCGCATTGTTCTAATAAGTTTAGGTTGTGGCGTTCAGACAAAAACGTTTCAAAAACATTAGTGGCCTGCTGCAGGGTTTTACCGAGTTCTTCGGCCACAACTGCGTAAGAGCTGGTATTGATTTCCACTTTCAGTGCCACACAATTTCCTTATAGCCCGCCGGGCCGTCATCAAGTTTTGCTTTGACTTAGTCATTTAACTAGCGGTTATTTATAGACTATTTAGCACTAAACGACTGAGAAGCACAGCACTATTGAGGAAATTTACTTAACACGGCATAGTAAAAGTCTCAGTTTTCGACGCTGACCGGGCGCTGCCAGACACAGTTACCACCACTGCTTTTATCAATTTCTGCCAACTGTTTTTGGTGTAAGGCGAGTTCATCGCTGCTCGCCATAATGACACGAGGCCGCTTTTGGATACTTGTAATTTGACGATGCTCACCGACAACGCCGCCCTCGCCCTGTTGGGTCCCATCATCAGTCGCGAGTGATAAAGCGGTCTGTCCACCGGTCATCAGTAAGTAGACGTCTGCCAGAATTTCAGCGTCTAGCAGCGCGCCGTGCAGGTCACGCTGGGAATTATCAACATAATAGCGTGAACATAAGGCATCGAGACTATTGCGCTGGCCAGGATGCTTTTGTCGCGCCATGACCAAGGTGTCAACTACACTGCATATGGACGCTATTTTGGGGGTGTTACGTGCCAAGTACTTAAACTCAGCATCAAGGAAACCAATATCAAAGGGCGCGTTGTGAATAACGAGTTCGGCACCGCGAATAAAGTCCAAAAAGTCATCGGCAATTTGGGCAAAAAGAGGCTTATCCTTGAGCATGTCATTGGTAATACCATGCACTTCAATCGCCCCAGCTTCGACTTCGCGATCGGGGTTTATATACTGGTGGTAATGACGACCAGTGAGCTTGCGGTCGACCAGTTCCACGCAGCCTATTTCAATAATACGGTGGCCTTGGCCGGGATCTATGCCTGTTGTTTCCGTATCTAAGACAATTTGCCGCATATTCAGGCGCCTCTCATTTCGTCAATACCGCGATTCGCCAAGGCGTCCGCAATGTCATTTTCGCGGTGTCCGCTATGCCCCTTTACCCAACGCCAGTCAACCTTGTGGATTTGCGCCGCTGCATCTAATTGCTGCCACAGATCGGCATTTTTCACGGCTTGTTTGGCGGCTGTTTTCCAGCCACGCTTTTTCCAGTTTACCATCCACTCGGTTATGCCTTGGCGCACATATTGTGAATCTGTCGTCAAAACCACCTCGCAGGGACGCTTTAAGGCGCGCAGCGCTTCAATTGCGGCCATTAACTCCATGCGATTATTGGTAGTTTGAGGCTCTCCGCCAAACAGATTGTGCTCTTTGCCCTGATAGCGCAGTAGCGCACCCCAGCCGCCTGGCCCGGGATTGCCGCGACAGGCGCCGTCGGTAAAAATTTCAACCTGTTCTGGGGCGTCACTCATAATCTGCTCGTGCTTTAATGTTTCGAGTTGCTCCGACCATCGCTGGATGGCGAAGAATTTTAGCGCGGCTCATGGGTTTTTCTTGGGTCGGGGTCATGGGCGCGCGGTATTTTGTCGCGCTCAGCACAAAAACACCACCCATTGGTAACTTTTTCGATGCAGCTTTGTGCGCCATAAAGAAATTTGGGTTATTTAAAGGTAGGCGGTGGAAAGCATATTCCACGATATTGACCTCAAAACCTAATAGCGACAGCCAGTCGCTAATGCGGTGCAAACTTAAGGTGTGGTTTTGCCACATAGGGCTGCGTTTGAGGCGACCGAGGTATCCGCGCATCGCCAGTGGCGAATATGGGTTAATGCCACAGATCACCACCTTGCCGTGAGGCACGATCACCCGTTCAACTTCGCGCAGAACGCGATGAGGGTCGCCGACAAACTCCAGCAAATGATGCAATAGCACCACATCTTGCGACTCGTTCGCGACGGGCAGCTCCTCAAAGTCACATACCACGTCTAGCACTTGACTCAAGCCGTAATGACCGATGCCACCCAGGCAAAATTGACGCTGATACACATTAACATCAATCGGGCAGCGGTCGGGAATCACACTCAAATTGAGAAGATTATACTTGGCGGTGCTGGTATCACTGATCGCGCCCGCAATTAAAGCGCGCTCTTCCGCCAAAACTGTGCGACCAACATTGCTTTGAAACCAGCCCCTTAGGGCAGGTAACAATACGTCAGGAGCGTGCTGTATTCGCCATTTCGCCATATTAATCCTCCACAAAACATTCCGGGGCCGACTATTGCAGGTCGTGACCAGAATGTTTAAGCTGCGCTGTCGGTCCAAAAATAATGATTATGTTATCAATATCACCTATACCTGCTTTTAGCGACAACTATATCTGGTGTGTCGCCCACGACGGAGAGGCAATTATTGTCGATCCTGGCGATGCTGCGCCGGTACTAAAATACCTAGAAGAGCATCAGTTAAAGCTTAGCGCAATTCTGATTACGCATCACCACTACGACCACGTTAACGGTATTGAGTTGCTAAGTGAGCATTACCCTCAAGCACCAGTGTATGGGCCTAAAAATCAATGCCTAGGCATTACCCAGCGAATGACTCATGGCCAGACGCTCGAATTATTCGGCCATCGTGTCGAGGTCATCGCGGTACCAGGGCACACATTAGATCACATTGCTTACTACATCTCAGACTGCGTCCCCAACCCCCTGCTATTCTGTGGCGACACCTTGTTCGCAGGCGGTTGTGGTAGGTTGTTTGAAGGCACTGCGGAACAAATGCTGGGGTCCTTAGGACTAATCTCTGCTTTACCCACCAATACAGCGGTGTATTGCGCGCACGAATACACATTGAGCAATCTTTGTTTTGCGCAAGCAGTGGAACCGTCGAATCAAGATTTGGAACACCGGATTGCAGACGCGAGTCGTCGGCGTGCAGAGGGTCTACCCACTGTACCGTCTAAATTGGCACTGGAGTTGCTAACCAATCCATTCCTGAGAACAGGAAAAAGCACAGTGCAGGCCAGCGTAAACGCCCACACTGGAGGTAAGTGTTGGGAAGAAAAGGATATTTTTGCAAATCTACGGAAGTGGAAGGATGACTTTTGAATACTACAACTGAATAATTGCACCATTATGAAAATAAAAAGCTACATATACAGAATCACAATTGGTGCACTTTTGCTATCACTGGTAACTGCTTGCGCCCAGACGCCCCAGCGGCGTGCCGTCCGCGCTACCAGCGATGCACGCTACTGTGAAAAAGCTGAACACCGATCGTCAAGTATGTGCAAGTACCAGCGCAATGTTGAACATAGAAAGCAAACTGGAGACCCCGCAAACTATACACTCCAGGGTTTACCAAAATATTACAGCAGTAACAGCAAAAATCGTCCGACGCGGCCAAAATCCGCCGAGGAAGCAACGGAGAAACGCCCCATACCTGCGGCAGTAGCCGACGCAAGCCCACAAAAAGCTACGAAAACCACTCGTCCAGAGGAACTCTGGATCCGGCTTGCAAGGGAACTCAGTTTTGGTGAACTAACGAAACAAGAAGCCGTGGAGGAGCGCGAAGAATGGTACGCTGAACACGCATACTACCTTGCCAATGTTAGCAAGCGCGCCGCCCGCTACATTTTTTATATTCTCGAAAACCTTGAATCTAGGGACATGCCGGCAGACCTCGCCCTACTACCTTTTGTTGAAAGCTCCTACGACCCATTTGCCTACTCCCACGGCCGCGCGTCGGGTTTGTGGCAATTTATACCAAGTACCGCTAAACACGTCGGTTTAGAGCAAAACTGGTGGTACGACGGTCGCCGTGACGTTATTACTGCAACAGATGCCGCGCTTGATTACCTAAGCGATTTAAATAAGCGCTTCGACGGCGATTGGCTTCTCACCCTCGCTGCATACAATGCCGGCGCGGGCACGGTCAACAAGGCCATCAATAAGAACACCCGAAAAGGCCTACCCACCGATTTTTGGTCGCTGAATTTGCCCAAAGAAACTGAGAGCTACGTTCCTAAGATGCTCGCATTGGTTAAAATCTTCCAAAATCCCGCCAGTTACAATTTAACGCTGCCAAAGGTTCCCAATAGTGCGCACTTTGTTGCTGTAGACACCGGCAGCCAAATCGACTTGGCCCAAGCAGCAAAGCTCGCGGAGATCAGTGTCGACGAACTTTACCGCTTGAACCCCGGTTTCAACCGCTGGGTAACCGCGCCTGACGGCCCACACCGACTACTGATCCCGATCCGTAAATCAAAAACATTTAAACAGCGCCTAGCCAAGGTTCCTCCCAGAGACCGCGTACGCTGGCAGCGCTATACCGTTGAACGCGGTGACAACCTCATAGGTATTTCCCGGGAGCACCATGTTGATGTTGCAACGTTAAGGGCGAGCAACCAGCTCGACAAAGACCTTTTAAAAGTGGGTCAAGTACTGCTTATCCCCGATGCTGGCAACGGATTATCGCCCCTGAAGGGATTAAACCGCGGCCAAGCCAGCAGCGACGCCAGTCGCCTGCAGCACACAGTAGCCAGCGGCGACACCATCAGCGATATTGCTAATAAGTACGGTGTGAAATCTACACAAATAAACAACTGGAATAAGTTAGCGAGTAACGCCACGATTCGTCCCGGCCAAAAACTCATTATTTGGGGTAAGGCGCCCAATACCAGTAATCAGGGAATTATCCGTAAAGTCGGTTACAAGGTTCGCAATGGCGATTCTTTATCGCTCATTGCCAGCCGCTTCAATTTACGCATCCGCGATATTGCTGAATGGAACTCGATAAAAACCAGCCAATATTTGCGGCCCGGCCAATCGCTAACCTTGTATGTTGACATTACCCACGCAGACCTTTGATGAGTTTGATATAGTGTACGCTCCATAGCGCGACTCAGGTTTTTGCTGCATTTATGACAGGCTATTTCGTTCGCCGTTTTTTATTAATTATTCCCACCTTTATTGGCATTACCTTATTGGTATTCGCAATCACCCGGTTAGTTCCTGGTGGGCCTATTGAACAATTAATGATTCAGGCGCAACTTGGTGGAGAAACCGGATCATTGCAGCGCAGCCAAGGCGGTGGCACTCTCTCTGACGGGCAGCTTGCTGAATTAAAACACTACTACGGTTTTGACCAACCCATGCTCAGCAGCTATGTGCGCTGGCTTAAACAAGTTGTACAGTTTGATCTAGGCACCTCTACCCGCTACCAAGACCCGGTGTGGCAAATAATAAAAGAGCGATTTCCGGTCTCAGTATTCTATGGCGTATGCACCCTCGTGCTCACGTACTTAGTCTGTATACCCCTGGGGCTCGCCAAGGGCATGTATCACGGCAGCGCGCTAGATAGCTGGTCATCGGCGCTTGTGTTTTTGGGCTACGCCCTACCCAGCTATGTGATTGGTATCGCGCTCATTTCTTTATTTGCGGGATACTGGGATTGGTTTCCCCTCGGCGGATTTATTAGCGACGACTATGATGAGCTTTCGCCGCTTGCCAAAGCGGGCGACATTTTTCATCATGCAGCACTGCCGTTGATCGCCTATTTAGCGGGCAGCTTTGCAGTTACCACACTTATGATGAAAAACGCCTTAATGGATAACTTGTCAGCTGACTATATGCGCACTGCCGCAGCCAAAGGCCTCAGTCGCAGCGCCAGTGTCAGAGGCCATGCGCTGCGCAATAGCTTAATTCCCGTCGCAACCTCCTTTGGCAACAATATTTCATTGCTCTTGGGCGGCTCATTTTTGATAGAAACCATTTTCAATATCGACGGTATTGGCTTACTGGGTTACGAAGCCATTGTTGAGCGGGACTACCCAATTGTGATGGGTATTCTGGTTATCTCTTCGCTTCTTTATCTGCTGGGCAATATCCTCTCCGATATTTGCGTTGCATTGGTCGACCCCCGCATTCGCTTTGGCGGAGGGAGTAGCACATGAGCATTTTTACCCTGCGCAACCCAGTTGCCAAAAAGCGCTGGCAGCGCTTTCGGCAGTCCAAACGTGGCTTTTACTCTACTTTGATTCTTCTCGCCTTAACGTTGGGCAGCTTTGGTGCCGAGCTTATTGCCGGTAATCGGGCATTACTGGTGGTCTATGAAAGTCAATGGTATTTCCCCACATTCGGCGATGTTCGCAGCGGTAAGGAATTCGGCTTAGATTACAGTTACGAAGTGAACTACCGGGAGCTGCAAAATCAACTCAGCGAGAGCGGCAATGGCTGGGTGCTAATGCCGCTGATTCCATATAGCCCCTTGGAAACGGATTTAATTGCTGGCGATTTTCCACCCCATGCCCCCTCTTTAAGCACCGGACATTATCTGGGCACCGACACCAGCGGCCGCGATGTTGCTGCTCGTCTGCTTTACGGCTTCCGCACGGCCATTGTCTTTTCCCTACTACTTTTGGTGTTTAATTACGCGATTGGCGTGGCCATAGGCTGTTTAATGGGCTTTTGGGGCGGCGCCTTTGACTTGATCTTTCAACGCATAATTGAAATTTGGTCAAACATTCCCTTTCTGTATGTCATTATGATTGTGGCCTCAATTATTACGCCCAGTTTCTGGAGCCTGCTATTTATCATGGCCTTTTTTGGCTGGACCGCAATGACCTGGTATATGCGAACCGCCACCTATAAAGAAGTCGCACGTGACTATGTAATGGCGGCTAGGGCAATCGGTGCCTCTGGCAGTCGAATTGTTTTTCGTCACATTTTACCCAATAGCGTATCGACCTTGGTCACCTTTATCCCCTTCTCTGTTGCCTCGGGCATCACCTCGCTCACCGCATTGGACTATCTCGGCTTTGGCTTGCCACCGCCGGTGTCAAGCTGGGGTGAACTGCTCAAACAAGGCACCGAGAATTTGGAGTCAATGTGGTTAGTCGGCTCGGTCGTTATCGCCATGACGGTTATTTTAATGCTGGTCGCCTATATCGGCGAAGCCATTCGCGATGCCTATGACCCAAGGCAATTTAGCTACTATGAATAAATTTGTATTCCTACTGCTTTTAGTTGTTATTAACACACCCCTTGTACAGGCATTACCAAGTGCACTACCCGACGGGCTAAAGTGGCAAAGCAATCTGAGCGACCCGATATTTGCAGACCCCCGCGCCAAACCCGGCGGCCGATACCGTACCTTTGTCACCACCTTCCCATTAACACTGAGGTTGGTGGGGCCAGATTCTAATGGCAGTTTTGCCAGCTATATGCGCGCCAATAATCTGAGCCTTGTGGGCATACACCCCAACACCTTAAACCCGCTACCCGAACTCGCTACTCACTGGGCGTTTGGCGACGACGGCCACAGCATCTATTTTCGTTTAGACCCCGACGCTCGGTGGTCGGACGGCAAGCCGGTCACTGCTGACGATTACGTTTTCGGCCTAGCGTTTATGCGCTCGAAATTTATTTTAGCACCGTGGTATAACAATTATTTCAGCGAGGTCATAAGCGATCTTGTCAAATATGACGACTACACCATTGGTATTGAAGGTTCAGTGGCCAAGCCCCAGGATGAAATGCTATTTGAGTACAGCGTGTCTCCCGTGCCGAAGCACTTTCACACCCTAGATGAAAATTGGGTTAGGGATTACAACTGGCGTATAGAGCCGAACACTGGCCCCTATATTATCAGTGAGATTCGTAAAGGAAAGTACGTTGAATTTAGCCGCAAAAAGGACTGGTGGGCAAACGATAAACGCTATTTCAAACACCGTTACAACCCCGATCATTTGCGAGTAAAACTTATTCGCGACATTAATATTGCCTACCAGTATTTTCGCAAAGGCGAGCTAGATAACTTTCCCCTGCTGATGCCCCGCTTTTGGCATAAAAAGGCGCAAGGCGATATCTACGAAAAGGGCTATGTCAGCAAAATCAAGTTTTACAATGATGTGCCACAGCCAATCAGCGGGCTGTTTCTGAACGAAGATGCGCGGCCGCTCGACGACATCAATGTGCGCTACGGTATTGCCCATGCACTCAATGTCGATAAAGTGATCAATACCGTATTACATGGTGACTACGAAAGACTACAAAGCGCTCACGAGGGCTATGGCGACTACACCAACACCAGAATTCGCGCCCGCGAATTTGATCTAAAAAAAGCCGGTGAATACCTTGATAAAGCCGGTTGGGACACGCGCAATAAAGACGGCATACGTGTTAAAGACGGACAGCCGCTGAGTATTCGCATCACCTATTACAATAGCGGCCACAACGACCGCCTGGTGATCTTGAGTCAAGAGGCGCTCAAGGCTGGGGTCGAGTTTAAACTGCAGCTACTCGACCCGTCGGCGGCCTTCAAGCAAATAATGGAAAATAAACATCAGGCTGCATGGATGGGCTGGTCTGGTGGCGGACTGTCGCCACGATACTGGGAGTTTTACCATTCTGATAACGCCCATATATCTCAGACCAATAATGTCACGAACACTGACAACCCCCTCATGGACGCCAAAATCATGGCCTATCGCAAGGGCACCGATAAAGCCGAGCGCGTTAAGCTTGCTCATGAGCTTGAGCAGATGATCCACGATCAGGGTTCGTTTATCCCAACCTTCAAAGTCCCCTATACCCGCGAGGCGTATTGGCGCTGGCTAAAATTACCGCCAGCTCACGGGACTCGCACGAGTGATTCATTGTTTGATCCACTGGGCGGCAGTGGCGGTTTGTTTTGGATAGATAAACAAGCCCGACGGGACATCCTAAAGGCTAAAGACGACGGCGACTCCCTGCCCCCTGAAATCATAGTGGACAAAACGTGGGTAATCGCACCATGAGTTTGCTATCGGTTGAACAATTGAGCGTCGCGATTCGCGGTGACGATGGCATACAGCGCGAATTGGTTAGCGCAATCTCTTTCGCGATTGCCTCCGGTCAAACAATGGGGCTCGTTGGCGAATCTGGTTGTGGTAAGAGTCTTACCGCAATGGCAATACTCGATTTACTGCCCAAGCCGCAAGCTTTGCGCAGCGGTGGTAAAATACTTTTCAAAGGCGATGACTTAAGTCAATTAAGCAATAAAGCTTTACGCCAGATTCGCGGTCACAAAATTGCGGTTATATTTCAGGACCCCATGAGTGCCCTGAATCCAGTACAGCAAATTGGCCGTCAACTTATGGAAGTGCTGAAATTGCATTTCCCCAAGCAGTCCAACGCAATTCACCGCGCCCGGGTTTTAGAGTTATTGACGGAGGTCGGCATTCCGGCGCCGGCAGAGCGGCTCAATGCCTACCCCCATCAATTGTCTGGCGGCATGCGTCAGCGGGTCATGATCGCCATGGCACTGGCCTGCGAGCCAGAGCTACTCATCGCCGATGAGCCAACCACCGCGCTCGACGTGACGATACAGGCCCAAATCGTCAGATTATTGAAAAAACTCCAAGCAAAAAATGGCATGGCCATGCTTTTTATTACCCATGACCTAGCGCTGGTATCCCAGCTTAGCGACCACATAGCGGTGATGTACGCGGGTAAAATAGTTGAATACGGGGCCGCAGCGCAGATATTTAGCCAGGCACGCCACCCCTATACCCAAGGCTTGCTGGCCTCGCTGCCGGGGGCGGGTCATCCGCCCAAATCACGGCTGCACAGTTTAGAGGGGCAAGTCCCCGCAATCGACAATATGCCTGCGGGTTGTCGGTTCGCCAACCGCTGTCGCTATGCCCAAGACATTTGTCAAACGCCCCCGGCTAACGAAGTCATCACAAAACGGGCCGATACCCGAGAGGAAGTAAGCGTCGCATGCCATTTATGGAGAAGCATCTCGCCATGAGCGTAAACAACGGCAAGGCAATTCTTACAGTAAATGATCTGCAACTGCACTTTGGCCAGGGCGGCGGGCTATTCCGTCCCTCACGCACTTATCTGCGCGCCGTAGACGGTGTCAGCTTTAAACTGTATGAAGGCGAAACTCTCGGTTTAGTGGGTGAATCTGGTTGCGGCAAAAGCAGTCTCGCCAAGGCGCTATTGAATTTGCATAAGCCCACCGCTGGCTCTGTCCGCTATCGTAAGACCGATATAGCAGGCCTCCCAGATCGCGCAATGCGTGACTATCGCCGCGCCCTACAAATGATTTTTCAGGATCCCTTTGAGTCCTTAAACAGTCGCCACACCGTTGAGGTAATTCTTGAAGAACCACTCATTATCCACAAACTTGGCGATCGCGAAAGCCGTCGTCAACGGGTGGCGGAATTGCTGGCAATGGTTGGCCTGCCGCCAAACGCAGCCAATAAATACCCCCATGAATTTTCCGGTGGCCAACGCCAGCGCATTGGCATTGCTCGGGCCATTGCGCTGGAGCCCAAGGTTTTAATCTGCGACGAAGCGGTATCCGCGCTCGATGTCTCGGTTCAGGCGCAAATTCTGAATCTGCTCATGGATATTCAGCAAAAACTTAAACTCAGTATCATTTTTATTTCCCACGATCTAGCGGTAGTGCGACACATGAGTGACCGCATTGCGGTAATGTACTTAGGTCAAATAGTCGAAATCGCCGATGCCGAATCCATCTATAGCCAGCCAAGACACCCCTACACCCAAGGCCTGTTAGCGTCGATTCCCCGACTAGGTGAAACGTCACCCATTGACGCGCAGATCAGTGGCGATCTCCCCTCGCCTGTTGCACCGCCCTCGGGCTGCCGTTTTCACACCCGCTGCCCACATCGGCAAACACGCTGCGAACAAGATGCCCCGACATTACAAACCAATGACGGCGAGCAGCACTCTACCGCCTGCCACTTCTGGCCTGAAATCTCGGCCGCGCGGCAGCGCTCATGAAGTGAATCTGCGGATTAAACTCAGTGCTAACGCAAGCACAGGGGATATTTAATCCATTTTTACAGTGATACGCGGTAAACTTGCCATCCTGAGTAAACAAGACCGTCACTCTTTTAGCAGGCTATTTGTGCGTAACAGTTATTCCCCCCATAAAGATCGCGTACCGCTTAAATATGCGCGCAGCATGCTCCAAGTTGCTGAAGCTCAGGGGTATAGCAGCGCGGAACTGCTGCGCTCACTGCAACTCTCGTTTAACCCGATGGCCGCCGGTGCCGACTTAAACAGCCTAATTGACAGCCGCGATTACAGCCAAATTTACAATCGGGTTATGTGGCTATTACAAGATGAATCGTTCGGCCTAGGGCTACAAAGGCGCACACCAGCGGGCAGCTTTAGAATGCTCTGTCTTTTTGTAATTCACTGTGAAACCTTAGAGCAAGCACTGCAACGGGCATCGGAATTTATCAATTTTTGCCGCAGCCTAAGCGACATGCACAATACCCCTAAGCGTCCGGTCGAACGGCTCAATAATGGCACCGCCATCTACCGCTTTGCCCAAAGTGCTGAGCTGGTCGATACCAGCCAGCTTCACTCCGAATTAGAGGCCAGTTACACCACGGCCAGGATGATGGCAATTTGGCGTCGGTTTTGCCAATGGCTTATAGGCAAGCCGCTAGATCTTTTAGGTGTCTATTTGCAGATTCAGGGGCCTGACAAAGACAATTATTTTGAACAATTGTTTAGCTGCGACATATTTTACGGCAGTGAGCACAACGCATTTTTGATCGCTGAGCACAATCTCGACTGCCCGTTAATACATACTGAGGAGTCCCTGCGTAAATTCCTTCGCAATGCGCCCTATCATCTCTTGGTTGCTCAAGAGGACGAAGATAGCTCATTGCTATCGCAAATGAAGCGCATCATCGGTACAGATTTAAGTCATGAATTCCCTAGCGTTGTTACCATGGCTGAGCAGTTACACATGTCCGTGCGCACCCTGCGACGGCGCTTAAAAGACCTCGACACCACCTACCAAGAATTTAAAGATGAGCTGCGCAAAGAACACGCCTGCCGTTGGTTAAATCAACCGGAATTAAAAATTAATGCGGTCTCCGCCCTGCTCGGCTTTGATGAGCCGAGCGCCTTTCATCGCTCATTTAAAAAGTGGACGGGAATGACCCCGGGGGAATACCGTGCCAGTCGCCAACCCAGCGCCCTAAATCAAAATCAATCGCCAACCAGCTTGAACTCGGCACCTACGGAAGGTCCCTAATCCTTTTATGAATCCAATAGCAATAATAAGGGCCCTGCCCACCGCTGACGGTGAATCAATATTGGCGGAACAACGCCTTATTCCCGCCGAACAGGCCCACCATGAGCGGGAACAACAGCGCAAACTGCCCTTTGATAATATGCATAATTTCCGCGAACTCGGCGGTTTTAAATCCGCCACAGGACTATGCGTGAAATGGGGCATGATCTACCGCGCTGACAAAATCTCGGGGCTATCTGACCAAGATCAGCTCTACCTTGAGCGCCTAAACTTACGCAAGATTGTCGATTTTCGCTCAGACGAAGAGCGCAGCGAGTCGCCCCATAGCATCTTAGCCACGAGCAGTATTGTCATCGATGCCCTGCCCATCACCGTCGATGCTGCCCAAATAGAGAAAGTCACCGCTCGGCTCCAGCAAGAAGACGTAACCGCCGAAGACATGGCCCAATTTTTAATTGAGGCCAATCGCGAGATGATCGAACGTTTTGCTCCTGTGTATAAGCAGTGGCTGCACTCCTTATTAGACGAAAATAGCTACCCACAAGTATTTCACTGCACCGCAGGAAAAGACCGCACCGGATTGGCTGCGGCCTTACTATTGCGAATTCTTGGGGTGAGCGCCGACGACGTAATGAATGACTATCTTGCCACCAATACCTTCACTCGCGAAAGAATCGAGCGGATCGTCCATCACATAAACGAAATAACCATGCATCAAGTTAACGAAGATGTTGTCAGGGTGCTGTTTAAGGTGCAGTCGCGGTTCTTGAACGAGGCCTATAAAAGTATTGATGAGCATTATGGCAATTTCGCCAGTTTTGTTGAAATCGGTCTCGGCTTTGGCGAGGCTGAATGCGGCCGCCTTCGTGAATTATTACTAGAGCCCGCAGCCGGAATATAATCTATGGAAACCCGCGTATTTAATTCTGCCTATGGCGAACTCACCTTATTCCGCAGACCGTTTCGCCCCAGAGAAACCCTGCAGGCGTGGGACGCAGCAGATGACTATCTCCTCCACTATCTCGCTGAGCTAAACTTGGCTGACAGCACGAGAATCCTCATCGTCAACGACAGTTTTGGTAGTTTAAGTACCGCGTTAGCACAATACAGCTGCACACTGTGGGCAGACTCCGCCATTAGCGAGCTCTGTAGCGCCGAAAATGCCGCGAGCAACAAGCGCCCTGCCCCGCAATTTATCCCTGCCACTGCGCCACCGACCGGCAAATTCGATGTAATACTGTATCGACTTCCCAAAAGTCGGTCCTTACTAAACTACCAGCTGCAATGTCTTGCCCCACTCTGTCGGGATGGCGCCCAGTTTATTGGCGCCGCGATGGCGCGTCATATTGACCAGAATATTGTAAGCGCCTTTGCTAAAAATATTGCAACGGCCAAACCCAGTTTAGCGAGAAAAAAGGCACGCCTTATCCATTTGGACGGCGAGATTATCAGCGAATCACCGCAATCCGACACTAAAACAATCTCATTAGTAGACCACAATATTGTGCTGGCCAATCGCGCAAATGTATTTTCTCGGGACAAGCTCGATCTCGGCAGTCGAATCATGATTGCGAGTCTGCCGCTGCTCGATACCCCCGCCAATATCGCCGACTTGGGCTGCGGCAATGGTGTTCTTGGTATAAGCGCCGCCAGACAATGGCCCGACGCCCAGCTTCATTTCTTTGACGATTCATTTTTGGCAGTAGACAGCGCAAAGCATAATGTGAGGCAAAACTTAGGTGATCTTGCGGCCGCTTCCAGCAGTCAATTTAGTGCGAGTGACTGCCTTCACGCTTTTAGAGGTGACGACTTCGATTTAATTCTCTGTAATCCGCCCTTTCATCAAGACCATCATGTTGGCGACCAAATCGCCCGCCAGATGTTTCGCGACAGCCACAAGCATTTGACCGAAGGCGGCGTATTGTGTGTGGTCGGCAATCGCCACCTTGGCTACCACGTATTACTCAAAAAACTGTTCGGTAACTGTGAAACAATCAACTCCGACAGCAAATTCGTGGTGCTGCGGGCACGAAAAACAAGCCCGTCAAACGGGTGATACGTCGCCCTTCGCTGGCGTGCTTAAATGAGCCTTTCTAGCAAAGCCTGAGATTTGCATGCCGATCCAGGCTGTTTTTGTCTGCCTTGGCAATATCTGCCGCTCACCCGCCGCCCAAGGCGTGTTTGAAAAATACGTGCTCGAGGCAGGCTTGGCTGACAAAGTCAGCGTTGATTCCTGTGGTACAGCGGCGTTTAACCTGGGCAAATCCCCAGATCCACGCTCGATTGCAGCAGCGGGCCGTGCCGGCTATGACATAACACAGCAAATTGCCCGTCAGATTGATGATCATGATTACCAGCATGCCAGCTATGTCGTTGCCATGGATCGCATGAACCTCACCAACGTCTTAGCGTGTGCCCCAGCTGATTATGACGGTGAGATTAAGCTGCTAATGGACTACTGCGGGCACAATGGGAATAGCCAGATACCCGACCCCTACGACGACGAACACAGCTTTGACCGCGTAATCCAGCAAATTGAAGTCGCGGCAAAAGGCTTGCTCGACACAATCAGGCAAGCCCACGGTATTTAAAAGCCGAGACGGCGCTACTCGCGAATCAGGTAAACCAAACTTTCCAAGTGATAGGTTTGCGGAAACATGTCTGCCATCACTGCATCCGCCACCCCAAAACCGCCCTCCTGCAATATCCCTAGATCTCGCGCCAAGGTTGCTGGGTCGCAAGACACGTAAACTATGGTTTGCACGGTTTTGCTTTGCGCCAACACGTCGCACAGCGCCTTGGCGCCAGCGCGAGGTGGGTCGAGAAGCACCTTGTGGCTGGTCGCTTCTAAAACTATATTTTCTGCATCAAACAAATCGGCGTTGCAGTATTCAATCGCTAAACCCAGTGCTTTCGCTTGTTGGCTGGCGCGTCGCAACATGGCCTCGCCAACATCAACCCCAATAACGCGGGCACCGGCACTGGCTAAGGCCAGACTAAAATTACCTAAGCCGCAAAAATAATCGCTGATAAGCTCGCCAGACTCCGGCTTTAACCATGCCATGCACTGCTGAATCATTTGTTGATTCACCGCGATATTTACCTGAGTGAAATCGCTGGGCTGAAATGGTAGCGACAGCACCTCGCTAACGGGGTAGCTTAATGGTGCATTGTCGCCCCGCCACGCTGCGCCTTTGCTGCCTTCAATGCTGTGTAAAAACGCGGGGGCGACTAGTTTCTCTGCCAAAACCGCGCTGCGCTTTGCGTCAACAAAGCCTTCTTTCTTTATTTTTAGGGCAACGCGGCCATCGTCACTCAGGCTTAACACCACCTCTGCGGTGGCTTTGTCACCCAAAAACTCGGCGATGGCTGCGGTGCTTTGGTTTAAAACCCCATTCAATTCCGCTGCTAACAAGGGACAGTTCTCAACTTCAACTAAGTTGTGGCTGGCCTGAGCTTTAAACCCCAAAACGCCATTGTGATAGCTAAGGCGTGCGCGGTGACGATAGCCAAATTTTGAGCCGGTGATTGCCGCAGGCAAGGTAGCGCTCTCGCTATTCGCAAACGCTGCCGCCAAAACCCGCTGCAGACGCTGTTGCTTAAAGCTTACTTGGCTGGGGTAGTTCAAGTGCTGCAACTGGCAACCGCCGCAGCGCTGATAAACTGGGCAAATCGCGTCGACTCTTTGCTCGGCCGGAGCAGATATTGCAAGCAACTTAGCTTCGTCATAGCGTTTATGACGGCGAACGTATTGGGCGTCTACGGTTTCAGTGGGCAAGCCACCACCAACAAAAACAACCTTATTGTCGTGACGGGCTACGCCGCGGCCGTCGTCGGCCAAACTGTCGATATGCAATTTTAGTACGGCGGTATCTATCGCAGGCTTGGGCTTTTTGGTCGGTTTAAAGGTGTTAATGTGATGACGCTGCTTACTCATTAACGCAAACCTGTATTGGGGATAAACTGTCGGTATTGCTCCAGACACTGTTGTTTTCGAATTGCCAAAGCACGTTGCTGGGCTGCTGACTCAGCGTTTACACCAGCCAACTCCTCACAGGCTAAGTCGGTGTAGGCTTGGGCCTCAACCGCACCGCTACGAATTTGCGGCGATAGTTTCACCACCGGCAGTCCCACTTCCTCTTCCGCTAGCAATGCTAACGAGCACATCAATAATGCTGAAGGCAAGAGTCCTAGCATTAAGACCTGGCTATATTTTCGCATCGTTTACAATATTCTCTTGAATTTAGCCGTATTTTACCTAGGCAAAGCCGCTGTGGATATTCAATTACCGCTCATTTCAGTTAGAATGATCGGCTTAGCGAAAATTATACTATCCGCCTAACCGGAAGGCTTATGTCTAACATCGAAAAAAAAATTGAAAACGTAAACGTCACCGCACAGGAAGTGCTGATTACTCCTGCACGTTTAAAAGCTGCACTGCCGATGAGTGATCGCGCCAAAGCCATCGTCACGCAAGGCCGCGACACCGTTCGGGATATTCTCGACGGCAAAGATCACCGCATGTTTGTGGTGGTTGGCCCCTGCTCTATCCACGATGTTAACGCGGCCATGGATTACGCCAAGCGCTTAAAAGCGCTAGCCGATGAAGTCAGCGACACCCTCGTTATTATTATGCGCGTGTATTTTGAGAAGCCTCGCACCACTGTCGGCTGGAAAGGCTTAATCAACGACCCGTATTTGAACGACACTTTCAAAATTGAAGAAGGTCTGCACATCGGTCGTAAACTGCTGCTCGACATCAGCGAGCTGGGCCTACCAACCTCCACCGAGGCCCTCGACCCCATTTCGCCACAATACCTGCAGGACTGTATCGCATGGTCAGCCATTGGTGCGCGCACCACTGAGTCGCAAACTCACCGCGAAATGGCCAGCGGCCTGTCTTCTGCGGTTGGTTTTAAAAACGGCACCGACGGCGGCCTAACCGTTGCTGTTAATGCAATTGGCTCAGCAGTTAAGCCCCACCGTTTTCTGGGCATTAACGGCGAAGGCCAAGTGGCGGTTATTCACACCACCGGCAACGCCTACACCCATATCGTACTGCGCGGCGGCAGCCAAGGCCCCAACTACGATTCTGTGCATATTAAATTATGCGAAGCAGAATTGGCCAAGGCCGGTATTCCGCTCAACATCATGGTCGATTGCAGTCATGCGAACTCGAGCAAACAGCCGCAATTGCAGCCGTTGGTTATTGAGAATGTGGCTAACCAAGTAATTGAGGGCAATACCTCAATTGTTGGCTTGATGGTTGAGAGCAACATCAACGCCGGCAACCAAAGCATTCCTGAAGATCTGTCGAAGCTCGCTTACGGCGTGTCGGTTACCGATGGCTGTATTGGCTGGGACGAAACCGAAACCGCATTGCGCACTATGCGCGAGCGCTTGAAAGACGTACTGCCAAAACGCGCACGCTAAACCTAAGCGAGCAAATCTGGCTTTGAAAAAGCGCCTTTGGGCGCTTTTTTTGTTTTTCGTAAAATTTATTGATCCAAGATAAGCATCTGCGCGTAAGAAGCTTGCTTCTACACCTTGATGCTCAAGGTTTTTATGCCCCGATTTATCGGGGCTTTTTTTTGATTCGAGTTTCAATCAGCTGCTTTGGCGTTTTTATACCGGCAAATGTAGTTTGAGTTCAGCGTATAGCCCGCAGTGATCCGACAAGGAACGCCATGGTTCGCCGCTTAAGCGCTTAGCCGAGAGCGCCTGAAACCCCCTAAAATAGATGCGATCTAGCCGCAACATGGGCCGTTTAGCAGGAAAGGTTTTGGCGAGTTTACCATTGGCCTGCAGCGAGGCCTCTCGCAATTTTAAGCTATGTTTAAACCGTAAATGCAGGGCGCCGCTCCAGTCATTAAAATCACCGGCAATAATCAGTGGCGCATCTGCGGGGACTTTTTCACTTATCAACTTAGTGAGCAAATTAAATTGCTGATGGCGCTCCCAGCCCAGCAGGCCCATGTGCACGCAA
>NZ_JBFHDY010000033.1:0-30642 GCF_041584495.1 Zhongshania sp.
GAATACCCGTGAAAGAATGACGGAAATAACGTTTACACTCCTGACAATGGTACTTGGGTACCCGCAGGTGCAAGGTCATCACTTGATTCCCTTGGCGGGTGTGCTTTACCGTCCTGAGATGCGTGGCCTTAATCCTCAGGCCATTGCCCTGACAATGTTTACAAGGCGGCCTGTGCACAGGCTTTGCCCAGACTTCGATCCCTTTCCTGCGAACTACCCGTTCAATCTCAAGGTCAGGTATGCCTATAATTCTTCCTGCGTGGGACATCGGTATTCTCCATCAAACTGTTTCTTCGCAAATTCAGTTTAATGAATGCCGGTGTCCCCCGTTAATGATGAAGAGCCTTCCGGCGTACCCAAATTAGGGGTAGCTGCTTTACCGCGAAACTAACTGCACGATCACTATTACGCGTCTTGCACTTCGTCTTCCTCCACTATCTTCGCAAAATGTGGATATGGCGAAACATCAAAGTCTTTATCCAACTCGAGCGCTCTCTTCATTAGCTTAGGATGGTCAATTGAAGCTGATCTCTTACTGGACGGGGTACTCATATTCGCCTCCATTTGGCTACCTAGCTGACTCAATATTACCGCTGTGTACTCAGGATTGTAAGAGCGACACTCACACCTACAATACCTGGCTTAACCAATTTTTTTTAAATAGTTTTAATTTTTCATTTTATGATAAAAACACCGACAGCTTATGCTGAAAATAGTCGTCGATAGTGAAGACAACCATCGCAAAGAGATTGAATTTACGGCGCCAGTGATCACAACCGGATATGCCACTCGGTCCTGAGCAGACGGAAGTGCACTTCTACCCGAGTCCGGGCCACAACAGGAACCGGAAATTCCTCCGGCGCCGCCTGCGGTTAAACCGGAAGTGGCGGTGAAACCGAAACCAAAGTCCAACATGCAAGCGCCACATAAGTTTCGACAAGAAAAAGCAGAGATCACTCCACCCGGAGGGGAGAAACCGGCCAGCGCAGCCAGTGCACAACCCTAGCCCAAGCCTTCTATGGAGATGCAAGGTAAAGTACCCGAATTCGTGGTGCTGGTTGAATTTTTCTGGAAGCGTTGACTCTTTGGAGTGAGCTAAAGGCAGGGATGATAAACTACCCCGCAAGCTTAGGCGCGGCTCATATTTTTTACACGGGTTTAATAGCCGCAAACAGACTTTTCGCAGGCAGTGTAAATGAAAATAAAAGAACAAGGGAGGGACGAGTAAAACGAGCCGCCCCAAACGGAGCGACTCAATTGGACTTAAACTAGCTCAATTGCCACAGCGGTGGCTTCGCCGCCGCCAATGCAAAGACTGGCAATGCCACGTTTCAAACCGCGATTACGCAAGGCGTGAATCAAGGTCACCACAATGCGCGCGCCAGAGCAGCCCAGCGGATGCCCTAACGAACACGCGCCGCCATTCACATTAATTTTTTCTAGCGGAATACCTAAGAGCTTATGGGGTAGCAAAGCAACCATGGCAAAGGCTTCGTTTATTTCGAACAAATCGACATCGCCCGCACCCCAGCCAAGACCTTTCAGCAATTTTTCAACCGCGTACACCGGCGCAAGAGGAAATTGCTCAGGCGCACCGGCATGACGAGCATATGCCAGAATTTTGGCCAAGGGCTCAGCGTCTAGGCCGCTACCAATTAATAAGGCCGCGGCACCGTCGGAAATGGAGCTGGCATTGGCAGCCGTTATGATCCCCTCTTTGGAGAACGCGGGGCGCAATTGACGAATCTTTTCGGGTCGCGCATTGCCCGGTTGCTCATCATCACTGTGGCCATCGTGAACGGCAATCTCGTTTGCGAATGCACCCGACTTTTGTGCTGCCAGCGCGCGCTCTAGCGACATTAGCGCATAGTCATCGAGTTCGTTGCGGGTAAACTGATGCTCTGCTGCAACTTGCTCAGCCACCAAACCCATTAACTTACCGGAATAGGCATCCTCAAGGCCGTCGACAAACATAGCATCACGCAGCTGGCCATGACCTATGCGATAACCCTGGCGGGCGCGATCCAAAAGATACGGCGCCAAGCTCATGTTCTCCATACCGCCGGCAATCACCAGTTTGCTGCTACCCGCGTTGATTTGATCCATGCCGCTCATAATAGACTGCATACCTGAGCCACAGACTTTACTGACCGTTACACAGGGCGTCACCTCGCTCAAACCGGCTTTTAGCGCTGCTTGCCGCGCAGGCGCCTGACCAATACCGGCAGATATCACATTCCCCATCAGCACTTCATCAATGCGCTCGGCAACATCAAAGCCTTCACACGCGGCTTTAATTGCAGCTGCCCCTAACTCCGGCGCGCTAGCCTTCACAAACTGGCCGTTTAAGCCCCCGAGAGCGGTTCGTTTGGCTGAATAGATAAATGTCATGGTTGAGTCCTGTCTCGTAGAATCGAAGGGGTTCTAAGCGATGATTGATGAATCAACAACTTAGACTCTGTATGGCGCGGCGTCTTTGGCGTCAATATCAAACGCGCCTGAATTCAGGGCCGCAAGCACATGCTAACAAGTGCCGAGTTTTGCAGCGAACAATAATACCATAGCCACTATCGGCACGGTAAACACTATGCAATGCTACAACATCACACTCTGGACGTTGCTGCATTACAGGCCAGCCGGTTGATGGCGTCGAAAACTAAGGCTTAGCGTCACTTGCCCCGGACTGCCGGTAAGCCGAATAAACTCGAATGGGTTTGGCGTAGCAATTAAACTGCCGAGCGCAGGCTTAGCCTCCCAATTGACGACCGCAACATCGTCAAACACGGCCAAGCCTTCGCCACGATTCGGCGGTGCTTGCTTAAGGAATACACGTACTGCGCGCGCATTAAACTCACCCTGCTTTGCTGCGCCCGCTTTCGCAATTTCCGCCGGCATATTCAATTGCACGTTGAAGGCCTGCCAGTCAAAGCTGCCACCTGAATGGGAATACAGCTGTTCGCCACCAAAGGTGAGTTCGCCAAAACTTGCGTAGTATTCAGCGTCGACACTAATCTCCCCCGCATTAACAGCTTTAACATAGCCGTATAAGCTCACGTCTTTATTGGGCGCATCTAGCTCGTCGCCCACCACCCGAATTCGATTGCGGTACGCCGCTATTGTCGCGCCGCTGTGTTCAACCCCACGGGTTAAGCACAGTGCCGCATTGCCGCGGTAGGCATGGGACTGACAAACGTAGCGCGATTCAGACTCCAGATTCCAGCGCGCCGCCTCCTGCACATCTTCGTCCCCGTCCCAATCTTCAAAATCACCGTATAACATTTGGTCTCGCCCAAGCTGCACACTAATACCGGTGTCAGCCGTGACCATAAACAATGAGTCAGCACTCAACGCCAAGTCCCGCAAATCAACGACCGCACTGCCGGTCTCTGGAATTGCGATTGTAATTTGCACAGTACTGTCCACCGCTACGGCATCTTCCGGGGTTAACGCTACCCAGCCTTGGCCTTGGTAGGGGTACACCAGCAAGCCCATCGTTGACAGTTCGCCAATTCTACGCAGAAATTTATTGGCTAAATTTCCGCTAATTAAACGTGGTCGGTAGTCTTCAAGATACACCGGCAACATGCGCAACTGCTGAGTGTCTTCGCCAACCATATCAACCCGAGCAATTAGGCCCAGCAGTGTTTCCTGGCGGTCTTGGTCAAAGGCCAAATTACCTAGGCCCAACACTGCAATTTTATTTTGAATCAAGCCCACCCCTTGGGCGACATGGGGGTGGTGCGCAATGACCATTTGCGCGCCATTGGCCAACACATGATTCATTGACGAAAGCATAAAAGTACTCGGCGTAAATGCGTATTCAACACCACCATGCAACTGGGCGAAATTCACAACGCCAGCACCCCTTTCCGCATTCAAAACGGTCGCAATATCGTCTTGACGACTCAAATCTGCCGCCCCACCTTTGACCTCAGTCGCGACATAGCTAACGGGGTGTTCATTTCCAGTAATTGATGTGCCAGAAAAAAATGAATAATTATTTCCCTTCAGCAGGTGACGACTCACTGCCATGGCCTCCGCTGAATTCGCCCCTGCGCCGCTGTGCGCGATACCAATGGCATCAAGATTTTCGAGCGTATCTAACGCACCCTGCTCCTGATAATCAAACAGATGGTTATTGCCTAGCGACACATAATCGATTCCCGCCCACGTCAAGGCTGGCAAACTTTCGGGCAGGGTAAAAAAAACAAACTCTTTGGTGGGATGCGGTGTGTCGGGGCGGTGAGTGCAAGGCGTTTCAAAGTTAATCACCCCCCAGTCAGCGTCTACATAATAGGGGCGTATCCACTGCAAAACAGACTGTGTGCCCGACTGAGGGCTACTACTGAGAATAAGCGCGCCCGGCTGATCCTTTGGCACTTCATTGCGCGCCGTACTTTCTAAAGGATCTAGATAACGACGGCCAAACGCGACATCACCACCAAACACGAAGCGCAGCTGCTGGTCGCGATCATCGGTTAATATCACGTCGCCCATCTCACGGGACGACTCGACGAGCGGAGCCAGTAAATTTACCACGGCAAATTCACTGCGGTAGCGGGCCGCATCAATTCGCAACAAACGATTGCGGCGCTCCAAGTTGGTTAAACTAAAGTGGCCATCTCCATCACTTACACTTGTAATTCCGCCGCCATTAACAAAGCTTAGCTGCGCCATTGCGACCGGCTCACCCGCGAGATTCACCACCCGCCCACTGACACTAATCGGCGTACCTCCATAGTTAGTGCGATAATCTCGCTCAGCGCTCGAATACTGCGTGTTCAGATTAACGCCGCCAGGCCCACCGGCACCGCAGGCGAGCAAGCCATGAATAAGAGCAAGACTAAGCAGGGGCTTACCCGCACCACAGATTAGCCGTGAATAACTCATGTTTGGTATCCCCATACCGCTGTTGAAGTACTGATGGCCGCGTTAATAAAGCCGCAGTTATTGCGTTCAGACATAGTACAGCATGTATGCCTTAATGGCCTCGTGGCGTGCGCAGGAAAAAAGGGCGCTATCACGGTCGTGAAAACGCCTTTTAAAAAGAACTGCAACATCAGCCTTAGCGCACTTTATTGTGAATAGCTGCGCTGGGCGCTTCGACCAACGCAGCTGCTTCGAATCCGGCCTCGCGCGCACAGTCGCCCCATTCGGCAAACACTTGTTGTCCTGCAACATCGGTCGCCTCAGCCACTAAACATGTCAATGAGGGCCCTTGGTCATCACTCAATACCGGCGCAAAGCTCAGCGTCAGGCCATACACGCTACTATAGGCATTGAATTGATCTGGCGCGATGTATTGGCCATTAAAATACCCAATACTCGGGTCTGCAGGGTCATGAGCATCTAAATGAATATTTGCCAAGTACGCGACAGGATGATCCTCGGCATAGGGGCAGTTAGCAAACGACGCCCACGAATAACTTACCGAGTCTTTGTGAGAATAATCAAAATTATTCTGTTCAAAGTCTAGAAACGTCGGATGAGCATAGAAGCCACTATCATCAGGGCTATTACCGGGCTGTATCACCTCTTGATACTCTCCCGCATTGGCACGCCACCGGTAGGCGCGCACACTTACTTTCACCAAATCCAGACGCTGGCTCGCGGCCGCTTGCTCAATCCGCAGACTCACTTGCATCGCATTGCCTCCTAGCGATTGCACTTCGCTGAAGGCGACCGTTATTGGATTGGATTGACTACGGTTATAGGGCAATACCCGCAAGGGATGTACCGCATCGCGCTGCCAACGCGAGTACAAATCAGCTGGATTAGCGTCACGAACTTCAAAATGCAGGTGCGAAAAACCAGAGGCACTGACACCGGTATACCCAATTAAATCGCCCTTATTCACCTGGGCCTCGCTGGCGACAACCCAAGAAGCCAAGTGCATGTAATTACTATAGTAACAGCCACCGCCGGCACGACAGCTACTGGCACCTGGGCGCCGGTGTTCGATTTGCACCAAGGGATCGGAATACGCACTGTGCTCTCCGGCAATCAGCACCTTACCAGCGCTAACGGCAAAGACCGGCGTATTTATTGCAGTAGGAATATCAATGCCGCGATGGTAATCATAACGATAGCCAGCAGAGGCCTTTTGCCTAGGGCCAAAGGTTGAGGACAACGGATAATCACTGTACCCAGCACTGCCTTGGCGATCGACTGGGCAACCGGCTGTCGCCTGCCAATTTACCGGTGGTGATTCACTGATACGACCACAAAGTGGCCAGTTAACACTATCATCATAACCACCGGCAAATACCCCCGTGGCATTCGTTAACACGACCAATAGCGCTATTACATATTTCATACTCCCTCACCTGCCGTGCTCTATGAAGCGCCATAAAACCATGTAAATTATAATGTAGGGAGAACTTTATCTTTATTTGCGGTCCGTCTCACACAAATAAGCTCACGCACTCAGTGCCTACCAGCCCCGCAACCATCTGTTTAATTCATAATTACACCTATTTTAAGCACATGACGTCTATGTATTTTATTCTTCAGCCCGCGCCCCGGTTTAATCATTACCGCGCAACCACCCGCCCTTTTGATCACGCGTGAGTTTGCGTAATTCTACTGCAGCGCGTTCATAACTAATGCGTTCATTAATGAGTTCACGGTAAATTAAATCTGCTTTTTTGCGCCGTTTAATCGCTTCACCAGCGTCGAGCACTGACTCGACTATATCAATCAACCAAAGCAATAGCGGGTGGCGACGATCCGAATCGCCATCACCCTCCTCGCCGCGTGCGGCGGGAAGGCTCTCTTTCAAAACGCGTTTCGCACGTTGCAACTCTACCTGGCTCTCTTCATTTTTCAGCTCAGGGCGACTGTCAGCATCTTGCAGTAAAGCGGTCAAATACTCCTGTTCGAGCACATCATAATGCGTCGCACCAGCCAAATTCCGCAGGGCTGGCAGCGCATTCTCTAATACCCCGCTTCGTATCATTTCGCCTAGGGCATAATATTTATCCCAGGCCTGACATTTGTATACAAAATCCAAGCCCGTGCCTTTAATATTTTGCATACCCATTAAGCGATTAGACAAACCCGGTGGAGTATTGTCGATAATCTTATTAACAACGTCATTACCGTCGGCATGAAAATCTTCTAAAACAACAATGCTCTCTACAAACCAATCGCCAAGTTGCCGGCTAATACTACTTATATCGTGACTTTGAGCACAGCTCACAAATTCTTCCAAGCGTCTAGCATCGTATTCAAACTGCTGTCTGACTTCAGCGCTATAGTCAAAGTGACTGGCAGTTAATAAGCCGCGAAGCGCCGCGCAGTCACCTAGATCGTTAGCTCTAGCGGCAAGCTCCGTTAAGCCTAGCCCCTCTAGCATTGCAACTAGCCGCCCCTGCACTTCAACAAAACATTGCGGCACTCTTAGGCGCTTCGCAATCGAGACTAAGCGGGCACCGGCTGTAACAAGGTCCACCGCCTGCATTGTTTGCTCAATATACGCCAGCCACGCGCTGTGCAAATAGTTTTGCAGACCATCTAAATTATCGCCAATCAAAATATGTCGATCAGCGCTAAGCTCCTCTGCAATAAGTGCAGCAAACACCTTTGACCGCGATACACGATCAGCGCGATTATTAATTAAGGTGCTCACCCAAATTTGAGGATCAACCGCCAGACTGTGTTTATCAAAACTGAGTCTGCGCCAATTACTTAACGATGCCAGGCGTTCATTGGCCGACATACCATTAATAAAACTCAAGTGCCGCCCTCGCACTTGCGCTGGAGGAAACACTTTGAGCACACCAATATCTGGCACCATATTGTCGGCCATTTCTTTGTACGAAAAATCCCGAGAAACCCCTAACGTTTCGGCCATCGTTGCCACAAGGGCAATATTATTGGGGTGTTCTTCATAGGGAAAGCGCGTGAGTATGTCCTTGGGAATACGCGCCGCTTGCCGATAATCGATATAGTGTATTTCCGTATTTTTTGCCTTGGCGGCGTCTTCAAGCAGGGGCAACATACTGACTTCGGTCGTCAGCATGACCGCATTACGCGGCACAAATTTTTGCATTACCTTGGGTATTTCAATGCCCGACGGCCCCTGCAAATCTTCGTGGTCAGGGTAGCAGTTGGTCACCGTGGAAATATCATCGCGCATCCACTGCTGCTGCAGTATTTCAATGTAGCGAGGGGTTAAGCCCATACACTCCCAGAGAAAGGTATTAGCGCCCAACTTGGCGGCCATTCGCACCAGGTTAACCTGCTCCCAAATTGTGGCTTTATCATAGGGCCGAAATAAAAATAACTCTTTCATTGGCGCATTCGCCGGCGCATATAAAAACATCGCCTCGCAGCCGGTAGTTTTGGAAACAACGGAGTATCCCAAACCGTTTACCAAGGCGGCCTTTAAGCGCTCGGTACCCGATTTCCCCCGCGACCCCCAACCACCAATCACCAACGGCAAACGCTGCCGCGCGCGACGCATTAAGCCCCCCATGGCTAAGTGCCTGGAGAAAAATCCTGCGGCAAACACAAAGCAAAACAAGGCCAACTGACTTAGCGTATTATGATAGACCGAATACAAATACTGCTGCGCAGAAAGTAAATATTCATCTAACGCCACCGGCACAGGAATAAAGGCGGGGAAGAAGCGCTTAATCCGGGAATCGACTGGCGCAGACTGGCGCGGCCACTCACTATATGCTTTTATCCGCACGGTAAAGCCAAGTGCAGTCACGGCCTCTAGATAGCGGCGAGGATCTTGTTGATTTTGGGCATTGCGCAATGCCGCGTAGTGCGCAAATTTCCAACTCAGCATGAGTTTCGCCCGAGTGCGTTGCCACACGCTATCAGGCGGCACCAGCTCAGTAATTCCCTCCGCGGTGTAAATACAAAGCGTCTTCGTTGGCCAGCTGCTATCCAGCGCCGAAATCAGCTGATCGGGCAGTGGCAACCACGGTCGCCAACCACCCTCGTCGTCGATGTAAAGTGGCTCGCCCGGCACAGTCGTTGGGCTCATTTCACAGAGGCCTTCAGGGGGTGCGTAATCGATACCGCTAAAGACCTTACCGCGCCAGTGAGGGTAGTTTTGACGCTTATCTGTCGCGGGGTGGCGAGTTTCATGAATGACCCGCCAGAAACGCAATTTTTCTTCATAGCCCGCTGTTAACAGCACTGAATTTTTAGACACGCGGGCATCCAAACCATGGCGTTTACGACCAATTAGTGCCAGTGCCCGCCCCAATTCCTCGCGGTCACTACCTGCAGGAATTTTTAGTCGTACACTGTCGTGCATAGCCAGCGAACTGGCGCCATGTTGTAAATATCTTAACAGCGAAGGCGCACCGTGAATTGCCCACAAATCCTCGCGACTAATGGCGGCAAAACGCCGGATACTTGTGAGAGGGTGATGTTGATTGAGTTCACTCAGTGCATCACGTAGCGTGTCATAACTGCTATCGTCACCAGCGGCTTCTTGTAGCTGCCGATATAACTGCGGGCAGTATTCGATCCATGCACGAAGCAGCAGTTCGCTTTCCTCGCCCTGTAAACGCTCAAGCAAAATAGACAGTAAATACCTAGCGCTTACTTTACCGGCGAGCTGAGGTAGCGTAAGCACCAACTCCATCCGCACAGCGGAGTCGTGATCGGCGGCAAAGCGGGGCAACAATTCCGCGACCAAATCACTTGGTAATGACAACAGTCCGTTAATCAGTGCCTGGCGCACAAAGCCGCTTGAATCATTTGGAATATCGCTAAGCAAGGTGCGCGCTCCTGGAATGCGCTGAAAATGCTCACAGAGTACCGACACCACGCGATAGCGATAGAATATTGCATCCGTGCTCAAGGTATCCTGGAGCCGGAATGTAACCGCACTGGCAAAGTGTTCAGGCTGAACAAAGGCTATTACGTTTAATGCCTCGCATTGCAGCCATACCGAGCGACGTTGATCTTGGCAAATTTGATATATATAACTCAGGGTATCTGCCTGTAGCGGTAAGTTCTCCGCAGGCAGAGTACGCATACTTTTTGACAAGCAATCAAATGCTGCTTGCACCAAGCGCCGGCTTCGACGGTGGGTGCAATAGGCCAAGGTATGCCCTTCAATATCTAGACGGCGCCAATGTGCTTGAATCAGCTCCCCGTTACTATTGCCGACATTTTCAACAAACAAACCGGCGAGTAAATTACAGAGCATTACCGCCTTTTGCTCTAATTCTGATATACGTTTTAAGTAACGATCGCGTATTGCCTCCACGCCAAACCAGCGCGAAAGTGCCCGTAAATCACCCCGCACCTGACGGCGACTGCAGCCAAGTTTGTTAAGGTACAAGGCAATATGATAACGTGTATCTGCTTCCGACGTGGCAGACTGGTACTCCTTGAGAAAAACCGCATACCAATTTTCTTGCTGATTGATATTGCGCTCTACAGCCTCCAATTCCTTTACCAATAATTCTAATATCCGCAGTCGTAAATCAGGTAGATTTAAGACATCGGCTTTTACATCGAACTGATTTAAGAATACGCGTGCGAGTTCCGTCACCGGCTTGCTATAGATCGGCTTATCGATTGCCGATAATTGGCTTAACAGCAGTTGTTCGATGACCTTCAATTGCTTTTTCATTGCGCTATTCCATTACACCTAGGCCATCACGCTGGTAGCGATAGCGCAACACTCGCAAATCTCTAAAAACGGCTTCTCGTAGGCTGTAATCCGTCAAACCGCGACGATGGTGAGCATCTAAGCTCAGTTCGAACCCGGCTTCGGGACCGCCAGTGCCATCATTAATCCGCAAATACGCGCGTGCATGCCAACGCCAGCGCGGCTGCCACCAGACCCGTTCAAGGGCTACACCCGCAGCTTGCTGCAAATAGGCATTTTGCCGATCGCTGTCGGCGAGGTACTGACTAAGACTGTAATCGAGGTCTATTTTCCAATTACCATATAACTGTTGCCATGTCACCCCCGCTCTTACGCTATCACCCACGTCATCATCGCTATGCTGATTCCCGGTCAACGTCAATTCACTTTGTAATAGTCCGTCGCGATAAGGCGCATAGTCTAGGCCCAGCTGATAGCGCCAACCGTCGCGATGGGTGTCGCGATAGCGATTAAAAACATCAAAATCCATTGTGCTAGTATCAACACGCTGAATATCCGCTAGGTCAAGACTTAACTCATGCGCGAACACGCTAAACTCATGAGTTAAGCGCGTTTTATAATTAAAATTTCGAGGCATTTTCAGCGTAAAATCACCGTTCAAAGACCACGCCTGATCTAACTGACTGACATCACTTTGCTGGTAATAAGCATCCATTTTAAGGTGCGCAGTCCACGGCCTGCCGCCGGGGTAAATATCTAACCAGTTTTCACTGCCGATAGAAGAACTGCCGCTATCAACGCGGCGTTCAAACACATCACTGCGCCAATAGGCATGCTCCCAATCGTCCAGTTTCTTACGCACGCGCACGCCCAATTCCATTGCGCGCTGCTGCTCCGCGTCGGCCTGTAAGCCAAGAACACTGCGTTTGCTGTGTTTGGTGTAGCCACCAAGTGTAGCCCAACTGGTGTATCGTGGCAGCTCATCAAATAAGCCAATGCCCAAACCAGTAACATTAACGTCACCCTGCACTCTTTCAGCGTCTTGTGTCACCGTCATTGTCGGCTGGTAAAACCGATAATCTGGCAATTGCGGCTCAGCCGCTGTGCGCGTATTTACTTGGCGACGGGAATGCACCCGAAATAAACCGTCCGAAAGCTTAAATGCGGCGGCGACATTGATCTCGCCACCCGGATGGAACAGGTATTTGCGCTCGACCCGGTCGTCACTAAAGCGGTCTATACGCAGCCAACTTGCATCGTGAATATACATTCGCAGCGGTGCCGCAGCACTGGCCGCCAACACGCGGGTTTCACGCTCCTGGTCAACGCTAACCCACTCGCCAGCACGTAAATATTCAATTTTAATGCTCGCAAGATGTTGACGCAGCGGGTTCACAAAGGCCATTACCACGCGGTGTTCACCTTCTGGCAAGGGGAATTCGCGAACAGTATCTTGCTCTCCCAGTACTAGTTGCGCGAGGGTTTGCTCATCAAGTCCCAGTGTTAATTTTGCGGGAACGGCGCGGCGGTAACTCGGTGTCACTGCGCGCAGGCTAAGCCGCAACCGCGAATCTGGCGGGGCATCAATATAGACGGCAAGACTGTCGCCGCCCCGCAACTCCATGCGCTCTGGCGGGGTGTTTGTTACCACGCGACGCAGTCCCGCTGACTCGGATACCCCAGGCCACTTACGCGCCAACTTAACACTACCAGCCATACTTAAAATCGTTTCTTCTTTGCGCCATTCACTGCTCTCATTAAGCATAACCAGTAAATTTGCCACCTCCTCATGCTCGCGCCGCGCATAGGCATCTGCCTGTAAGGACGCAAAGGTCGCCTCAGATATAACACCGCCGTGGCGTACGTTAAAAATGGCGGCCAGCAATTTGATCTGCAATTGCTGCGCCGCCGGCTTTACATCGGCTTGGTAATTCGTCGCGAATGGACTCACCAACGACTGCGTAGCCTCAGCAATTTGCGATTCCGTAATCGCCGGCCAAACCGTGACGTCTACACCTTCATTACCCGCTTCGCTAAATTGCGGCCGACAAAAAGCGTTAACCTGCAGTGCATGCGGCGCGGATACCGGCGACGTCTCACCACGATTAACATGGCTTATGGTGTGGTCAATATAAACTTGCCGCTGGTCACGACACGGCAGGCCCAAGGCGTTTTGGCGCAACGCCGCTATTGCCAAATTAGACTCCTGCAATTGTGCCAATATCGCCCCGTCGTCACTCAGTAATTCGAGTTCACCCTCGCCATGCCACTCAATATCCACAAAATACCGTTGTCCTGGGTACTCCCTACTGGGCGGCGGGGGTTGTCCTAGAACATGGGTAGTACTGGCCACGCTGCCAAGCAGTGGCAAGCGATACCATTGCTTATTAATACGCAAACGTAACCAGCGGTCTAATCTCACTTCTACGTTATCGTGCACCACACGTACTTCCAATCGTAAGTGACGATCACCCCGCAAGGAATAACGCAGTGAATCAAGCCCACTTATACGGTAGCGATGGTAGGGATCATCCTCGCCGATACGATCAACACGCTGTAAATAGGCGCGCCCGTTCTGAGCGCTATCTATCTCCCGCCAGCGCGTCCAGAGCGAGCGCTCGGGCAGTGCCATCAGCGCGCGCGCGCGCTGCGGCTCACTATCGTTTAACAGTTCGCGCAACTGCGCCGCCGCAGCCCCAGCGAGTTCCTTAACGTGCTGACGCGCTTCGGTAAATTGCCCTTCACTCACTAATGCATACACCTGCCAATACGCCACCGCGTCCGACGACAAAGTGTTAAGCTTAGTGTTGAAAGTGTCTTGCCAGCCCTCTTCCACCGCGGCGCGAAGCAGCACATCGGCAATGAGCTGCTTATTTACATTTGAGGCATTAGTCGCCTCGCTTTCAGCCCTTGCCTCTACCTCACCAGCCTGGCTTCGCTGCCACGCTAGCCCGAGTCTCAGGGCATTGCCACTTTGGCCATTTTTAAACAAATAATGGATAACCACGCTTGCGGAACGCGCATCGCCGCGCTGCAGAAACGTCACTATTGCCAACATATCGAGGGCGTCGCTATCGCCCGCGTCACTATAGCCTTGTCGTAAAATCTCACTCGCGGCTTTACTTAATGCATCGCCGCCGTTGAGCAAATCAAATTTTAATAAGGACTGTGCCAAACTGTGCTCGGCCATCGCAATTAATATGTTATTGCGCTCAGCTAAGGCCGCAATAGCAACTGCACTATTTTCTGAATTCACTCTACGATTGGCATCGATAAATTCGCTCAAACTCGGCCCGCTTACTTGCGCCGCCATCTGCGCTTGCTCCTGGTAAAAGCGATTGCGGGCGGCATTGAGCTCCCGCGACGTTGCCGTGCTGGCCAACCACTGGTCGCGGGCGCGGTGTAAATCCGTCCGCAGGGGCCGTAAGTCCCGAGCCAAAGGCGCGGGCAAACTCGGTGCTATTGCATCCGTCCGCAACCAATCAAGCACTGCCGTTGTCGACACCGAGTCCAAAAAACCGAGAAACGCTTGCTCGCTAAGCGGCTTGGGCTTAGCTACCTCATACTCCACGCTGATATACGCTGTTTCTGTGCCTTTATTTTCAATTTGAAATTGCTCTTCATCCGCGCTGAGCCGCCACTGATAGCGCGCTATCGCAATATGCTCATCAGCAAGGCGCGTATTGACCAAGGCGTTTTGCATCATGGCCTCCGACCACGCGACCTTCACATCAGCAGTACTGAGAACCTTTAGCGGTATGTTTTGCTGCGCGCTGGTATAACGCAATTTTTGGCTCACTGAATTAAGTGCAACCGACACCCGTAAATTGCGGCTCGTTGTCGGCCTTGGCAAATTAAAGCGCGCTCGCCCCCCTGCCGGTAGCGCAAATATCTCTTGGCGGTCAGCGGGTTTAAGTGCGGCGCTATGCCAGTAGGGCGGCTCGCTTATACCGGAAAACATAGCGAGCCAGCCCTGCTTACTCGGCTTTTGCGTATAAGGTACTAACCAGCGCCGTTGGCTGGCAAAACCCGCGGCTTGCGGCGGTAAGACACGAAAATAGCGTGTCCAAGCTGAGGGATAGAGCTCATCGTCGTTTAATATCCGCGCGGCCGATTGATTCCAGTGAGCGCGATCATCTGCGGCTTGGGCAAGCAGCTCCTCGGCGAGTCGTTGCTGGGTTTGGGGCAGTGCTAACGCCGCAACACGACGAGGATCATTTTTGCGGTTAAACACAAAATCATCTTTTGCGGCGCCGGTAACCCGCAAATAAACGGCGCTGCTGCTAACAAGCTCTAGCTCGGCAGCCTGAACCTTATCAATTGGCAGCGCCAATTCAATACGCTCACTCAATAACAGCCATTGTTTGTGACTGCCACGCCATGCTTGACGGTGATCCAAGCGCGCTGTAAATGTCTGTGTCTGCCACTCACCGTCCTTTATACGCCATTTAATATCGAGATCGGCGGCACGCCCTAGCGGGAGCGGCAAACGCAATTCCAGGTGAGGAAACTCCAGTTCCGGTACAGTAATACGCAACAATTCTTGCGCGGGGCTGAGCTGGTAGTGCTGCCGCTCGCCATTACTGCTGTGCAGCCACACCGCTTTTGCGCTGGCGTCGAGATAAACCTCCCGACGCTGGAGAATGTCAGGCAATGGCGCGGGCTTACCCAGCCACACCGACAGGCTATTATCTAAACAGCCATGCGTTAATTCTAGGCCTGAGGACTCAATCTCAGGAGGCAGCTGAGTGAGTTGTATAAAGGCGCTACCGCTAAGCGCGATGAAATACTGTTGATGCTTGGCCAGCGCTAAAATTTCATTTTCAGCAAACAACAAACCATCCTGGCTACGCATTACCCGAATACGAATAGGCTGATCGCCATTGCGCAAACGTAGCCACTGCGCATTTTCAGTGGCGACCAATAAGGTGTTGCGCGCCTCACTGGCCTTAAACGTCGGGTCAGCGCTTCGCACTGACGTGTTCGGCGCAAGACGACACTCACCATCGCTCGCACTGCGCTGATCCTCAGGTGGGTGTGCAGAAGCCCGCCACGCCTCCACCTCAGTCCAGTGCAAATAGTCACCATAAAGATGCTGATAATAATCTTGTGCCACGTCAGCAATAGCACCCACCGGCACCATTAGTAGCGCTAGCAAAAACCACACATTAACGCGCATAAGAGCTCAAACATTCATAGAGCTGGGCTCGGGCGTTGCGGTCATCACGTAACAGTTGACGCGCATTTCGCGACAATTCCAAATGCAAAAATCCGCGACTGTGCATCGCTCGCATTGCCTTACCCACGCTATTAGTGGTCGCGCCCAGTTCATCAATATGGTCTGGGTATACCGCAGCCGTCAGCCCAGTGTGCGCCTGCGCACACTGACTAAGCGTATGTAATGCCGAAGTACTACGAGCGGTGCCATTACTCACAATTAAATCGACCCTTTGATTAGCGGCTTGACGTTTTGCTTTAGCAAAACCATGAATTTGCACCAATACTATATTGGCCTTTGCCAATACTGCCGCCCTCGCCATGGCAGTGAAATGACTACGGGGTAGATGAGCCAAATCTGCCGAGACAACATCGGAATCACTGTGACGATTACTACTGTTTAAGCCTAGCGCCAGAAAGTCGTGCTCGGTAAAGAGCAGACGGGCAATTTCACCGGTGTCACGGTCATAAAATTGATGTGGCGCCTGTATAATTAACTTAGAAAGCGACGCCGTTGCTATGCGGTAATATCCCCAGCCCTGTTTAGCACCGTCCAGACCAATTTCAGAAATGGGTGCGTCATCACACCGCACTAGACCTGACGCGGGCAGTTTCTCAGTCCAATTATCGGCCAACGGTTGGCGTAGTACCGTATAAAATAATTGTTCTGCCCCCCACAGTGTCTCCGTATCCGGCTGGCTATAGGTCGTATTTTTGCCCATATCACTACAGCCCTCCGCCGCCATTAAACTAATGCTAAACATCATTCCGAATAGCAAGCCCGGCTTTATTAATCCCATGCTCACTCCTGTTCCTGTTGATACAAATTGCTAATGACCTTGCTGCGCTCGCGCTCGCTCGGTATTAACTGCGCAACGGCAATAAAGCCGCCGGGTAGCGAAGAAGTCAGCTCTAGGCTTACGGTTTCTCCAGCCAAATCATCCCCCAAATTAAAGTTTAATCGCTCTGGACCATAAACCTTTCGGCCACTGCCATCGAGTAAATAGGCCGGTGACAGGGCGGCGCCCTTAATATGATAGAGGGTATCGCGAAGAGTATACGCGTTTGCCACCCCGGCCACTTTCTCGCCGCGTACCCGCAGCCGTAAACTGACATCCCCACGGTGTTCACTGTAAAACTGTATAGCGAGATTATCGTTAAAGTGAGCAGCCGCTATTTGATATCTTAGGCCCTGAGCCAAGGGGAAAACGTCTCGCCAAGCATAGTTACAGGCGGAGTTCTTGGCCTGCGCATTTAGCCACCACTGCCCATTTACCTCAGCACCATCGCGGTAGCCAGACAGCGATAAGTGATGTTCGCCCAGGGTCATAGCGCCCAAACTAAACACACCACTTTTGCTGAGATAACGCGGACCTTGAGACTCACCGTCCAAATGAAGCATCACTGCTTGTCTGTCTCGCTGACCGGAATACGCCAATTGGGGCGCCATTATATTTTCAAGATAGGCACCGGCCAGCGTAAAAATATCCCCACTCGGCGACAACGGGCAGTACCGGCTCATAATAGCTTCGCGGCGCGGCAAATCAGTTTGCGGGTCGAGGAACAACAAAGGACGCGGATAAATAACGTCGTCCTTTGCACTGTTGCGCGTTATTAGCTGAGGGGAGAAGTCAAAGCGCTGAAAATTATCCTTGGCAATAAATTCATCAACTTCCTCAATTGGGAAATGCCATATTAGTGCCTGTACTCGACCTTCGGCCAATAACGCCGCTTCATTATTTGGATAAAGCGTAAACCACTGCGGCATGCGTTGCTCACGATCGAACCAATGTTTGCGATCCTGAGGTAAATTGCGCGCTAACGGCAAATCTTCTGGACGCGAATACGCACTCACTAGCAGAGGTTCAGACGCCGCGACAATCACATAGGCGGCTTCAGCGGGCAGCTGAATATAATGAGCGCTTACCTCACTGATGAGCGACTCGGCCGGATCTGAGCTCAATTGGGTGTAGCGATCGGGCACAAAATCGAGCTGCTGAGAGCGACGGGTAATTTGCGCGCCATCTGCGGTGTACAATCTGACATCTACACTTAGCGGCCCTCCAGACTGCGCAGCCAAAACCCGGTAGTCCAAGCGCAACACTTGACGGCGGCCACCATTTTGCATGCGAAATTGAAAACGCAAGCCCTTACCAGGTTCCACCAAGTAGCTGCTTAAGTAATTGCGTTCGGGCTTGTAAGCGGTCGCGAGGAACTCCGCTTCAAACGTCATTGCCTGCGACGGCACAATCTCCAACAAGCCAGCACCTAAGTCTCCGACCCACTCATTCCCCTGAACCCGCCATACCTTAATTTCACGATTCAAGGCCGACTGCCAGCGCAAACGTACCGTATTATCGCCATTCGCTTCAGGGTAAAACTGCAATTGCCACGGCCCCTGGTTCTCGGGTTCAATTACCACGCTCGCCCAATGTTCAGGGTCTGCATAGGCACCGGGGCTGGCGAGTACGTCACCATCTTGGTCGAGATCCAAGGCCTCGAGCTTTGCCATATACAAGGTGTCAACTTGGTAGTCTTTACCCGCGAGCCCCGCCGGACCAATAGGCTTCCACTCGCGCTGCAATAAATTGCTGATCTCGGGCGTGGATACACTGTGGGGCGGAAAAATATGATTTCGCAACATAAAATCCCGCTGTTCACGCAACATTCGACGCCAAGTTTGCACCGCATCTACAGGGTCAATTAACTCGAGGACGGCAAGACGAAGGCCGATAAATTCGACATCATCAGGCGAGGGCGCGGCCTGCACTCGCAACGTTCTCGCACTAGGATAATCGGCCAGTCTTAGGTAAAAAATCTGATCAAGTGACGGGCGTAATTCATTGCGGGCATAGAAGCGACTGTATTCCAGCTCACTATGTTCATCTTGAATATAAGGCGCCGCCTTACTAACCAGGTGATATATCTTATCGGCAACTATCTCACCGGCATCATCAAGTAGCTGATAACGAATATTATAGCGAAACGCCAAATCGGGAAGCAGCTTCTCCGGTGCCAGTATGGCATGAGCAATAAAACGCAATTCATTAACCGCACTACCTAGGTCGTATTCGGTCCACGTCTGCCCATTAAGCAAATATACGGTACTCGAGTCCAACTCAACTTGCAGCCCGGTTTGATAACCCGTCAAACGCTGCAATGTCGGACCACAGCTGCGCGCAAAAAAAATGGTGACGATAAGTAATATGAGCACGAGTAGATATCGCTCAAGATTACGCATTAGCCTGGCCCCGCTTGGAGTAATCGCACCCGCAGATCAATAAATTCCTGAGCGCGACTTTGACTTAGCGACGTCGTCGCTGGCACGTACCATATTGAGTCACCTAATGGAGCCAAGTTTGCGAGTAAAATGGGTTCACCCGCTTGGTTTAATAGCAGTAAATACGATTGTCCAGTATTGCGGTCCACCAAGCGTTGAATCCGCTGCCTACCGAGTTGGTCTCCTATATTAAATAAATTATTAATATTTTCCGTCTCGACAAAATCGTTTACCCACGCAAGGAGCCTTGGCGATAAGTCATCGGCCAGGGCCATAGGCGTCGCTCTCAGCCAGTCGGCGAGTCCAAGTTCAATGGCATCAATGCCCGCTGCGGCAAACTTCCACTGTAATTGATAATTGTCCCGGGTATTGCGAAATTGTCGCCGAACCTGCGGCGCAAGCCACACTGTGTCAAAGGTGGCATCCGCCAGCATCGGCATATAACTCGACTGCGCATTCCATGAGGCTTCAAATCCCAACGTCGCTCGCTCACCTTTTACTTCGGCAAAGCGCAAACCACTTTGCCGAAGTTGCGCTAACAAACCCTGCTCCAACGGCGTTGCGCCATAACCGTGACTGGCGCCCAAATGCGCCACCAATACATCGGCATCCGTTGGAAATTCGCGCTTCCCAGGACTAAAGGCTCTAATTTGTACCACGTGCGCTGGGTCGGGTGACTCTCTGAGTGAGACCGTATGGACTAAGTTAAACAGGCTCTCCTTATGCTCACGCAGGCTTATATCGGCGCTTCCGTCGCTATTTGCAGCGGGATGAGTTCCCGCTATCAGCAAGGTACGGGCCCGCAATTGTTCAAATAAACTGATGCCATATTCAAAGGTGTTCGCTTCATAAATAGGGCGTGAAATTTCTAGCAAATAATTATTGCCGCCTCCTACGCGGAAGACATACGTGCCCCAATGGCGATAAGGTTCTCCGCGCTCGCTTAAAATAAGGTAGTTTTCGTCACTACTTAAATGATGATAGCGAATGAGCTGATAGCCAAAGTGCTCCGCTAAGGTCGACACCCTAGCAACGATGGCGTCTGCATCCTTATCCCAGCCGTCATTGCGAACACCGTTTAACAGACCATATATTGGCGTAAGCACCGCTTGGTCAAAAAACAATAATTCATGTAGCTCAGGTTTTTTATACTCATCTGTGCCGCGCTTAGCGATCATGCCTTTATTTTCGTATAGCGATTCTTGCAAATAGCCATCGATTCGCTTGGTGGCATTAATAACCTCCAAACTGTCGTCAAAGCCCAGCAATTTGTATGCGGCCAGTGCTGAGCTGTGATCGAGAAACAGCTCGGCAAACTGCAGTGTCGCCGTTTCGCGCTGTCTGTTTTCTAAGCCACTAGACTGCCAGTGCAGAATCAAATCATTTGACAATAATTTGAGCATCCGCAAATTTAAATCCTTGGGGAGTTGTCCTGCTACCCACAGCGAAGGTTGGTCACCATGCCGCCCAAGCCACCCGCGTTTAACCTTGATACCGCCAAACTTTCGAGCCGACTCAATATCGTAGCCTCGAATTTGCACCACTTGCTGGCGACCAAACACTTGATGAAAAACCTGAAAAACCGTATTGGCATTGCGCAGAACATCGCCGCCACCGTCGAGGGCCTTTTTGCGCCGAGTTCCTGCAAAGGCGATTGCTCGGCTATGCATTTTATCGAAGAGTACCGACGCCGCGTCTGCTGCCTGCACTTCATCTAGCGCAGCTGGCACCTCAAAAACCAGTGGTGATACGCTATTTGCTCGGAACACATATAGGCCCCAGCCACGCTCCGGCTCCATATCCCGCAGCACAAAATAGCCCTCGTCTAGCACCTCAAGGCGGTAGGACAAAATATTAAAATTCGCCGCTATTTTTTCTAAACTATGTTGCTCGCTACCCTGCAAATAGTCATTCAGCATTTCAAAGCTTTCACGAAAACGCTCAAGCTCTAACAGCAACGGCGAGTGAACTAATTGCGAGCTTTCCGAGCTAAACAACTCGGCACGAGCAATCGCCAAATAGCTTTGTAAGCTTTCACTACTGATCTGAATCGCCTGCGGCTCAACATCGACAGAGATAAATCGATTGCTACTCGGCAATTGATTCAAGCCATAGCCAATCGCCGTTGCCACCGCGACGCCAAGAAACGAGACCTGCAATGTGGCACGGCTAACAAGCACGACCTTGCCAGTCTGGTACATCTTAACCGCCAACAAACTGGACAATAAATAACCAAAAGCGTAGTAGTCCGATATTTTAGCGGCCGGATAGTAAATTTGTACAACAAAACCTAATAGCCATTTATAAGCGAGGGCGATAGTGAAAAACACGAGGATTTGGCGCGCGCCTTCAATATTTCGATTTTTAATAAATGGAATTTGCAGTACAAGGTGCGCCAAACCAAGAATCATCAAGGTTTCAGCAAATGTCGCGATAAGTTTAAGCGGCGTAAACCACTGCAATGCCAGCAAGCTAGGCAATAGTATGCCGTTAAAATCCCAACCGTAACGGAGGTTCATGCGCGAGGCGATAAACGCCGTAGTCAGTAGAATAATATATGCTTTGGGCGCGGCAAAAATGGAGCTAGCAATATCCTCGTACATATAGCCCAAAGTACTTAAATTGAAGTTAGTAAACTCCATAAGTACATAGCGCACAATAAACCAGGTAATGAGCAAATAAATAGACAGCGAGGCGAGACCTAGGCGCGCGCCACCGTTCCACATCTGGTTAGCAATAAGCGCAACGATGATCAAACCAAAGCTATGGAGGTTATCCCGCAAATCATAGCGCAAGCCGATGGCTTCAAGCTGGAAGGCAAATTCGGGCAATATCAGGGTATCGAATAGTATCCGTACAAAAATACTGCCGAGCACCAGCACAAAGAACCGGTCTCGGCCAAACATTTCACTCAAACCAAGCCAGCGCGGGCCCTTGTCCGCGAGTAAGCGCACCAACACATACGTTGCTACGCCCTCGATCATAATAGCGACTGCAATACTGGGCTTAACAATAATCAGCGGCACAATATAGCCGGGAATAACCAACCCGGACATCGTTGTGCCGAAGCGCAAATTAAAAAAGGTAACTACCGCAACACCGACCCACACTGTGATGACGACGGATTCGGAGATAATATTTTCTGGGAAGAGTTCAATCACTGTGGTCTACCACCACAGTGTTGGAGCGCCAAGATCACTTTTGACTTCCCGCAGTCAAATTATTGATGGAGAAACCTTCTAGGCTAATCTGTATTTGATAGCCCCTACCCAGCGCCGTACTGATGTCGATGTCGGCCCAATTCTCGACCGTGCTTTTTCGCTCCAAAAACCGCCTTAAACTACTGTGAGACTCCGCGCTAATCTCACCGCCGATTAACTTTTGCGCAATTTTTTCAAACTCTTCACCGGGAATTCCATAGCCCTTATTGCTCAAATTTATCTTAGCGCCCCGACTATCGCCGTCCCAAAACTCGCTAATTTCTATCGAAATATCCGTATTCACTAGTGCATCGTCGCATAATAGGTTAACCGCAGACTGCAGTAAGTTCTTCAAATCTTGGTCTTTGGCCCAGACCAGCGGGCTAATCACAGGCTTTTTAAGGCTGAACGTTAATTGACGTCGCGCCAGATCATCTTCGTTTTTCTCTAATACACGCTGCACCGTTTTACAAATATTCTGTGGTTCGGTCTCACGTTTTTTTAACTCAAAACCACTGCTGACCTTTTCGATAGCCTCTAAGGTTTTAGCCATTTGTTCATTATGGCGATCGCGTTCTAATTTCAGCTCGTCAGATTCATCGGCCGCGCCTTCTAGGTCGTAATCTCGCCGCCAAATACTCAGTAATTTAAGCCTAAGATTGTCGGAGAAATAGTGCAGTCTATCCTGCTCTAGCTCTGAACTTTCTTTACTGGAACTGATGTCGATTAATTCCAAAATAACCCCGGTCGGGCGATTAGCGCTGCCCGCCTCGCCCTGCCACTGTTCAGCTTCAATATGCAAAGGCATAATTCGAATAGCGTACTGACGTCCCCGTACCTTTTGCTCCATAGGGATTTCCAACCGCTCTTCGTGATGGAGCACTTCAAACAAATAGCTACCGGCCGTGACCATGTCTAATTCGCTAACCTGGGTCAAAATATCGATAACGGAGTTCTTATAAATATCGATTTTGAGTGCTCGAGCAATATCTTCAAATTGCAAATTGGCGTACAGCAGATTGCCAAACAAACTGTACATACCCGAGGCGGTGCTGGAATGCTTAGAAATATTTTCTAAGACATTCATCCGTGTAAAAACAGACTTAAATACGCTTTTCACTTGACCTTGAATATGACTTACTCGGTCGATATTAGTAAGCTGACGACGCAGACCACTGCGACGGTCGCCCACCGAGACCTTGCTGCTATGAAATAGCAGCTCAGAGATTCGCTCCGAGATATCATTCATGATCGCCGTGAGATTTTTAACCGATTCATAAGATTTACTCGTGACAGTTACCACCCAAAAGCCCAGCAGAATACCCGCATAGTAAAGCGGTACGATCCACTCTTCCTCATCGGGATTCAACTTAAAAAAGAGTCGTTTAACTGATTTCACTGGCACGCCAGCATTACGCGCTTCAACATACGGGGAGCGACCGTAATCTCGGCGCCGCTCTTCAATATCCTTGGCGCTAGAGTTATAAAATTGCGCGATTTTTAAGCGATTGCTGCCCTCATCGAGTTCCAGAAATACCGACCGACTTATAAGTAGTTGCTGACCAACAAAGACCATCATTCGCTGCCAGCGCTCATCACTGACCAACAGCGGTTGCGGCACGATTTTTTCAGCAAGCATTGCGTGGGCTTCCGCCACGAGCTCAGACACCAGCTGCCGCTCATTGCGATAACGCTGATTAATCAAATACAACAGAACACCAAACAGGACCAGCAATACCTCGGTAATTGGCAGCAACAATTGCCACCGCACCGCAGCCAAGCAAGTAAGCGATAAAAATACGATAAAAAACAGCAGGCTGACGGGGATTGTTTGCCGTGGTAATACCCACAAAAGGCAGGCCACAAAGACAAATAGAATTAAGGTCGAAAAAAGCAGTGCCTGGATGGTGGGGAGGTAAAGCAAGCCTTTGTCGCTGAGCACGCTATGGGTGATATAGGCTTGAATATGCAATTCGCTCAAGCCATCTGCGTATTCATTAATTGGTACCGAATAGCCTGGCACACCAGCTGTAGGAGCATCGCCAACCAAAACAACTTTGCCCTGTACCAACTCCTTAATTAAGCCAAAGTCCAGCAAGCGGTCTACCGATATTTCGGGGATCAAGCCCGTCGCCCAATAATTGATGTTCAATGGCTCGATGAGCGCACTGCCCGTCAAACGGCGTTGAAAACCTTCATAAACGAGGCCGTTCGCGCCATTAACAACAGGCAGCCATTGCCGATAGGCATAAGCAAGTTTGACTGGAGGGCTAATATAGGCGCTGCGACTTGGCAACATAGGGCTGTATTCACCCAGCTCATTGACCCGCAGCTGAGACGCAACAATAAGCTCGCGCTTGTCTTTATAGTCCTGCAACCATGACTCATCGCCCTCGGTCTGACTGAGCAGCACTACCGCTTTAGCACCCCGATCAAATAACTGCTCAAGTAATTCCCGCCATTGCTCACCACCCTGAAAATCAGAATCAGGGGCAATATTGACCATTAATACTGACTTATCGGTATTCGGGGAGCCAAGCGTAAGAAACCGATCATAAATAGCGTGATTAACCGGTAAAAAAATCGACAGCCAGCTCAATACGCTGATCAGCAGTAAAAAACCGGCCGAAAACGCAAATGTAGACCGATACGTCGCAGGCTTGTTGGCAGATGACATTTCTCGCTACCATGGCGTTGAGATACAAATATGCGCCTCGTCGAGCATGACTAAAGAGCGCTTATAGATGAATATTGCAAGCAATTAATAGAATCAACAGTTTACAATTAAAAAACCACAAAACTACAAAATTAATTAAATTCAAGCCGACAATAACCGATATTTTCCTTGTATCTGCGCAAAAGTTGCAAAAAACGTCAGCGTTTTGCCCCAATTAAGGGCTACTGCACACTAGGCACACACCCAATTAAAGCTCGGCGGAACGCCTCATCAGCAAATAATACAAGCGCGCCGAATCAATAAAGCTAGCAGTAGACACACGTTCATTGGTGCCATGCATTCCCGCCAACTCTTCTGGCCCCACTTCAAGTCCTAGAAAACGGTAGCTGGCGTCACTAACCGCTTCGAAATGACGGGCATCCGTCGCCCCCACTACGATCCGAGGAGCTACCAAGGTATCAGGCCGCACATCTCGGATTAAGCGGCTTAATAGTTTGAACCCCGGGGCATCGAGCGGCGCCACTGCCGACGGATTATTAGAAAACTCACTATAGCGGGACACGGTGACCTCGGGGTCGTCAATCACCGTTGTCACGTAGTGGATAACGGAATCCACTGTGTCACCGGGCAAAATTCGAAAATTAACCACTGCCTCGGCACGCTGAGGTAAGACATTGTCTTTTACGCCAGCCGTCATCATTGTTGCGGCGGTGCTGGTTCGAATACCGGCGCTGGTTGCCGGTATCGCCGACAACATCGCTTCCGCTAATGGGCCAAATAGCCACAAATTGGCGAATACGACTCGTTGTACAAAAGGCGCCGCAGGCCCCAGCGCCATAATGGTTTCCCGGGTAAAGCTGAGATCTGCCGGAAACGGGTGGTTCTCTAGCCGGTTAATTGCCCGCGCCACCAAACCTAAAGCCGTGTGCCGTGGTGGCATGGAGGCATGACCACCCAAGCCTTGCGCGCTGATTTTTAAGCTAGTGTAACCTTTTTCCGCTGGCCCAATCAGCGCTACCCGACCCTCCACCCCCGGAATCAAGCCCTTGGTCACAAAGCCGCCTTCGTCCAGTAAAAAGCCAAGACGTACACCGCGATCTACCAGGATCTTTGCCATGGCCTTCGCGCCTTGGCCACCCACTTCTTCGTCGTGACCAAAGCCAAAATATATAGAGCGCTCAGGCACAAAACCCTCCGCCAGTAGACGCTCAGCCGCCTCTAGCAGGCTAATTAAGCTACCTTTATCATCGAGCGCGCCCCGCCCCCAAATAAATCCATCGGCCACCACCCCCGCAAAGGGTGGATGAGTCCACTCATTTTCACTACCGACCGCGACCGGCACCACATCTTGATGAGCCAAAAACATCACTGGCCGCTGCTCGCCACTCCCCCCGCCAGTGCAGCAAGAGTGATTGGCCAGCCAAAACCTCGACCTCGAGCTGGCTAAAAACCAGGGGATAGCGCTGAGTAAGAAAGGCGTGAAAATCAGCAAAAACCGCGGCGTCTACTGGAATATCTGCACCGCGAGAAACAGTGGCAATTTGTATTGCTGCACTTATGTTGGCAAGGGCTCGGGGCGCATCCCACTCAAGTATCGTGGCGGCTTCGAGTGGCTCGGGTTCAAGCCCAAATTGCACGCCTCGCCATAGCACCACGGCGCTTAGTAATAATAAGACCAGGAATGTCAGGCCCAACAGCTTTTTCATAATGTATTCCCTTACTGAAACTGGTAGCTCACTTCAAGACCAAAGTGACGGGGTGCACCCGGTACTCTATTCGCTACGCCAATCACACTGGTCACCGCAATACCGCCAACAAAATAGGGCGTGTCTTTGAGGTTATTCATATAGGCACTCACATTTAGGCGTTCGTTCGCTTCCCACATAAGACGACCATTGAAGGTTTCGTACTGATCAATGAAGGAGCTGTCATAGTCGCCACTGAGATAATCCGTACCAATAAAAATCTCGTCAGAGTAATAATATTGCAGGCTGGGCACGAATAAACCGAACTCGGTCTGTATATCGTACTGCACCACCATACCCCGGACATTCTGTGGCACTTGCGGAAAGGCTTCATCGCTGCGATCGACAATAGCGAAACCGTCAGCAGTATTGGTACCTAAATTGTATTCAATAAAATCGCCGTCGGTATAGCCCGCATTGGCATTGATCGTCCAGTTGTCCAGTAGCGCAGTGAGCTCGACCTCGAAACCCTCAACCACGGCTTTACCTGCATTGCCGGTGAATTGCACCACTTCCGTATTGGTATTGCCCCGCTCATACAGCGCCACTTGTAGGTCGGTATAGTCGAGCTGATACGCTGCCACGTTAAAACGCAAACGCTGATCTAAGGCATCAATCTTCACACCAATCTCGGTATTGCGCACCTGCTCGGGTTCAAATTGCTGAATATTTGATCCAGTTTGGGTGGAGCGCACGTCGAGGCCGCCAGATTTGAAACCGTCACTAATGGTTACGTAAGCAATCAAACTATCTACGTTTAAGCTATTGACGAGCTTATCCGGCGCAATCATATTCGCCGTCAGCAATGGCGTAAACTCCGAAAAACGAGTGCTGCCCGCAATCGACGGCAAGAACACCAAGGGTACTTCCGGGGCTTGATAAGCAAAGTACTGGTCGCGACTCACTGGACTGTAAATACCATCCATCACATGAACAACAGGACTAATAATCGCCAGATTACTGCCAATTTGAGCATTGAGACGGTTAGCGTACTCGTCGTAGTCCGGCACCACCATGGTGTGCACGCTGCGGCGATCTTCCTCGGTATAACGCACACCTAGCGTCATTTGTAGCCAGTCGTAAACGTCCCATGACGCCTGGGCAAAAATCGCCTTGGTTTCGTTTTCGTAATCCGCCAGCGAAGCTGTATTGGCCTGCACCGGTAGCAGCAAATCCGGCGGTACCGGCACCGGCAAATCTACTGCGGCACTACCGGGAATCCCAACCAAGCCGTTGTCACCAACGTCGGTACCATCAAGGGTATTCGTCAACTCCTCCCGTGCGTAGAACACACCAAAGGTCAGGTTCAAGGTATCGTCGAGCAGGCTGCCATTAAACTTTAGTTCTTGGGTAAATTGATTGCGCTCGGCGTCTGGCGCGGTCATGCCGCCGCCCGCAAACACCACATTACCGGCATTTGGCCCCACGCTAACACTGCGCACTGCGGTGCCGTCGGAATCGCCACTGATGCGAATATTATTCTGAAAGGCGTAGCTGGTAATGCTTTCCATATCAAAGCCCAGCACCGGCAAGCGCAGGGTCAGGGCGTGCATCTGGTTATCGATAGCGTATACCGCATCATCGTCGTTTTGACTCACGGCAAACTGGTCTGCCAAGGCCGTGCTGGCATCACAGGCCGCCTGCAAGTTTTCACCGCCGTCGCCGCGATAAACCCCCTGCGTCAAGATTGCCCCGCTGTTTTGGAATTGGCAGTTATAGGGGGTACCGCGCTCGTCTATGCGACTGAGGAAACTAAAAAAATCCACTTCAAAACTGTCGTTAACGTCCCAAATAGTCCGCTGAGATACCGCCACCCGGTCTTCATCAAACAAATTATGATCAGACGCCACATTATCAATATAGCCGTCGCTACGCTTGGAACTGAGTGCAAAACGCGTACTGATTTTATCCCCTGCCCACGGCACATTGGCATTCAATTTGGCGTCTTTACGGCCCTCGCTGCCCAGCGTAAGCCTAAAAAACAATTCCAGTGCACCGGCATGTGGACGCTTCGAGTCCACCAGCAGCGCACCGCCAATATTGTTTTTACCAAACAGCGTGCCCTGCGGGCCGCGCAGTACTTGGATATTTGCCACATCTACCGCATCAAGGAGCTGCGCGTCCGAGCGCGGCACATATACCCCGTTTAAATAAATGCCAACACCTGGATCCAGAACTGGGTTACCTGAGCGCTGGCCAATACCGCGAATAAAAATCGCCGGCGCTTTGTAATTGGTTTGCGAAAATTGCAGGCTCGGGCTGAGGGTTTCAACATCGGAAATCGAGCTAACCCCCATCGCCTCTAAGTAGCCTGAGCCCAAGGCCGTCACTGCCAGTGGCGTTTCCTGGAGGTTTTCTTCCCTTCGGCGGGCCGTGACCACTACCTCTTCGAGCACGGCTTTAACACGGGGCGTCGTCGATGACTCCGCGAGCAAGAAGCCGGAGCCAAGCAATAACGGCGATAACGCCGCCACTCCCACCCCCCACGCCTGTAGACGCAGCATAAAACACTCCCCAATAAATTATTATTTATGAGCCACATCCTAGCTTGTTACAAGGAATTAACCAATGTTCTCATAGAAAACATTAATGAAATTTTCTCCACAACGCTTTACTCGCTCATTAAATTAGCAAACCCCGCACTACCACAAAGCCAAAATTGAGGCGAGAAATACACTTTGATATAGTTAACGGTCTGCACAGCACACATACCAGTAACAACAGGCGGAATGTAGCTCAGCTTGGTAGAGCACTGCGTTCGGGACGCAGGGGTCGGAGGTTCGAATCCTCTCATTCCGACCAATCCAAAATATGCGCAGCACACTCACTTTCGGCGACGGCCGACAAACTCAACAAGGGCTTTCGAATCAGGCTAAGTGTAGTGATCTATTACACCAACGCCGAACAAAAACCATTCGCCAACACAGCTGACACGAGCTCATATTTTTTGGTGTAAAACAAGAAATGTAAGCATTCATTCTTACTCTTGGCGCGAAGGCATATAACACGGCCTTGCGCCCAGCCCGGCACATTAGACAAAGATACTTTTTAAAAACCAGCTAGGGCAATTGATCAAATTAATGGAATAGATTTATTCTGAATACTCACCTTCCGGAAACACCATTAATCACCCCACTACTCAATAAGCGAAGCCCACCAAACTAACTTTAACTATTTCGCCAGCACCGCCGCTATAACCGCAACATCCGCGACATCTTCGGCCGAGCTACCACAGGATAAGTCCATCCGTGGTTTGGCAAAGCCCTGCAGAACTCGGCCAATTGCATTTTCACCGCCAATCCGCTCCACGATTTTGTAGGCCAATATTGCCTGCGTTTAAATCTGGAAAAATAAATACACTGGCCCTACCTACAACGACCGAGTTCGGCGCTTTTTCTAAGCAATTTCCGGCACCAAGACCGCCTCAAATTGCATTTCGGCGTCAACCGCTAACTCCGGACACGCAACTTGCACGTGTCCCAGCGCGGCTCTAACTTTCTCAACATTGGGGTGTTCGGCGGAGCCTCTGGTCGAGAATGAAAACAGCGCGACGCTTGGCGTCTGGCCGGTTAGCAATTCATGACTCTTCGCACTGCAAAAGGCAATATCGGCAAGGGCTGCGCTATCGAGATCAGGATTCACGGTGCAGTCGCCAAAACTGAGTAAACGTCCGTCACCCAGTGCCATAATAAAGATACTGGACACCTGCTTTGCGCTTTTAGCCAAACCTAGCCCCTGAATACCTGCACGCAATACGTCGGCAGTGGTTACTACAGAACCCGCCACACAGCCATCAGCATCGCCCAGCCTGACGAGCAGCGCCGCCAGCAACAAGGGGTTCTCAAGTGCCACCTTGTCCAAGTTCATTCCCCTAGCGGCACGAAATTCCGCCAAGGCCTCCGCTGCGCGTTCACGCCAGTCATTGCCATCACTCA
>NZ_JBFHDY010000034.1:0-30368 GCF_041584495.1 Zhongshania sp.
CTCTGCAATACTTTTAACATAGGTATTGATAAAAACGCCTGACAAAGCCGCAACCATACCCGCCATAGTCGGGATTGTTGCTTTTGAAACACCGCCGGCCATCGATTTAGCATCGCCGCCACCCGTTACCGCCATGATATTAAACACTTCAATCATACCGGTAACCGTACCCAACAACCCTAAAAGTGGGCACAGTGCCACCATTGTCTGGATCATTGGCAAACTCGCATTAATCTTAATCGATACCTCAGATATCAATTTTTCGCGAATTCGCTTGGCATTCCAAGATTTACGCTCAGTGCGTTTCTCCCAGCTGCCAATGGCACCGTTGACGTCTTTCGACAGCTCAAATTTGTAATACCAAAGTCTTTCCAGAGCAAGAGTCCACATCACGAAAGTCAGGCCGGCGATGGCCCAAAGTACGTCGCCGCCTGCATCCATGAATCGTTGAATTATCTCCGCCCATTCATTCAGTAGGTACATCGCTTAATTCCCCGCGTGACCTTCCGTGTGTTCGGCAATGATGCCCGTAGTTTGCTGGTCAAGAACATGGAGAATTTTCTTGGCCCGACCGCTCACAAATGTGTGCAGTAGAACTGTTGGGATCGCTACCACCAGACCGAGTACAGTAGTTACCAGTGCACCAGAGATACCGCCAGCCATTGCTTTCGGATCACCAGCACCAAAGATGGTGATGGCCTGGAAGGTGATAATCATACCGGTTACGGTACCCAGCAGACCCAGTAGCGGGGCAACTGCGGCGATAATTTTGAGTAGGTTCAATGAGTTCTCGAGGCGCGGAGTCTCTTTCAGAATTGCTTCCGACAGTTTCAGCTCCAAAGTTTCAGGATCCATGTTTGGATTATCTTCATGAACTTTCAATACGCGACCAAGGCTATTATTGCTGTTAGCCTTTTTGGTTTTCAGCTGACTGTTTACTTTCATGTCTTCTAATGTAAGAACAATCAGACGCCAAATCGCAATCAGCATAGCCAGAGCACCAACTGCTGTAATGACGTAACCAACTACACCACCTTGATGCCAACGCTCACCTAAAGTCGGACTATCAATCAGCGCTGCCAAGTAAGAGCCGCCGGTAGGCCCAGTAGGGTCAACACCGAAGGGGTGCATACCAGACGTAGCATTAGCCAAATCCTCAGCCCAGTCCATGTAGCGAGTAGGCTGACGAGACAACACAGCCAGAGTGCCGTTTTCTGCGATGTACTGAAGATACTCACCATCAGTATTGACTGCATTAAAGGTACCAACACGGACTACGTCTTGCTCGCTCTTCTCACCGCCAGCACTGGTTACAGTGGTGCGGAATTTAACAACACGACCAGATTCAGTCATTTCGCGCTGAAGCTCAAACCATACGCGTTCGATCTCTTCGATGCTTGGCAGCTCTTCTGCACCAGACATCTTAGCAATCAGATCGTCGATAAACTGCTCACGCTGTGGAAACTGGGTACTAACGAGTGACGACTGGAAGTTTGAACGCAGGTCACCAGCAGTAGATGTCAGGTGACCGAACAACTCAGTCAATGTACCCAGACGCTCTTTAAGCGTACGCTGACGCTCAGTGATCACTGTCTCATTTGCTTCGAAGCTGTTTTCCAGATCGGAAGAACGCTTTTCTTCTGCAGCCAAGGTACGCTTCGCTTCATCCAGCGTTTTTTGCTGATCGTAACGCGCGGCAACAAAGCGCTGTTCACGCGCTTTGTTTTCACGGGCGTCGGTCGCATAACCCTGACGAACCATTTTAAGCAGTTCATCAAGCGATTTAGCGTCTTCGGCCATAGCGGGCATCGCTGCAACGGCAATCATACCGCCAAAGGCAAGCACTGCGGCTTTAAATAGATTACGTTTCATTATTTCGCAGCCTCCGGAGCAGGAATCGGGAGTTTCATAATATCGATAGAAGCCTGCTTATTCGAAATCCGCAGACCCTTTTGGATCGCACCACGATAATCGCCAGCATCCAATTCAACCCAGCTGCGCTTGTCTTGATCCCAAGCGCCAGACTGCTCGCCGTCGGTGGTCTGGTACATTAAGCCAATGCGACCAATACGCAAGAAGTTAACATCACGCTCAGCACCATTTACCAACGCTACGCCTTTATAGCTGTCAATTTTACGACCGTATTCGTTCTCAATTTTGTATGCCTCAAGAACTTGACGGAATTTCTCAGCAATAGTGATATCAGAGCGGTCCATATTGCTACGCAGGAATTCAACACGCTCTTTACGCTCATCGATATGGAACGGTACATCGAGAGAAACGAACTGCTCCAGACCGTCAATCATACGAATCAATAAAGGGGTAATCTGGCGCTGAATAACCGTTGCTTCAGCAACAGATTTTTCCAGACCAGCAATACGGCGCAACTGGCCGGCAATTTGCTTTTCTAGACGAGCATTGTAGATACGTAAACCATCTACCTGTTTCATCACAATTTTATAATCTTGAAGCAAGTCACCTGTTTCGGACGCCAGGCGGTCAATTTTGATCTGTGACCGCTGAGCTGCCTTTGTTCTCTTCTGACCTACCTCAAGAATTTTACTAACAGGAATCAGTGGTTTAGGGGGTGGCAGTTGTGCTGCCGCATCTTGTCCAGCAGTTTTGTCAGCTGAGTAGGCCGGCGACGCAGCCAGCATACCAACAGCCATACCGACCGCTAGCGCGATTGTTTTCAATCGTTGCGTTTTCATGGGAATTGCTTTTCCTATTTGGGACGTTTAGTGAAAGCAGAGCTTATTATCTTGTTCAGCCGTACGGCCAGTCGTAAGACCGTGCTTTCATACAGCGGGGCTTATTTTAATCATGAGCAATCATAAGAATCAACGGGAAAACTAAATGTTTCGTAATATAAAATTGTTTGCCTTATGGCTGGGTTAATGTGTTACATATTCGAGAATTAAGGTAACAATGAAAGCACCTTAAGTAACGCCGCGAGCGAAGTTTGATTTTATCATAACGGAAACACCTGATTGCTATTTGTACAAACCAACTATTACTCAGCCGAAACACGCTCCAATGTAACGAAACTATAGCCTAGCCCCCCGGCACTTGTTACGGGGTAACACTCCTTAGCCGTCTCACGCCACTGAGCATCCACCAACTCTGGAAACCACGCGTCACCATCAAGACTGGTATCCACCTCGGTAAGATAGATTTTTTGCGCCTCATTGAGCGCACTTCGGTAAATCATTTCACCACCAATCACCACGATCTCAGCCAAGCCCGCCGCTAAAGCATGCTCACGCGCCAGCGCCAAGCCAGCATCCAAGGTAGACACCACATCCGCCCCCTCAGCAACATACCCAGACTGCCGACTTACCACAATATTCCTGCGACCCGGCAGCGGCCGACCGATCGATTCCCAGGTTTTACGCCCCATCACAATTGGCTTACCCAAGGTCGTCGCCTTAAAATGCTTCAAATCCGCAGGTAAATGCCAAGGTAATTGATTGCCCACACCTATAACTCGGTTATTTGCCATAGCGACTATCAAAGAAACAGTAACCGTCATGAAATCTCCAACACTAGATTGCGATCGGGGCTTTTATAGCCGGATGGGGCTCATAGCCAGCAAATTCAAAATCTTCAAAATCATAGCCAAAAACCGATTCGGGGCGACGCTTTATCAGCAGTTTTGGCAGGGCTCGCGGCGTGCGACGCAGCTGCTCCTCAACAATCTCGTCGGTTAGGTGATTTTGATATAAATGGCAGTCGCCAAAGGTGTGCACAAAATCACCGACGTCTAAATCACACTGCTGAGCGATCATATGGGTCAGCAGTGCATAGCTAGCGATGTTAAAGGGCACCCCGAGAAACAGGTCTGCACTGCGCTGATAAAGCTGGCACGACAGTTTGTCGCCCGCCACATAAAACTGGAACAAAGTATGGCATGGCGGCAGCGCTGCGCGGCCGCGACGAACATTTTCTTGGGGACTCAAAGACTCATCCGGAAGATCAGCGGGATTCCATGCACTTACCAGCAAGCGCCGAGAATCCGGTTTGCGACGAATCATCGCAATGACCTCGCTAATCTGATCAATAGTGCTGCCATCTGGACAAGCCCAACTGCGCCACTGTTTGCCGTAAATCGGGCCTAGGTCACCATTCTCCAGCGCCCACTCATTCCAAATGGAGACGCCACGCTCTTGCAGCCAGTTATTGTCGCAGCTGCCCTGCAAAAACCAAATCAACTCGCAAATAATACTGCGCAAATGTACTTTTTTAGTTGTTAACAAAGGAAAGCCCTGCTGCAGATCAAAACGCAGCTGGCGACCAAAAACCGAGCGCGTACCAACCCCCGTACGATCACCCTTATCAGTGCCATTGTCGCGAACATCCCGCAGCAAGTCCAAATACTGTTGCATACTATTTTCCTACTTTCTTCGTTGCTCGGCGCGTTACTGGAGTAGCCGCTGCTGCACCACTACGCGCCGTTTCATTGCGGGTATAGGTCCATACCAACAAAAATCCGCCAATAATAATCATCGGCAACGACAATTCTTGCCCCCGCGTAAGCCAGCCCATGGCGTCAAAACCAATATGACTATCCGGCTCACGCACAAATTCCACCACAAAGCGAAAACTACCGTAACACAGTAAAAACAAGGCGCCTGCTGCCAGCGGTGGCCGCTGTTTACGCGTAAAGAGCAACAAAATTGCAAACAATAGCACCCCCTCTAGCGCGAACTGATACAGCTGCGATGGGTGTCGAGGTAATTGTGACGGGTCGCGGGGAAACAACATCCCCCAAGGACCATCGGTAGGACGCCCCCATAATTCTTGGCCGATAAAATTGCCAATGCGACCCAGGCCCAAACCAATGGGCGCCAAAGGAGCAATAAAATCCCACAACGCCGCCACCGGCACTTTAATTTTACGGGCATACACGGCGACGGCGACAATCACCCCAAGCAAGCCACCGTGAAAGGCCATGCCACCCTCCCAAACTCTGAACAACCACAGCGGATCTTGCAAAAACTGGGGAAAGTTATAAAAAATAACATAGCCAAAGCGGCCACCCAGAATCACCCCAACCGCACCGTAAAAAATCAAATCTTCAACCTGAGCCTCATTAAGCGGACTCCAAGGCTGGTGGCTGCGACGCTTAGCCAAAAACCACGCAGCGGCAAATCCGGCTAAATACATAAGCCCATACCAATGAATAGACAGCGGCCCCAAACTCACGGCGACTGGATCGATATCCGGATGTCTCAACATGCCCTAAAGTGCTCCCCAAATAAATTGACTACCAACCACGAACAAAAATCCGGCGAACGCACGACGCAGATGTGTCGCAGATAAGCGCTGCGCAAGACGTGCTCCCCACTTCGCACAAGGCGCACTCAACAAAACCAAACCCAACAATGCAGGCCAATACACGAATCCGGTACTATAGTCCGGCAAGCTGCTATGACCGTAACCAACAACGACATTACTCAACGCGCCCACAATCGCAATGGGCAAGCCACAAGCCGCAGAAGTTGCAACGGCGCCCTGCATACGCATATTGCACCAACTTAAATAGGGTACGGTTAAGGAGCCACCGCCGACACCAAACAAGGCCGAAAAATAACCGATACCCACACCCACCGATGCCAGGGCAAGCGTTCCCGGCAGCGCCCTGCTCGCCGCAGGCGCAATAGCAAGTCCCATATAGATGGCAATAACTAGACAGAAGATACCAAAGGCCAGCTTCAAACTCTCGGCTTCCATGTAACTCGCTGTCCACACACCAAAAACAACACCAGCAGCGATGCCCGGCGCCAAGCGCCGCCAACTCGCCCAATTAATATTGCCCAGTTGATGATGGGTACGCACCGAGCTAAGCGACGTGACCACGATCGCCGCCAAAGACGTGCCCACCGCCAGCTGCATCGCAATATCTGAAGACACTGCCTGCACTGCAAAGCACGCGACTAGAGCAGGCACAATGACAAGACCACCGCCCACACCAAATAAGCCCGCAGCAAAGCCAGCAATCGCGCCTACCCCAAGATATATTAGCAATACCATCACTCAGTAGACTCGCCTCAAAGCTGCTATTATGACGGCCTCTACCGGCAAACAACAGCGTATGACTCCATGTGTTTAATATTATTGTCATGGCAGCAAGTGCCCGACCGGCCAATGATTATTGCGGCAAATCGCGATGAATTTTATTCGCGACCAAGCCTAGCGGCTAACTTTTGGCCAGATCATCCGCAAATATTGGCGGGACGTGATTTAGAATATGGGGGCAGCTGGCTAGGGATTAGTCGCAATGGCCGCTTTGCCGCCGTTACCAACCTCCGGGAAGTCGAGCACAGCGGCGAGCATAGTCGCGGAGACCTCGTTAAACATTTTTTGCTGAGCGAAAACTCAACGCCTGCTTATTTAAAGGAGCTTGAGGCAGAAAAAGACATCTACCGGCCATTTAACTTTATTGGCTTTGACGGCCACCGCCTAGGCTACAGCAATAACAGCGCAACAGGCTGGCAATTATTGCCGCCGGGCTGCCACGCCATCGGCAATATTCCGCTGAACAACACAAATGGAAAAACCGCCAAAGGTAAAACCGATATGGACGCCGCAGTTAGCACCGACGCCAATCACTTAGCACTACTCGCCATGTTGCAAGATAAAAGCCCGAACGGACAGCATCAAGATGCATTTCATCATGCACTGTCTTGTCGCTTCGTGAGCATAGCCGATTTCAACTACGGCACCCGCTCCAGTAGCGTGGTAAGTCGCCACCAAAATGGTCACTGGGATTTCTGGGAGCAGCGCTATAACACCAACCCAGCAGACCCAAACTTCCTGAAAATAAACGCGCTAAACCATTTTCAGCTCTGAAGCACAATATCGACACTATGCACCGCCAGTCGGCTGTAATAGACGCTCCATGCCAACACCAATCATTGCCTTGCGCAAAAGGGCTCTCACCTCGTCCGCCGTGTCAACCACCATCACGCCATCGAGCAAGCCCTGCAAATCCTCAAAGCGACAACTGCGAATAACCGCCTTAACCCGCAGCAGGCTGTTATCGTTCATCGATAACATATCGTAACCCATAGCCATAAGAATCAAGACTGCCGCAGGGTCTCCAGCTAGCTCACCGCATATACCAACAGGCTTGCCCTCGGCGTGAGCGGCGTCAACAACCTGCTGGAGACTGTTTAAAACGGCGGGGTGATAAGCGTGATAGAGATCGGCGACACGGGTGTTATTGCGGTCGACTGCCAGTAAATACTGGGTTAAATCATTTGAGCCTACCGACAAAAAGTCGACACGGCGCGCCAGCTGCCGCGCCTGATAAACCGCAGCAGGCACCTCAACCATCACGCCAATGGGCGGCAGACTAATATCCCAGCCGTCTTCAAGCAATTCGTCAAACGCTCTGCGCACCAGTTCCAGCGCTTCATCAACTTCCTGCACATTACTGATCATCGGCAGCATAATGCGCAAATTATTCAAGCCCTCACTAGCCTTGAGCATCGCCCGAACCTGCACGAGAAATATTTCCGGATGATCCAAGGTTACCCGGATCCCCCGCCAACCAAGAAAAGGGTTTTCCTCCTCAATGGGGAAATAAGGTAAGGCCTTATCGCCACCGATATCTAAGGTCCGCATCGTAACGGGCAGCGGCGCAAAGGCAAGCAACTGCTCGCGATAAATAATGCGCTGCTCTTCTTCACTGGGGAAACGCTCGCGCAATAAAAAGGGGATCTCCGTTCGGTATAAGCCAACACCTTCGGCGCCCCGATCCAGTGAGCGGGCAACATCAGCCATTAAGCCGGTATTAACCCACAACGGCATGCGATGTCCGTCAAGCGTCTCGCTAGGCAAGTCGCGTAAAGCCTCCAAGCCCTGATTCAGCGCGTGATCTTCTTCAGAGACCGAGCGAAAATGCTCGTAGACGTCAGCCGTGGGATTATAGTGCACATACCCCGAGTAGCCGTCGACAATGAGATTGGCATTTTCAATCTGGGTATAGGGTAAATCGCTGGCCCCCATAACGGTTGGAATGCCCATTGCGCGGGCCAAAATTGCCACGTGGGAGTTACTCGAGCCCCGCACCGACACCATACCAACCAAGCGATCCCGAGGCACGTCGCCAAGCATAGAGGCTGTGAGCTCCTCGCCAACTAAAATCGTTTTTTCAGGGTATTCCGTGGGCTCAACATCGCTGGTTTGCAGATACGACAAAACCCGGCGGCCCAAATCCTTGATATCCGTTGCTCGCTCTTTGAAATAAGCGTCCTCCATCATTTCAAAGGCGCGAACATGGCTCGACATCACCTGACTCAAGGCACCTTGCGCCCACTCGCCCGCCTCTATTTTGGCAACTACCTCGGAAGCCCACGCCCCATCATCAATAATGCGCAGATACACATCAAATAAGGCGTGTTCATCCGCGGGCAATTGCGTAAGCAGCTTATCGCTTAAAGCGCGAATATCGACGCGAACAGCGTCCAGCGCCTCAGCAAAGGCCTTGAGTTCTGCCTGCGGGTCGTCGCTCTGACGGCGAGGCACCGAGTGCAATTCAGCGAGGGGCACGATCACCACGGCCTGACCTATCGCCACCCCCGTCGCGCCGGCAATCCCCTTGAATGACGCGGTAGCACCAACGGTATTCTGCGCGGTATTAATTGAGCCCGTCGCCCGCGCGTGAGCAATAACCCCAGCTAGCTGAGCCGACATAGTGACGAGAAAAGCCTCTTCATCTTCATCAAAACGACGACTGTCCTTTTGCTGAACGACCAGCACTCCCATCACCGAGCGCTGATGAATGATCGGTGCACCAAGAAAAGAGTGGTAATGCTCTTCGCCGATACCAGGCAAAAACAAGAAATTAGGGTGTTTCTCGGCGTGATCTAAGTTAACCGGCTCCTCACGGCGAGCCACTAAGCCCACCAAACCTTCATCTGACCCCAGACTTACCTTGCCAATCAATTCTGGGTTCAGGCCTTGGTTAGCCATAAAAATCAGGCGCTTAGAATCAGGGTCACGCAAATAGACCGTGCACACTTCGGTATCCATGACTTCGGCGATACGGCTAACAATAATATTCAGAGCAGACTGTAAGTCACCGGCGGCATTAACCGCCTGAACAATACTACGTAGCGCTTCTAGCATCATCGCAAATCACCCGCGCAAAGATCCCCGCCGCTATCTTTTACTAAGCGTGCATGGCGTGGCGCCAGCTCTTTCATGGCCCGCCGATACACCTCTCGCTTAAACGCCACAACCTGGCCAAGGGGGTACCAATAGCTCACCCATTGCCAATGATCGAACTCGGCCTTGTCACCGCAATCGAAACTGACTTTGGCATCGTCGGTTTTCATCTGTAGCAAAAACCACTTCTGCTTTTGGCCAATACACAGGGGCTTGTTCTCACGCCGAATCAAACGCTGAGGCAGGCGGTAACGCAGCCAGCCCCTGGTACAAGCGAGCAATTCGACGTCGTCTTCACGCAGCCCGACTTCTTCATAAAGCTCACGATACAGGGCCGCTTCAGGTGTTTCACCCTCATGAATACCGCCCTGCGGAAATTGCCAAGCACTCTGACCAACACGGCGCGCCCACAAAACTTGGCCCTGCTCATTAGCGAGCACAATACCAACATTTGGGCGAAATCCATCCGAATCGATCACTAGCTCACCTATAGTTTTGATTTTATGTCTGTTTTCTATTGTTCCACAAATTCACCACGCTGGGAATTCAGCAAATGAAGTCCGAGCGGGAAAGATGAAATTGCACGCTACTGACGCTATGCTAGCCACCCAATTCAACCGCCTTCACGAGACTTACTATGGCCTTGGCAATTTTTGACCTCGACAATACCCTGCTCGGCGGTGACAGCGACCACGCCTGGGGTGAATTCTTAGTCAGCGAGGGCATTGTTGACAGCCGTCAATTTCAACAGCAAAACGACGAGTTCTACCGCCAATATCAACAGGGGGGCTTAGATATACAAGCCTATCTCAGTTTTGCGCTAGCACCACTGAGCCGTTTTTCCAGCGCCGAGCTCAGCCAACTACACCAGAGCTTTATGAGCAAATACATTACGCCGCTGCGCCTACCAAAAGCCGATGCGCTGATAGCGCAGCACCGCGAGGCTGGGGACTTTCTTATGATTATTACCGCGACCAATAGTTTCGTGACGGCCCCCATTGCCGCCGCCCTTGGGATCGATACCCTGCTCGCCAGCGAAGCCGAAATTATCGATGGTCGCTACACCGGCAAACCCTCTGGCACACCCTGCTTTCAAGACGGCAAGGTTCAGCGCTTAAAAGAATGGCTTGCGGCCAAGAAGCAAGGTCTCGATGGAAGTTATTTTTACAGCGATTCTCACAACGACTTACCGCTACTCAAGGTTGTCGATAAACCCTGCGCCGTCGATCCAGATGAAAAACTAAGGCAGTACGCGGAAAAAGCAGGCTGGCCGATACTCAGTTTGCGCTAGTCGCACAACAAGCGACCAAGTAATTTGTTAGCGTGACAGCGCCGCCCTTGGCTGCCCAGTCACGCCGTGAAGCAGACTATACTATTCGTCGCACTGCTCGTCATAAGCCTCGGCGTCGAGCAAATTATCTAGCTCGCTTAAATCCGAAGGCTGTATACGGAAAAACCAACCATCACTATAGGGATATTCATTGACAGTCTCAGGGCTCTCATCAAGCGCCTCATTAACTTCAATAATTTCGCCCGAAACCGGCGCGTAAATGTCTGACGCGGCCTTTACGGACTCAACCACGGCAGCTTCATCGCCAGCAGAATACTCGGCGCCCACTTCTGGCAATTCGATAAAAACCACATCGCCCAAGGCGTTCTGAGCGTGGCAACTGATGCCCACAGTAACGGTACCGTCAGACTCAAGACGGGCCCATTCATGGGTACTAGCGTATTTCAATTCGCTGGGGGTATTGCTCATTTAAGGCCGTCCTCTACAAACGTATGCGTAAGATGGGCGCATTTTAACGCCGTAGCGCGCAAATACAAAGTGCTCAGTGACGACTTTGGCGGATACTGATAATTACCGGGATTAATCCTGCCACAACCAGCGCCAAAGCGGGCAACGCTGCCAGCTGCCACTGACCTTCTGCGGTCATTTCATAAATCCGCACCGCCAAGGTATCCCAGCCGTAGGGCCGCAGTAATAAGGTGGCCGGCATTTCCTTCATAACATCGACAAAAACCAGTACCGCCGCCGTTAATAGCCCCGGCCGCAGCATGGGCAGATAAACTCGCCACACCAATGTCGCACCTTGTGCACCCAAGGTTCTCGCGGCCTCAGGCAGGCTTGGGCGAATACGCTCAAGGCTTGACTCCACCGGACCCGACGCCACCGCAAGAAAGCGAATCCAATAAGCGGCCAAAAGCGTCAACAACGAACCCACTAATATTGGTGTCGGCGCCATCCCAAACACGCGCTGCAGCGGAATAAAGAACTGATTATCGATATAGGTAAACGACAGCATAATACCCACCGCCAACACCGAGCCCGGCAGCGCATAGCCGAGATGCGCGGCGCCAAAGACTGAGCTAAAACGCCTTTTTTGACGTCGATTAAAGGCCAGCACCAGCGCCAGAATAACGGTAACCAACGCCGCAATACCTGCCAACCACAGTGAATGCGCTAATAATTCAAAAAAACGACGGTTGAGCTGTTCAGCGCCCGCGCCTAGCGCCCACAGCATTAACTGCAGTACTGGGAGTACAAACGCCATGAACAAGACCACTGAACAGATCAGGGTCATCATCCATGCGGTTAATGGCGATACAGCAAACCGAAAGCGGTGCTGAAGCCGAGCGCCCTGTACAAAGCGCCGCCCGCCGCGGGAACGTCGCTCTGCGAACAAAGTCAGTGCAACAAATAGCAATAAAATTGACGCCAATTGAGCGGCGGCCTGCAAATTAAAAAAGCCAAACCACGACTTATAAATTGCGGTGGTGAAGGTATCGTAATTGAAAATAGCAACCGTACCAAAATCGGCAAGGGTTTCCATTAACGCCAAGCTCACCCCGGCAATAATCGCTGGCCGCGCCATTGGCAGCGCTACCCGAAAGAACGCCTGCCACGCATTGCAACCCAAGGCTCTGGCCGCTTCAATGGTATCGCTACTCTGAGATAAGAACGCACTTCGCGCCAACATATAAACATAGGGATAGAGCACCAGCGAGAACACCACAATAACCGTGGGCTCACTGCGCACATCGATACTGCCATAGGTTTGACCAACATAGTCTCTTAAAAAACGCTGCAGGGGTCCACCAAAATCAAATACCCCCAAGGTGACAAACGCCATAACATAAGCCGGCACGGCCATTGGCAGCATCAACAGCCACTCAAACCAAGCCCGCCCAGGGAAATCGCACATCACGGTAAACCAGGCGAGGGCGATACCCAGCAGGCTCACCAATATTCCGACCCCCACTAACAAGGTCAATGTATTGGCGAGCAAGCCACCCAGCTGAGTGGCTATTAAATGCTGCCAGATATCTGTTTGCTCAGAAGACCAGCTGAATACAACAACCAAAATTGGCGCTAACACACCCAGTACCGCCAGCAAACCAACGGCCCGCAGCAACCATAGCGCCGCAGTGGATCGACGTGACGTCCGCGCCACTAACACAGAGGCCAGCACTCAGCGGTATCCCGCCCGATCCATCATCCTAATGGCCTCGCCCTGCAAGCGGCCTGCCTCACTCATAGGCATGGTATCCGCACTAAAACTGCCCCATTGCAGAATGAGTTCAGACGGCGCAGTCGCGTCATTGACCGGATACTCTTGATTTAAACTCGCGAAGTCATATTGGGCCGTAGGCCCAGACATCCACTCTAGCAAACGCAGTGCCTCGGCTTTATGCTTGCTCGCCTTGGTGATACCTGCACCAGAAATATTAACGTGTACACCGCGGCCTGCGGGCGCGTCCCCTTGCTGGTTGGCCCAAAACAAGCCCACGGGCAGTTCGGGCTTGTCGGCCAGCATTCTCGCCAAATAATACGTATTCACTAAACCAACGTCGCACTGCCCTGCTTCAATCGCTTCAATCACTTTATTGTCACTAGCGAACGGTGCAACCGCTAGATTGTCGACCCAGCCAGCAACAACCTGCTCCGCCTGTTCGTGGCCCAACGCCACAATCAAGCTAGCAACAAGAGATTGGTTATACACTTTTTTTGCGGTACGCAAACATAGGCGCCCCGACCACTCAGGATTCGCGAGGTCTTCATAGGTCGACAAGGCCTCAGGCTTAACTCTATCGGTGGCATAGACAATAGTCCGCGCACGAATCGACACGCCGAACCAACGGCCCTGCTCATCCCGCAATGCCGGTGGCACATTACGAGCAAGAATAGCTGACTCGATAGGCTCTAACACCCCAAGCTCAGCCGCCTGCCATAAATTACCGGCATCGACCGTTATAAGCAGATCAGCAGGCGAGTTTTCGCCTTCGGCGCGCATACGTGCGAGCAACGGGCCGGCGTCATCGGTGACATAGCGAATGCGGATGCCGGTTTCTTTGGTAAAGTCGTCAAAGATGGGTTTGATGAGCTGTTCAATGCGCGAGCTATAGACGACAAGCTCGGGACCGCTTGCACTGTCAGCGGGAGGCGTACTGCGACCACAGGCGGCTAAACCCACTACTACCAAAATTGCCACTAGCCGTGCCGCGACTCTAAACATCATCAACGCCTCTCATATCAAACTCGGGCGTAGATGATAATTATTATCATTCAAATTCTCAATGCATTCCGCAGATTATTCAAAATTAAGAAGGCGTGGTGATAGCAGTCAATCCTTGCGCGACACGTCCGACATCAGACCTCCGACGCCAGACGCCAGACGCCTATTTGCAACATCACAGCGGCCCAGAAATACCCATCGCTTTCGCGATAATCTGCCGCTTTAGCGGTAAAGCTTTATTCAGCCAACTCATACCGCTATTGCGCAACAAGCGCAGCGGCATAACGGGAGTTTCAAACAAATGCTGAAAACCTTCCATCATCGCCATCATCGCTAAATTGCCGCCTTTGCGACGACGCTGGTAACGATTCAACATACCGGACTCGATCAAGGATAAGCCCCGCTCATGGGCGCGATGACACTCTTCAGCCAATACCATAGCGTCTTGAAAACCGAGATTAATACCCTGCCCAGCAAGAGGATGAATGGTATGCGCCGCGTCACCGAGCAGAACAACGCCATCGCTCACATAGTCGGCGGCGTGACGCTGGCGCAGCGGAAAGCTCAGCCGCCGACTACAAGCGATAATATTGCCAAGCCGATACTCAAATTTTGCACCCAATTCCCGGCAGAACGCCTCGTCATCCAGTGCCATTAATTGCTCAGCCTGTTCTGGCAAGGCCGACCACACAATGGAGCTGTAACGCTGCTCTCCAGCCGTATCAGGCAGTGGTAAAAACGCTAGCGGGCCTTCGGGCTGAAAACGCTGCCACGCGGTATTTTGATGAGCTTCGGCGGTTTCGATGGTCGCCACAATCGCGTGGTGGTGGTAATCCCACTCACGCGTCACAAAACCCGCCCAATCGCGAATACGAGAGTTAGCGCCGTCGGCGGCAACCACCACTGGGCTGCGCAACACGCGGCCATCGGCCAAGGTCAAGGCCACGCCGCCGCTCTGTTTCTCTAAGCTGGCAACGGGATTGGCAAAATAACACTTCACCCCCGCCGAGTCTCGTAGGCGATTCATTAACGCGGCATTGAGCAGGCGATTTTCAACAATATGCCCCAGCGCTGCACGCTTAACTTCGCTGGCTGCAAAATGAATACGGCCGGTGCCCTCGCCGTCCCACACCTCCATATCCGTATAAGCACAGACCCGCCGCTTACATATGTCTGACCACACGCCAAGCTGCTCAAGAAACTCCCGAGAGCCTTCAGTGAGCGCGCTAACTCGGCCATCGTAATCAAAAACACTTTCCTCCAGCGGCGGCCAGCCTTCGCGCACCGCCTGCCCCTCGATTAAAGCCACTTTCAAAGGCAGATCGGCCAGGGCTACCGCCAATGCGCCGCCGGCCAAGCCAGCGCCAACAATAATCAGATCAAATTCGGTGGCGCTTGCCAACATTACAAAGACTCCGCTGACGAACCCGGCATAATACCGGCGGCCCGAGCCACAAAACGCGATTTTGCCGCGGGTGTGACATCTAATAACAATAAACCCAAGTTACGCACCACACTCAGCACCGGCTGGCGATTACTGAATATGCCAGTAAGCTGATCAGAGAAGGCGGCGGTCAAACGTTGATCCACTTCTTGGCTCGCCACATAGCGCTGCAATAAACTCAATTCGCCCAAGGCGCGCTTCTCGCTATGTGCTTTCGCCAGAAGTCGACTGAGGCTGTCGGCATCGCGCAACGCGAGATTAAACCCCTGCCCAGCAACCGGGTGCAGGGAATGGGCAGCATTGCCCACCACCACCACTTGGCGGCGCACCTGTTCCTCGGCCTGCATAAGCTGTAAGGGAAACGACGCCCGCTGCCCAACTTTTTGCAAACGCCCCAGCCGGTAGCCAAAATTGCGTTGCAACTCAGCCAAAAACGCCTCATCAGACCACGCCATCACCTCAGCTGCCATTGCGTCAGGAAAAGTCCACACCAAGGCCGAGCGGGACTGGCCACTGCCGTCATCAACCAATGGCAGCAACGCCAAGGGGCCACGCTCGGTAAAGCGCTCGAAAGCATAGCCTTTATGGGGCTGCTCAGTAGCAACATTGGCGATGACCGCGAGCTGATGGTAATCCGCAACGGTGGCGGCAATGCCCAATTGACTGCGCAAACCCGACTCTGCGCCGTCGGCCACAGCGACAAGCTGAGTTGTGATCTCACGCTGGCTTTCACCTTCTTGCAAACTCAAGGTGGCGTAGCCATCGCCAACATGAATAGCGCTAACCTTGGCGGGAGACAAAAATTCAATATTGCTATGCTGGCGCAAATGGTTAAGCAGTACATTGCCCAGCCACATATTCTCCACTACATAACCCAGCGCTTCCCAACCCTGGCTTTCTGCGGTCATTAATACACTGCCAAAATGACCGCGATCCGACACATGGACTTTGGCGATCGTACTCAAGTGTTCTTGCAGCAAAGGCCAAATACCCAGCGCCTGACATATCTGCTGACTACCGAAGGACAGCGCCGTAGAACGCGCGTCAAAACTAGGGCGATAGGCTGGCACACCCGACTCTGCCAAGGGCGGCAGCGGGAAACCCTCAACAACCAGCACCCGCAAACCACCCTTGCTATGCCCATCAAGGCTCAAAGCCAAGCTCGCGCCGACCATGCCACCCCCGGCAATCACTACATCGTAATCAGTGCGCGGCAAGACGGGCCTCCGCCATTAACGCTTCAATCTCGTCAATTTCCTTAGGCACCGCCGCCGTTAAAATATCGCAGCCGGTTTTGGTGACGACCACGTCATCTTCAATGCGAATACCAATACCCCGCCACTTAGCGTCGACATCGAGATTATCGGGTGCAACATAAATGCCGGGCTCGACCGTCATCGCCATACCTTCTTCTAGCACCCGCCATTCACCGCCGACTTTGTAATCACCGACATCGTGCACGTCCATGCCCAACCAGTGGCCAGCGCGGTGCATATAAAAAGGCTTGTAGGCCTCACTGGCAATTAAGGCGTTGACCTCGCCAGCCAATAAACCCAAATTAACCAAGCCCGTCGTAATGACCCGCACCGTCGCATCGTGGGCCTGATTCCAGTGATTACCGGCCTTAATCGTGGCTATCGCCGCTTTTTGCGAGTCCAAGACCACCTCGTAGAGGGCGCGCTGCTCGGGAGTGAAGCGGCCATTGGCTGGGAAGGTGCGGGTAATATCGGCGGCGTAGTAATCCAGCTCACAACCGGCGTCTATCAGCACTAGGTCGCCGTCGCGAATCTCACAGCTGTTTTCTACGTAATGCAAAATACAGCCATTTTTACCGGCGCCAACAATGCTGCTGTAGGCAGGATAACGGGCGCCATTGCGGCCAAATTCGTGAAGTATTTCTGCTTCCAGCTGATATTCAAAAACACCGGGACGACACAAACGCATAGCACGGCAATGGGCCGCAGCGGAAATTTCACCGGCGCGGCGCATCACTTTTTGCTCAGCGGCCGACTTATACAAACGCAGATCATGCAGGTGATGATCTAAATCCAAAAACTCACCGGGCGGTTGCGCACCAGTGCGCACCTTGGAGCGAATCACATTCACCCACTGCATCACCTGCTGATCAAATTCGGTGTGGCGACCCATGGCGTAATACACCCGCTGCCGCCCTTCTAATAAGCCCGGCAAAATATCGTCGATATCGGCAATAGGAAACGCATCATCGGCGCCGTAGTTTGCGCAGGCACCGTCTGGCCCAGCGCGATAACCGGTCCACAACTCCATGGCCGGATCCCGATCCTGGCAAAACAACACCACTTCGCCGTTGGCGCGGCCGGGCAAAAGCACCAGCACTGCGTCTGGCTCGTCAAAGCCGCTGAGATAATAAAAATCACTGTCTTGACGAAAGGGGTATTCAGTATCGCTATTGCGGCTCACCATCTTAGCCGCCGGAATAACGGCGATGCTGCCAGGCTCCATCAAAGCCATTAGGTTTTTACGGCGACGGGCAAATTCCTGCTTGCTTATGCTCATGTTTATCCCATTGTTCGCAATATAGATCGCTAAAATCGCGCTAGGTCTGCGCTCGGCTTAAGTGCAAAACTCAGCATTGAGCTTATCACAGGGCAAGCGTAACAATTAGCCGTTCAACTTCAGTGCAATCGACCGCTGCCATCCTCATCGCCGTAATTTGGCGACAGGGCATTAAACTCGGCAAAGATAGTCATGGCAGCGATACGCACATATTCGCTGACGGCGAAATAATCCTGTTCGCCCTCTTCGTCATCGCCTTCATCAGCCGAAACCTGAGCAATCGCGGCGATATCACTAATCGCCTCGGTCAGCTCTTCGGAGTAGCTTTTGTCGCCATCAACTTTTTGCTTACCCGCCATGGCGAAGCCGGTTAAATAGCCCTGACACCATTGGCCGAGACTGGCAATACGCTGATCCAGGTCAAACTCATCGTCAGGCAGCAGTAATTCTAAATCCATTTCACCAGACTCCAAGCCTAGCAGCGCCGTACAATACACGGTATAGAGAGCATCACTTTGCTCTGGGTTTGGCGCCTCGCAGTCCAGTAGGTCTACACAGTGCTGCAACCAACCATCCTGCTCTAAGCGACCACCTACCGAAATAAAGCCTGCGGCATAACCGTGCAGCTCAGCGGGTGGCTGTAATGCACCGAGACTGAGAAAAAGATTCGCGAGATCGTCGTGTTCTAAACTGGCGGCCATGATAAACGTCCATTAATACGGGTAAGCCCGCAATGGTAGCGCTGCACAGGACTAAAATCGAATACCTAGCGAGATGAATAATAAAGATTTATCGCTAAGTAGACGCAATTACGGCACCGCTTAATTGCATTGACCGACATACGAGCCACACTCTACTATAATCTGATCTTTTTCTGGGTACGGACGCGATCTAAATATGGATGAGCGACAGCTGCAACTTGTGGAACGAAAAGTGGATGAGCTTGTCCAGTTGTGTGAACAATTAGACAAGGAAAATCGCGTTCTTAAAGCCGACGCTAGGCACTGGCGTACCGAGCGCGAACAACTGATCGAAAAAACCGATATTGCCCGCACCAAGATTGAATCTATGATTCAGCGACTACGTGCACTGGAGAAAGAATCGTGAGCACCCCAACCGTCGTCATAAAAATTCTCGACAAAGAATACCAAGTTGCTTGCCCACTAGAAGAACAGGGCGCACTTATGCAGGCCGGGCAGTATTTAGACAAGCAAATGCGCGGCATTCGTACCTCTGGCAAGGTTATTGGCCTAGAGCGCATCGCGGTCATGGCGGCGCTGAATATCAGCTATGAAATGCTGCAAAATAAAAAGCATGCAGCGCCTAGCGAGGCCGAAACCGCTGCAGTGAAACGCATTAACGACAAGGCGGAAGAAACCCTTCATCGCTGCCGCCAAATGGATATTAGTTAAATCCCCTACTCCCCCGGCCTGTTATTGGGCCAACGCTGGCGGTATACTGGTCACCACCCTGGGATATTTGCTAGGCCGCCTAGACCCCTGAGCCGATGCTTTTATACCCGGAGCGCTTTAGCCGAGATCTGTGTGCATGTCCGCTTGTCGGAAAGCCTAACGATCTCGCGGAGTGCTCCACCTTGAACCGCTGGGTTCAAGGGCCACGCGGCCAGCGGTATCTTGGGGCTTTTACGACACTCCTCGCATTCACTCAGTCATAAATACTTATCAAGACTAGACCTTCTGACGCTATAATGGCTTCATGAACTCAGCGCTTAAAAACCAGCTACGCCAAAACCTCAGAGCACGACGTCGGCAAATTATGCCCGACCAGCAACACTTAGCTGCCCAGCAATTAATGCGGCGCGTCATCAAACTCAGCGCCTACCGACGCGCCAGTCACATTGCCGCTTACATGGCCAGTGATGGCGAAATCTCGCCAGACTATCTGTTGCGCCACGCGGGCCTACAGAGAAAACGCTGTTATTTGCCACGCATTTATTTCGGTGGCGCAAGCCAAAAACGTATGAGCTTTCAGCGCTACCACCCCCAACAAACCCTGCGTCAAAATCGCTTTGGGATTAGCGAACCCGCCGGCCAGCGCTATTGCGCTATTGCGCCGGCGCAATTAGACCTTGTCTTGCTTCCGTTGGCGGGTTTTGACAAAAACGGCGGGCGACTAGGTATGGGGGGTGGCTTTTACGACCGCTGTTTTGCCTTTAAAAAACGTAGCGCGCAGCAAAAGCCATTATTGATTGGCATCGCTCATCACTGCCAAGAGGTCTCGGCGCTGCCAGTAGACGACTGGGATATCGGCTTAGACATGATTATTACCGACCGCGCGGTGATCATTCCTAAACGCAGCCGGGGTAACGTCTAGTAACACGCGCTTCAGCTCAAAAACAATTTATACGCTGGATTGTCGCTTTCTTCATTATAGGGATACGCCAACTGATCGAGAAAAGCCTCTATTTCCTTGCGCTCCGCCTTTATCGCCTGCAAACCGACCAACACCCGACCATAGGCTGCTCCGTGGTTGCGATAGTGAAATAGCGAGATATTCCAGCGATTACCCAGCTTGGTCAGAAAATTCATCAATGCACCGGGCCGCTCCGGAAATTCAAAACGGTACAGCAACTCATTTTCAACCGCAGCTGGGCGATGACCACCCACCATATGACGAATATGAAGCTTGGCCATTTCGTTATCGGTGAAATCTGCCACCGGATAATCTAACTGCTGCAGCGCCGCCACGAGTTCATTGCGATCGCCACCACCCGCCGCCACCGACACCCCGACAAAAATTTGAGCATCGCAATCATCGCTATAGCGGTAATTAAATTCAGTGATGTTGCGTCGCCCTAATGCCGCGCAGAATTTCTTAAAGCTGCCCGCCCGCTCAGGAATGGTGACACTGAGAATAGCTTCGCGCTGCTCGCCAATCTCGGTGCGCTCGGCAATATAGCGTAGCCGATCAAAATTGGTATTAGCGCCGCTGTCGATAGCCAGCAACGTCTTACCGCTGCAGTCATTCTCTTCAACGTATTTCTTCAAACCCGCCAGTGCCAATGCGCCGGCAGGCTCGGCTATAGAGCGTGTGTCGTCAAAAATATCTTTTATTGCCGCACAAATCTCATCGGTCGTTGCGGTCATGCAAGCATCGACGGTTTTCCGCAATACCCGAAAGGTTTCCTTGCCGATTTGCGCCACCGCCACGCCATCGGCAAATATACCGACCTCGGGCAATATCGCCCGTCGACCTTTTTCCATGGCCAGCTTTAAACAGGCGGCATCTTCAGGTTCAACGGCAATCACCTTGACTTCGGGGCGCACATATTTGATATACGCCGCCACACCAGCCGCCAAGCCACCGCCGCCAACGGGCACAAACACCACATCTAAAGGACCCGTTACCTGACGCAAAATTTCCATGCCCACCGTGCCCTGGCCAGCAATGACTTCTGGGTCATCGTAGGGATGGACGTAAACCATGCCTTTTTCTTCAACCAGCTTTTTCGCTAAGATTGACGCCTCATCAAAGGTATCTCCATGTAAAACCACTTTGCCGCCGCGGGAACGCACCGCATCCACTTTTATTTGCGGTGTGGTTTTGGGCATAACGATAGTGGCTTTTACGCCAAGCTTAAGCGCCGCCAAAGCCAAACCCTGTGCGTGATTACCCGCCGAGGCGGCCACCACGCCCTTGCGGCGATCCTCCTCGCTGAGGCTAATCATTTTGTTATAGGCGCCGCGCAATTTAAAAGAGAATACTGGCTGTAAATCTTCGCGCTTAAGCAATACATTATTGGCCAAGCGCTTGCTCAGCAGCGGCATTTCATCCACGGGCGATTCAATGGCCACGTCGTAGACACGGGCTTTGAGAATTTTCTTTATATAGCTTTGGGGCATCGCTTTACGCAGTCTCCATTAACACGCCAGCCGTGGCTGCAACGCTAAAATTCCAGCGGGCAAGTCTACCGTGTCTCAAGCCAAAGCGCAGCATTAGCCGCCATCCACCCAGCCCAAGTAATCCAGCTTTATAGTAACCATCGAAATTACCCACCTGAAATCCACCTCGCAATTAACCGCTGCAAATTTTATAATCACGGACTCAGGATCTCTCGCAGCAACGCCACAACAAGGGCCAACCATGACACAAGATGAGCTAAAACTCGCGGTAGCTCAAGCCGCGATCGACCACATCAAGCCCGCTATTCTAGATGGCGAAATCATCGGTGTTGGCACCGGCTCTACCGCCAATTTCTTTATCGACCTGCTTGCTGATTTCAAAAATGAACTCAAGGGCACCGTTGCCAGCTCCGAAGCCTCAGCTCAGCGTCTGCGCAAGCACGGCATTGAAGTACTGGAATTAAATAGCTGCGGCACTATTGCGGTTTATGTCGACGGCGCCGATGAAGCGAATGAACGCCTAGAGCTCATTAAGGGCGGCGGCGCTGCGCTGACCCGCGAAAAAATCGTCGCCGCGGCCAGCAAGCAGTTCATTTGCATTGCCGACGGCAGCAAGCTGGTCGACCGCCTCGGCGCCTTCCCGCTGCCGGTAGAAGTCATACCCATGGCGCGCAGCTATGTAGCGCGAGAACTGGTTAAACTCGGCGGCAATCCGGTCTATCGCGAAGGCGTCGTCACCGACAATGGCAATATCATATTAGATGTATACGATTTTATGATTGCCACCCCGCAAAAAACCGAAGAGCAGATCAATAATATTACCGGCGTGGTAACGAATGGTTTGTTTGCCTGTCGGCCTGCGGATGTGTTGTTGCTGGGAACGGCAGAAGGCGTGAAAACCCTTACCGCTTAATGCTGGACGGGAGACGGAAAACGCAAAGGCAGCGTACTGCTTTTATCTTAGCGTTTACCATCTCCCGTCAAGCGTCTCCCGCTAAAGAACTACCGTCTCCACCTTCAGCAAGCCTTCCAACTCACACAGCAAATGATCACCGCTATACAGCGGCCCGACCCCCGCTGGGGTGCCGGTTAGCACGACATCGCCGGGCATTAGGCTAAAGTTGTGACTAATTTCGCTGAGCAGGGTTTCGACTGAAAACAGCATATCGGCGCAACTGCCTTGCTGTTGCACGTCGCCATTGCGTGTCAGGCGCAGTTTGAGCGAGGCAAAATCTAAATTGGGATCCAAGGGAATAAAGGCCGACAGCGGACTGGCGCCGTCGAAGGCTTTGGCACGCTCCCATGGCTGGCCTTTCTTTTTTAATTCGCTCTGCAAATCCCGTAGGGTGAGATCCAGAGCCAAGCCAATGCCCGCAATCGCAGCGCGGCACTCACTGGGCGCGGCCTTGCTCAAAGGCTGAGCAATGAGCAAAGCTAATTCCAGCTCGTGATGGCAGCTGCCATCGCCAGCGGGTAATTCCAAGGGTTCAGCCATTGCCACCATGGCGGTGGCGGGTTTCATGAACAGCAGCGGCGTGTCAGGGATCCCGTTACCCAGCTCTTTAGCGTGCTCGGCATAGTTGCGACCAACACAGACTTGCTTGCCCGGCGCTGAGGCAAATCCACTGCCGTCGGTAAAGTGGTGACGATACAAATTCATTGGGGCCGCTCCGCCTTAATCGAATATTTTGCCAGGGTTCATCAAGCCTTTCGGGTCGAATATCTGCCTCACTTGACGCATTAAGGCAATTTCTGTCTCTGAGCGCGAGTAAGTCAAATAATCTTTTTTCAACAAGCCCACTCCGTGCTCCGCCGACACGCTGCCGCCAAATTTCTCGACAATTTCAAACACCCCAACACTGACCTTCGCGCACTGAGCAAAGAAAGTTTCTTTATCCAAATCATCGGGCTTGAGGATATTCAGGTGCAGATTACCGTCGCCGATATGGCCGAACCAAATAATTTCAAAATCGGGGTACTGCGCGGTTACCAGCTTCTCGACGGCCTCAAGGAAATCCGGCACCTTTGAAATCACGGTGGAAATATCGTTTTTATAGGGCGTCCACTTCGAAATGGTCTCGGAAATGTCCTCGCGCAGGCGCCACAAATTTTTAAGCTGCTCTATGCTTTGGCTCATCACCCCGTCGCTAACCCAGCCCTCTTCCACGCAGGTTTCAAACAGGGCCATAGCCTGCGCCTCAACCTCATCGTTAAGGCACTCGAATTCCAGCAGCGCGTAATACGGGCAGACCGACTCAAAGGGCCGCGGCACTTTGCTGTGGGCGACCACTTTTTGCAGGGCTTGCTCGGAGAAGAACTCAAAGGCGGTCAGATCCATCTCGGCCTGAAAGCGATTAAACAAATTCATAATGCCGTTAAAATCTTCGACTCCCAACACAAAGGCAGTGAGATTTTTGGGCTGGCGGGTCAGCTGCATGGTGGCCTCCACAATCAGCCCCAAGGTGCCCTCTGCGCCAATAAAGAGTTGCCGAAGGTCGTAGCCAGCATTGTTTTTAAGCAGACCGCGATTCAATTCCAACAAATCGCCATTGCCGGTCACTACTTTCAAACCCGCTACCCAGTCGCGGGTCATGCCGTAACGAATCACCTTAATGCCGCCGGCATTGGTCGCGATATTGCCGCCAATCTGCGAAGAACCCGCCGAGGCGAAGTCTACTGGGTAAAACAGGCCGCGATCTTCTGCGAAGTCCTGTAACTGCTCGGTGATCACGCCAGCCTGACAAACCACGGTGCGATCTATGGGATCGAAATCGCTAATATGGCTCATATAGTCAAAGGACACCACCACTTCGCCGTTAGCGGCAACGGCGCCACCACTCAGGCCAGTGCGGCCGCCCGAGGGCACAATGGCAAACTCTAGGGTATTAGCCAGTTTAACAATGGCCTGCACCTCCGCCACCGTGCGGGGGAAAACCACCGCCAAGGGCGCTGGAGTGTGGACTTTAGTCCAGTCGCGACCGTGGCTGAGCAGGATTTCAGCATCGCTGCGGACCTTGTCCTCGCCCACAATGGCTTGTAAGTCTTTAATTACGCTAGCAGAGGACGGTATTTGGCTCGCCGACATGGTAAAAATGCCTCTCAGAATCGCACTTGGGAAAGTGGAATATGATAACATACTGCGCTTTCACTTTACCTCAGAGTGGGGCTAGCAAATTCATGGCAAAAACATCCCTCGACAAAGCCAAAATCAAATTCCTGCTATTGGAAGGGCTTCACCAGTCCGCTGTCGATGCCCTACACGCGGCCGGCTATACCAATATCGACTACTACCAAAAGGCCCTGCCCGACGAAGAGCTAAAGCAAAAAATTGCTGACGCCCATTTTGTTGGCATTCGCTCGCGCACCCAGCTCACCGCTGAAGTGTTAGATCAAGCGAAAAAGCTGATTGCCGTAGGTTGTTTTTGCATCGGCACCAACCAGGTTGACCTGCAAGCCGCTACCGAGCGTGGTATTGCAGTATTCAATGCCCCCTTCTCCAACACTCGCTCAGTTGCCGAACTGGTGATTGCCGAAGCGATTCTGTTAATGCGTGGCCTAGCCGAGAAAAACGCCGCGGCCCATCGCGGTAAGTGGATGAAAACTGCGGTTGGCTCCTACGAAATCCGCGGCAAGCGCCTTGGTATTATCGGCTACGGCTCAATTGGTATGCAGCTGTCGGTTATCGCCGAAAGCTTGGGCATGGAAGTGTGCTTTACCGACGTGGTTAATAAGCTGCCACTGGGCAACGCCAGCCAAGTTAGCATGGGCGAACTATTAGCGACCTCTGACATTGTCACCCTGCACGTGCCAGAAACCGTATCGACCCAGATGATGATGGGCGCAGATCAGTTTGCCCAAATGAAAACTGGCGCGATTTTAATCAACGCCGCTCGCGGTACCGTCGTCGACATCGACGCACTGGTGAACGCCTTGGGTGACAACAAGCTCGCTGGCGCCGCCATTGATGTATTCCCCGAAGAGCCACGCAGCAATAACGACGAGTTCATCTCACCACTGCGCGAATTCGACAATGTGTTTTTAACACCCCATGTTGGCGGTTCTACCGTTGAAGCGCAGCTGAATATCGGCATGGAAGTCGCCGATAAGCTGGTAAAATACTCAGACAACGGCACCAGCACCTCATCAGTTAACTTCCCTGAAGTGGCGTTACCAGCTCACCCCGGCAAGCATCGCATTCTGCACATTCACCACAATGTGCCCGGCATACTCAGCGCAATTAACCAGATTTTCTCTGAAAACAACATCAATATCGCCAGCCAGTATCTGCAAACCAGCGAAAAAATTGGTTACGTGGTTATCGATATAGATGAAGCCTCTAGCGAGTTTGCGGTAGAGAAATTGCTAGACGTGAAAGGTACTATTCGCTGCCGCGTATTGTTCTAAACCACCTATCCCGCTAAGCGACAGAAACTGCAAGGGCAACGCCATTTATGTCTGATATTTTAAACGCCGAACTCGCCACTCTGCTCAACAAACGCGCGCTGGTCGGCATCAGCTATTACGATATCAATGGCGACACCCTGCAGCAGCGCATGCTGGCTGGCACTGTGGTGCGGGTAACCGCCAAAGACGGCATTACCCTGCGCCAGAGTGATGAACAAGAATTCACTATTCCCTCCTCAACCGCGCCTTGGTTTATTGCCCCCGCGGGTAATTACAAAACTGGCGACGGCGAAGCACTTAGCAACCCAGATTACCTAGTAACGTGGGATGTGCATCGCTGCCAAGATACGGACAAGCCGGAAGGCGAGCACCAGTGGTGGGAGTGGGTGGCGAATACCACACCGCCGTCGGTGGGTTGAGTGAGGCGCTAAAACCGTTTCTCGCACTTTAATTCGTATGCGCTCTGAGCAATACCAGCTTCATAGTGAGATGGACGCCTGCCTTCGCAGGCGTAACGGTTGATTTAGTGTGGCGTGTTCTGCCGCCAACCGTGCTCGAGAGTGACGGGATGAGTTCACCTCGTCATCCTTGCGCAGTCAGGAAACCATGTGAGCGTAGCGAGCGAATGCCTTAGCATCTCTTTATAGAAACGGCCCCTTCATCAGTTTAGGCAGGCAACGATTCACTACCTCGGCAATGAATTCTAGAAACAGCGTGCCCATGCTGGATTTAAAATGCTGGGGGTTTTTGCTGGCAATCGCAATCACGCCGTCGATGTTGCCGGCCTGCACTGGCATTAAGGCGGCTGAGCCAATGTGGTCGGCATGCTGGCCAAACAAAAAACTCAGTTCTTCGGGGCGGAGTACCCCGCAAATTGCCTTTTTACCCCGCAGTAAGCTGCCAATTTGTTGCTGCGCCTGCTCGGGGCTAACGACGCGAAGTACACTGCCGCCAACCCGATTGGGGTCGGCAAATAAGATCAAGCTGGCGTAGTCGATGCCTTCGAAGTCGCTAACTAAGTTGCGGCAGAGGTTGTTGCTTAGCTCTTCGGCGCGCTTTGACTCAATTAAGGTCAAAATAAGATTTTTACTGCGCTCAAATAACTGGTCGTTGCGGGTCGCATTGTCGAGCAATTTACTGAGACGGCTGCGCATGTCCATATTGCGTTCGCGCAGAATCTCAACCTGACGTTCGGCCAAGTTAACGACTTTACCGGTTTGGTGGGTCAGCTTTAATTCAGACAAAATGTCTTCGTTGTTGAGAAAGAAGCCGGGGTGGTTGCGTAAATAGCGGGCAACTTCACTCTCGCTGGGTAGACCATCTTTTTGGGGGGGTGCACTGTCCACAGGCGATCCTATATTTGTATCTGGCCTTCGAAAACGGTCGTGGCGGGGCCGGTCATGATAACGGGCTGGCCCGCGCCTTGCCACTCTATACTCAAACTACCACCGGGCAGGTGCACGGTCACTTCGGGGTTTAGCTTGCCTTGCACAATACCGCTAACCACGGCGGCGCAGGCACCGGTACCGCAGGCGAGGGTTTCACCCACGCCGCGCTCAAACACCCTCAGCTTAATGGTGTCGCGACCGACAATTTGCATAAAGCCGACGTTGACCCGCTGCGGGAAGCGCGAATGTTGCTCGGCAATAGGACCGACGTCGGCCACCGGCGCGGTGTCGACATCATCAACGGGTAGAATGACGTGGGGATTGCCCATGGAAACCGCGCCAACCCGCCATTCCACCCCATTTATTGCCAAGAGGTAGTCCGCCGCTTGGCTTTCTGCTGTAAAGGGGATGCGTTTGGGGTCGAGCACCGGGGCGCCCATATCAACGCGCACATGGCGGTTTTCGGTTACCTCAAGCTCGATGATTCCAGCGAGGGTCTCTACCTTAATTCGCTCTTTGCCGGTAAGGCGTTTGTCGCGGATATAGCGGGCAAAACAGCGCGCGCCATTGCCGCACTGCTCAACTTCACTGCCTTCGGCATTGTAGATACGATAGCGAAAATCGACGTCGGGCTGGGTGGGGATTTCCACCGCAAGAACTTGGTCGCAACCAATCCCAAAATGCCGGTCGGCAATTTTACGAATATGGTGCGGCTTGAGCTTAAAGCGCTGGGTGATGAGATCGATAACGACAAAATCATTACCCAGGCCATGCATTTTGGTAAAACGTAACTGCATCGCAAAACCCTGTGGTGCGCCTCACCGGTGGCGCGGTTAACGATGCGGGCGGGTTGCTAAGTACGAGGAGGCGTCCAATGCAGCCGCAGTGCGGCTATCGGATCGTGGCCCCTCAGGGCAACACAGCTTCACCACGCATCAGGTCGGTGACAGTTTCGCGGGCGCGAATAAGGTGACATTGATCGCCGTCTACCATCACTTCCGCCGCGCGTCCTCGGCTATTGTAATTGGAACTCATGGTAAATCCATAGGCACCGCTAGACGCCAGCGCGAGCAAATCGCCTTCGGCAATACGTAATTCACGCTCTTTGGCAAGAAAGTCACCGGTTTCGCAGACTGGCCCAACAAAGTCGTATGTGCGTAAAACGCCCTCATTGCGGGGTTTTACCGCCAATAACTCCATCCATGCCTCGTACAAAGCGGGCCGGATCATGTCGTTCATGGCGGCGTCGATAATCGCGAAATTTTTATGCTCATTTAACTTTAAATATTCAACCGTGGTCAGCAACACACCCGCATTGGCGGTTATCGAACGCCCGGGTTCAAACATCAAGGTTACTTTGCGCTCGCCCAAACGGGCACGTATCGCAGCGATATACTCGCCAGTAAGCGGTGCGACTTCATCGCGATAGCGAACCCCCAGACCACCGCCTAAATCGAGGTGGGAGATGGTGATATCCATCGCCGCCAGGGTGTCGACCAGGCTGAGCACGCGGTCGAGGGCGTCAAGGAATGGGCTGGTATCGATCAGCTGTGAGCCGATATGGCAGTCCACCCCTTTGATGGTGATATTGCTCAGACGCGCGGCGCGGCGATAAACCTCGGGGGCCCGCGCGATATCAATGCCAAACTTATTGTCTTTCAGGCCGGTCGAAATATAGGGGTGGGTTTTGGCATCCACATCGGGGTTTACCCGAATGGAAATAGGGGCGCTAACACCCATATCCGTGGCAACCTGGTTAAGACGCTCCAACTCAGCTTCTGATTCCACATTAAAGCAGTGAATACCCACTTCTAAGGCACGGCGCATTTCAGCAGCGGTCTTGCCCACACCAGAAAAAACAATACGCTCGGCTTTACCACCCGCCGCCAGAACTCGCTCCAGCTCACCAACAGAAACAATATCAAAACCTGCGCCCAGACGGGCCAAGACATTAAGTACCGCAATATTGGAGTTGGCTTTAACTGCGTAACAGACCAAGTGATCTTGGCCTGCCAATGCCGCGGTGTACTCAGTAAAGCGTTGCTCTAAATACGCGCGAGAATACACATAGCAAGGGCTGCCGAACTGCTGAGCAATACTGCTGAGGGCAACGGACTCGGCGTGAAGCTCGCCGTGAATATACTGAAAAGGCGTCATGAAAGCGTTCTCTACTTAGACTGCGCGCGGGCATTGGTTGGGGCGTCATTTTTTTCAGGTAGTACCAGCGGCCCTGTTTGCCCGCAGGCGGCAATTAAAAAGCCAAGGCAAAGCACTGCAATACGAAAAGCGGCCACGGTGTCATCCTCAAAATTGACTGAGGCGCGCATTATACCTAGGGAGTGAATGAATAACACACCAGCGGGCTGGTCGACTGTGGTCATAAGCTGGCCGAGCTTAGTATACTGCCGCGAACCAGCCGCGATCAGGAAACCAAGCCCAATATGAATGAAGTAGAGTTTAACGACAATATCGACGAACTGTATGTTGCTATCGAAGACGCCGTCGATGAACTAGAGGCTGACGTAGACTGCGAAATTAGCGGCGGTGTACTCACCCTAAAAGCACCGGATGGCAGCGCGATGATCTTTAGCCGCCAAAGCGCCAGCCGCGAATTGTGGCTGGCAGCACGGTCAGGTGGATTTCACTACAGCTGGGTTGACGGGCAGTGGTACTGCCAGCGCACCGAGCAAAGCTTAGCCCAGATGTTAGCGAAAATAAGCCTAGAGCAAATAGGCGAAGAATTGGTTTTGAGGTGAGCCGGACGCGAAAATCATTGCTCGTGTTGCTGACGAATGACTTTGCGCGAACTGCAGAGGAAATAGCTGCGCTCTATAAGCGGCGTTGGCAAATAGAGCTGTTCTTTAAGTGGTTGAAACAAAACTTAAAGATTAAGCGATTCCTTGGGCGCAGTGAAAATGCGGTCAAAACCCAGATTTACATCGCGATCATTGCGTATGTGTTGCTGTGGTTATACCGCAAGGCCGAAGGCACTGACCGCAGTCTAACCGACTGCGCCAGATTGCTGGCCTCAGCGGCCTTCCAG
>NZ_JBFHDY010000035.1:0-30043 GCF_041584495.1 Zhongshania sp.
GGGGTGCGAAGTGATTTCATAACGAGCTCCTAGTATTTATATTATGCGTAGGTTGGCTAGATGTAACTTGTTTTACCGTTAATGATTGAAAATGTCGATGCGGGTTTATGGTTTGTCATGCAAAGTGTAAGGGTGACACGGGGTCAAGAGATTCCTGCTCGACGCCGCAGACGACCTTGTTTTGCTTGAGCGCTTCGCTAATCAGCTTGTGAAGGTGGCTGATATGCGGATTGCTTGCCGCCGCTATGGTATCGGTGAGTGCCTTTAAATCTATTCTATTTTCATTTGATGCTGGCTCGTTAAACATACGAAAGGGAATCACCTTTCCGTCAAGCTGGCGATCTAGGTGGGCGAGTATTTGGTAGCCGCCAAGATCTATGTCGCCCCAGTGGTATACTGGGCACTGAACGCCTGCAATAAGGCGCTGCACTGGTGCGATCCATTGCCTTGGCGGGAAGCCAGAGGTGTAAATGATTACGCCGTCGTCGTCGATTTCTCGGCAATAGCGTTCAAAACTGCTTAAGTTTTCAATCAACAAAATATAAGGACTAGGGCTGGCAAGGGATATAGCCGTCAATTGTTCAAGCGGCATGGCAATATAGGGCGTGGCGCCCAGTGTAGAAATTGCTGAATTGCGTAGCTCTAGACGGCACTTGCCACGGATGCGCAACAGCGGGGAAAATTTGCTGACGCCCCATTCGGCCAAGATCTCAACGTGGCTGTACGCGATACTTAGATCGTGGCGGCCACTCAATATTAAAACGTCGGTGATAGCGGGGAGATTGTTTTCTAAGATTTTAGAGTCGCCGAAGGCCTTTACACTTGCGGTTCGAAAATCGATATTCAAATTGTCTTGCGCGGCTAGCCAGCTCGCAAAGCGAATGCCGAGAAGCAGGGCGTCTTTGCGATTATTTGAAAAGCGATGAATGCTTTTGCTATTTCGCCACGTGTCAGCAAGCTCGCGAAATGCGTCTTGAAGCCAGCTCGGGGCGGTTAGAAGCTGGGTTTGCAGCAACTGTATGTCAGCTTCAATGACCTCCGCGAGGACGTCAATATTTAGGGCTTTTAGCACGGCGCGGGTATTGCCGATGACGATACTTTTGAGTATTGGTATTTCGTCAAAGCCCTCGGCGTGGTAACAAATCTGAAGCTGGGGAACTTGCCTCGCAAGCGCATTTAAATAGTCGTGGGCGGCTAGCCGATCGGGGGTTGAGGCCGTGAGGTAGTCGTTGTGACTTCTGGGTGTAATATTGATTTTGCCTTCGCACACCAGCGCACTCGTTTTGTTTAGCCGTTTCAGACATTGCAGCAAGAGGCTATGGGCGAGGGCCTTAGCGTCCAAATTCTTGCTCCACGGCAGCCATAAAGGTATTCGCCAGCTCCGGGTGAATAATCGGATTGTCACTCTCCAGCAACAGTTTTGCTGCGTCGGTATGGCGGTGATTATCCAGAAAGACCTGAGAATTTGCTCTGATTACCGTGATGGTGCGGTCAATATGGGGGGCGATTTTTACCGAGGCTTCAGGTGGCGCGGCCAGAATAATCTGGAGGCCGAGACTCTGAAAGAACTGGAGAGCCGCGGCGGTGTTCACGCTGTCCATTTTTGACATGGCTTCATCAAAAATAGCCAAAGAGGCGCCGCCAATAACGCCACTGTCACCTTGCTTGCGAAGCTTGTAGGCGTTCATAAACGACGCGCCTAAGGCCACGTAAAATGGCGATTGCTGTTCGCCCCCTGATCCGGTTTTCAATAGGTCTGAGAAGCGGCGCTTGGCACCGGTTTCGGTGTCGATTGTCTGGATGTCAAAGCTAAAAAAATTGCGGTAGTCGGCAATCTCATGCAGGCGCCCATCGGTAATGACTTCCTCAATGATCATCAAGCCTGGGTGATCTTGCGCGTCGTCAAAGAGTCCGCCGGGAATATGGCTTTCGTCGGGTAACGTGACGTAAGCATACACGTCTTTGAGGGTGTCAATCTCAACGAGCTGGGAGGTGAATTTGAAGCGGGTATTGTTAAAGTGCAAGTGGGTGAGTGCGCTGTTTAAGGTGTCGAAGGTGCCTTGCAAGCCGGTCATATTGTCTTTTAGCTTTGAGGCGATTTCGCTGCGGAAATGCTGAATCATCATCTCTCGGGTTTCTGCCGCAATGTGCTCGTGTACGGCGATCTCAGATCTTTCAATGGCGTCGGCGTATTCCCTACAGCGGCTGAGTGCGTCAAGCGGTGGTAGGGCGACTAGCTCAGTCTTGTCTTCCAAGTCGTGACGATGCACAAGTTCACTGAGTTCTAGGTTGGCATTTTCTTTCGCTTCGGTCGCCTTGCGCTCCTGATTTCTCGCCTTGGCGAAGGCGTCATTCTGAATAGTGTCGAAGTCTTCATTATACTTTTCTGCCAATTGTTCAAACATCGCCGAGGAGGCCTGCTGGTCAAAAAATGGCTGTGACTCAATGGTGGCGCGGGCGGTAGCCGCCTTGCCGATTTCCTCTTTTAATGGCGGGATACTTCGCTCAATTTCCTGCAGTTGCATGCGCAATTCGCCGCGCCGCTGCTGGGCTGTCGCCATGGCACTGCGATATTCTGTGCAGGCCTTGTCTGCTGCAATAAAGCGGCGTTCAAGTGCGGCAAAGCTGTCGTCGGCTTCCAGTTCTTTTATTAAGTCTTGAAAATGCTGGGCGTCTTTTTTTAGCTGCTGAAGGGTGGTGAAGCTCGCGATTGTCTGGTCTTGCTGTTTTAGTAGTTCGATTTTGTGGCGGCTTAGCTCGTTGCTGATGTCTTTGAGTGGGCCTAACAGGTCTTTGACCTTAGTGTGTTCTTGCAAGGTATTAACAAGATCTTGATGGAGCTTTTCAGCTTGCGACTGGCGCGCGGCTTGGCCAAACAAAATAAACTCAATGGTATTGCCGCCGCTGATGGTGCCGTTTGCGGCGGTCATGCCATCTTTGGTGATGCCTCGGTGGCACTGGCGCAATTCGGCCTCGGTGTTGACCAGCTCAACGTCGTATAATAGCCCTTGCAGATAATTGCGTACAACGACATTGTCGGCCTCGATTAGGGCTGCGGCGGTGCCGTTTTTTGGGGTGTTTTTCGGGGCGCGAATTTTTCCTGGATTTAATAATTTTACCGCGCGCAAACGCGGGTTGGTGTTTTTCTCCCGGCGGTAAATAGCGAGAGCGCGTTCAAGTGTCGGCGTGTCGACGGGTTCGCCGTCGGGATTGACGATCAACAAGGCCTCGCGGTTCCAAACACCTAAAAAGCGCTCGACTCCCTCCTGCCATTCACCGTCACTGATCTCTGCCATATCACACACTGGGCTTGCCTGAATGTCATGGGTTTTGAGGAGCTGGATGACGGCCTGGGTTTGTGGTTTGAGACTGGCTTGGCCCGCTTTAAGGGTTTTGTGAACGTCAGTTAGGTATTGGATTGTACTCTGATATTCGCTGTTTTTACGGTCTAAATCGCTCACCCTTTGGGCTAGGCTGGTTAGAGGTGTAGCGAGCTTTTCGACGGCAGCAAAGGTGTGCTTGAGCGTTGCCTCACTCTGGGGCCACGTATTAAAAACGTCTTCTTTGGCGAAGGCTGTGCAGGCTTGAATGTCGTTAATTACGGTTTGGAGTTCAGTGCGATTAGCGGCGTCAATGCCGTTGCTTAGCGGGATTGCCTCTATCGCGCTCAAGCTGCGCCGACATTCATTTAAGACGGTCGTCAACGGCTTGATGTCGGTGTTGACGCGATCAAGACGCTCGCGATAAAGGGCGATCTTAGCCGCTAAGTCGGAATCATTTTTGTCTGTCAGTGCTTGGTCGCGCGTTGACGCAAGCTTGGTGAGCTTGTCTTCTAATTCAGCGTATTGCGTATCTTCATGCCGTTGTTCGGTGAGCGTCGTGTCTCGCTGTTCTTCTAGGCTCTCTAAACGTAAGTCGGCCTTGCAAACTTGTGCTTCTCGCGATGCCCATTCACAGGCCACTGATTTTATAGAATGACTTTTGTAGGCGTCAAAGTGCTTGATAATAGCGTTGAATCGAACAAGACGGTCTTTGGCGTTTTGGATGTCCTTAAGAATGTCTTGGTATTGCCGGTAATCGTTTTCGATTCGAACCACATCGATATTTTTGCTCGGCAGAATGTGATTGCGGATAAATTCGGTCACGTTTTTTTGCGGTTGAAAACGCAAGCCCTGACTGATAGTGCGAAATAGCACATCTGGCGAAATAGCCGCATGGGCGCCCATGGCCGACATCATGACGCAGGCCTGATCGCGAAACTCGGTTGAGGTTGCGCTAACGGTGGCTTTGCCGGGCATACTGGCTAAGCGTTGCTGAAAGTCTTTGAAGGGCAATACCGATTGGTCTTGTAAAAAGTCGCTTGCTGAGAGGGCGTAGCCGTCAATTAAAAATAGGTATTTGTCGATGCTGCTGCGATCTTGTCGGGCATAGAATGCGCAGCCAAAACTGTAGTAGGCGCCGTTTGGCTTTTGGAAGCACAGACTTATATAGGTGTTGGCAACTTGCCTGGGCTCGCATTTTTCGTTGCTGCCGCTATCTTCGGTAACTTCGCCAAGGGCGTATGAGCGAATTGAGCGGCCTGAACCTCGCCCATCTGAAGACGCTGCGTTGTACATCAGCTTGTTTTCGTCGGCGCCGGCAAGGATGGTTTGGATGGCGTCGAGAATGGTGGATTTTCCGGCGCCATTGCTACCGGTAAGCATGATCGATTCGCCATTGATATTAAGGTCGTCGCTTTCAAAAAGATACCAGTTAACCAGTGATATTCGCATGAGGCGGTGGGTGATTATTTTCATTGGCTGTCCTCGGCTTCGGTCTCTGATTTATCCTCGTCTTGATCGTCGTCACTTGCGGGGCTGTCGGTAAAGGCGCTTAGTGCGGTGAGGTAATTGGCGCTAACCACGCGCATGATGGACGGCAGGATAGTGATTTCTTGCATTTCAGACAGTTCATTGACTTTGCCAAGTTCGATTACACCGGCTTTTCTTAGGCGGTCTAATGCGGATTTAGTGTCGCGCGGCTTGGGCTTCGCTCGACCGGTAGCAAGGCAATATTCATCTAACAAGATGGCTTCGCTAGGTTGGCTGCGGCCATTTTCAGAGCGCGCTTTACGGCATTCCATGTCGTGCATTTTGGCTAAAATCAGCAGAAAAATAGTTTCCAGCTGATTGAGGCCGGGACGGTTGGCCTTGGGGATAATGCCGCAGTAGCCAAAGTGATTGTCGACAAAGAACTCGTCGCCAAAGGCGGCAAAGAGGTCTTCGAAATAGTCTTGCTGGCTGACCAGAATGTCATAAGTACGTCCTAGTGCGCGGCTTTCTTTGAAAATAAATTGCCGTTCACGCAGTCTTGCGGCAACAGCTTTAAGCGCTGCGGCGTCGATGCCGTTGGAATTGGTGTCGACGATTTTTTCAAATTCTCTCAGCATCCTTCTACCCTTTGGATTACGAGTTGTGGGGCGATAACATATTCGTTTTCGGTAATGTGGCCGGGATTGATTTGAATATTAAATTGCTGTGCTAATGCGGCGTAATTGCCGCCTTTCGATTGGGAGCCCGCTATTAATTTTCTAACTTCAAGGTAGGCCAATAGGTCGTCAAGATTGTCGATTTGCATATCGCAGCTCGTTATTTTGGCGTTGTCACCGAGGTTTTTTTCTAAGTAGTTTTTGAGCCTAACGGGGTTGTCCATACGGCGCTGGAGATAGGCTTTGAACGCCCGGTCTCGTGCGATTTGCTCAAGTGGTGGCGGTGGTCTAGAAAGGGCTGTGGCTTCAGCTTTGTCCTTTTTTCCTGGTCGTTCATAGAGCCGGTGGGACGCTAAGAACGTGTCGTCGACAAGGGGCGCCGGAAATTGCTCTGCACTGCAGCTAACAATTTTTCCGATAACGCCGTCTAAGCGCCGACCAATATCGGGCGTGGACCGATATGAGTAGCGAATGGCTTCTCTGGTGCGGCGAGTCATAGACCGGCGGTAGCGCTCCATGCCTTCCATCAGTGTGGGGATATTGGTGAATACTCTGGTGATGGCCTGCAGCTCAGCACGCACTTCATCTTGTATTGATTCGGCGCTGGCTTCGTTTCTGGTGCTGAGAATTCCGTTTACGACTTCGTTTAATACACTGCTGTCAAAGGCGATTTCGGCAGACTGGCTTAGTATTCGGCCGCGAAAGCGGTAGGGGTTGTCCTTGCTGTGCAGGGTTTTGTAGTCGCGAGTAAAAACTTGGTTGATGAAGATGTTAAAGAAAGTGTCGAGTTGCTCCGAACTCTTGCTTTGATTAAGCATGCGGTAGGCCAGTTCGCGGGTGGTAAACGATAATGCGGAAGCTTCTGCGTAAAATGTCTTTGCACTTTTTGCGGCAAAACTAATTAGGTGCGCATTTTCGCGGGGTGATTCCAGCACATTCTTTAAGCTGGAATAAACCCCTAAGCAGATGCTGCCGAGATCGAGTTCGCCTTGTTCGCCGAGGCTGGACAGGGCATTGAGCAGTTGGGCCGCGTCGGGCGGAAAGGAGGTAATTCGGCGATAGCCGATTTCGTCCATTTCAATTAGCCAGTCGGTGTCTCTGAGACGATTGTAAATTCGGCCGGCCAGGTCTGTGTCGGTATCGGCAATAAGCTCATCTTCGTCTTGCCATTCTATGGTTTGCGACTGATTAAACAGTTCGCGCCGAATGCAGTCTTTTGCTTCCTTGGGGGTGCATTCGTCTCCGCTTTCCTGGCTTTCAATTAGTCGTTTGTAGAGGGCGTGAAGCCCGATACCGTAGAGCCGAGCGTTCTTTGATGCCAAGGGTTTAAAAAGATTATTTGAAATCCGGTCGAGAAACACAGGGCTTCCTTTCTAAATACGAGCTGTCTTTGGTCGCGGCAAGCTCACAGCGCACGCGCTGTGAGCTTGCCGCTTGAATAGCCAGGTGATGGCGCTGGCTGAGGTAATTAGCTTAAGTTAAAACGGCGGGCTCGACGGCCTCGGCGTTTGACTCTGGTGGTACAAAACTGATAACTGTATCACCGGGCTGCAGTTTACGGGGTTTTTGGCTTAGCCATTCCAGTTTGCCGCTTTCGGGGATAATGGCAAGCCGCACGGCATCTTCAGGTAGCTTGGCCAAAAAGTCTTTTTCGGTGTAAGTCTCGGTAATAATCGTTTTGCGGATACCCCAGCCACGAATCATTCGGGTCCACAACTCGGCAAAAGAGATATTGGCAGAGAAGGCGGTAATGCCACGTCGAGTTTCGGACACCACGCGATTGTGCCGTTCATAGCCGCTGTCGTAGGGCTGAAACACGCGGTGGCGGCCAAGGTGGGGCGCAAAGTGGTTACATACCATTGAGTTGTAATGGTTGTTGCCTGTTGCGGCCAGCACGGTGTAAATATTGTCTAAGGCCATGGCTTCCTCGGCCAAATCAGACAGCACCTCGCCAAACCACGTGTCTATTCCCTGTTGGCGGGCAGATTGCAGTCGGCCCCATTCCGTATCGGCAATAACCACATCTTGGTTGATTTTTTTCAGGGCGCTAGCCAGTTCAACGGTCCACGGTGAGGCGCCAACGATGAGAATTCGGCCTTTGCCAGCCGATCCCAATTTCAATAGTTTGGTGAGGGGGCCAAGGGAAAAACCGTGGGCAATGATGGTTGTGAAAATAAGCATAAACACCGCCGGCACCAGATACTCGGCGTCGCTGAACCCGGCATCAATGAGTGCTGGTGCAAAAGCGCCAGCGGACGCTGCGGCGACAACCCCGCGCGGGGCGATCCACCCCATTAGCACGCGATCCTGCCAGCTACAGTCGGTGCGGATGGTGGCAAGAAATACGGCCAGGGGGCGAACCACAAAAACAAAGCCAAGCACCATGGCAATGAGTTGCCAGTGAATGGCGCGTATTGAGTCCATGGTGAGGGAGGCGGTGAGCACCACGAACAAAAATGAGACCAAAATAATGGTGATGTATTCTTTAAAGCGGCGCATTTCATCTAAGCTGCGCAGACGCATATTGCCCATTACCACGCCCATTAAGGTCGTTGCCAGTAAGCCTGATTCGTGTTGGGCGAGGTCAGATAGGGCGTAAACCGCGAGTACTGCAGCGATGATCGAGGGCGCTTTTAGGTATTCAGGAATCCAGCCCTGGCGAAATGCGTGGCCCAAGCTATAGGCAACGCCACCGCCGAGCACGACTGAGACTCCGAGGGCTAAGCCGAGACTGGCGAGAATCGATTGCAGGGCAGGGCCTTCGCCTGAGTAAAGTAGGTATTGGTAAACCAGTACCGCTAACAGCACGCCAATGGGGTCATTGATAATGCCCTCCCACTTCAAATAGGATGCCGTGCGGCGGTTGAGCTTGGCGTGTTTTAATAGGGGCATAATGACGGTTGGCCCGGTAACCACCAATATGGCGCCAAGTAAGGCTGATACCGCCCAACTCAGGCCACCGACCCAGTGGGCCATGGCAATACCGATTGCCCACGCTAAAATAACGCCAATAGAGGTTAAGCGCCGGGTTACTTGTGCTGTTTCACGTAATTCATGGAACTGAAGATTGAGTCCGCCCTCGAAGAGAATGATTGCGACAAACAGCGAGGTGACGGCGGTGAGGCCGGTGCCAAAGTCGACAGCGGGTTGAATCCAGCCGCTAATCGGCCCAAGTACCAAGCCACAGGCGGCGAGCAGCACAATAGCGGGGAGGCGAAAGCGCCAAGCCAACCACTGACAGATGATTCCGGCGACTAAAATACTGACTAAGGCTGTTGTCATCGTGAAATGAATTCCCATGTTAATTTGCGGTGCTGAAGATGTCATGGTCAGCCCTGTAAAGTAAAGCTGGGAACTGGGTCAAATCAAATTAAACTGCTTGAGTTATGATGGTTTAGCGCTAAAACCGACTATTCAGGCGCACTTTTGGGTGATGGGGACGTTAATGATTAAGCAACTCAGCAGCATTCTATGGGGATGTTTGCTTGTGTTTGGTATAAGTGGCTGCGCGCATCATGCTGAACAGCGTCGTTTTAGTGCCGAAGGCCAACCCTCACCGGTTTTTAGTGGTGAATATCGTGGTGACTTATTTAGGCAAGGTACCGTGATCTACGGCGATAAGCTTGATACAGTTTTTAGTGGGAAATTTAACGAGGCAGGCTTCCCGCTGCGGGGCGAGCTCCGGCAGTTCTATCAAGATGCCCACGGAGGGCGGCTGCAGCTGCTACTAACGGGCGATTTTAGTTTAGATTCGGAGGAGAATGAACTCGGATTTGCCGGTGGTTTCGCTATACTTGATGCCGAGCAGCGTGTATTGGCCAGCGCTGAGGTCAGTCATTGGGCGGCCGCTTATAGTGAGTGTCACCCCTTTCAGGCGCCGCAACGTATGACGATGGTGGGTGAAAACACTTATACCCAATATCGCCGAGATATTAGCCCTGCCGGGGCAGACCATGCGTTTGTCAAGATTCGTCGCCCTTTATCCGGCCCGTTTGAAGTTGATCTTCGTTATCAAGCTGGGGTGCCTAGGGGCATAGTGAAAATATCCACGACCAGCAGCGAGGGCAGACAGTATGTTGTTGAACGCCAGTATTTTAATTTTCAAATAGTGGGAGAGCCGGTTCATTATTTTTATTATGAGCCGGCTAGTTTTACCGAGGTCGATATCTTGGGTGACTGCAAAATAATGCCTAATTTAACGGCGCCGCAAGCGCTGTTGAACGTCTATGCCTACGATTGTGATCAAGCGGTGTTTTATGCCTTGAGCGAGGATTTTCCGGCGTCCGTATTGGCGATTGCCGCCGCCGACTTAGATAATAGTGGCGCCTTTTACCGCTTTACGCTTTATCGCCACGGCGTGGTTAGTCAAATTGAGATTAGTGTTGATGCCCTGTACGAAGGGCAGTGGCTGCGGCACGGTGATGTAAGCCAACTGCATTATGGCGACCTGCGGTTTTATGCGCGTTACCTGCTTGGCACACGGATTAGTATTGGTATTCAGGTTGATGATGAGGGGCCAAAATACGTACGTTTTGGCCAGTCGGGGGCTGAGGCGGAAACACTCCCGAGCGCCGAGTTGTATGACCGCATCAACGGTCGCTATGAATGGCAAGTGACCCGCTTAAATAAGCACTTTTCGGCGGTTTTGGGCAGCAGTATTGTGTCGGCAGATGTGCTTGCGACACTAAAAGAGGTGTTGTTAGCAGATTTAAGTGAAAACAAGGCCATTGCCCAGGATGGCCAAGTGCCAGGTTTGAGCGAGTTATGGCAGAGCTGGCAGCGCCAAAGTCGGGCGCGCATTATCACGTGGCAGCGCCATAGTGTTGGGGGCCAAGAGAAAGCGCCGGCGTCGATGCAGTTAAAATTGAAAGCAGACATTGATAAGTGGTTGGCGCAAAGCCAAAAGCTGCTTCTTGACGAGGCGGAGCGGCGCTGTGAACTGAATGGTCAGAGTTTCAATAGTGATGTTTGGCAGTGCGAGAATCGGCCTGATGCTCGCCTTGCCGCCGTCTGCGTAAGCTATTTAAGTAAAGCTGTCTGCGCCAAGATGGCAGGGGAGTTTGCGGCGAGCGCGGCGCAGTAGCCGGTGGCAGTGCTAGGTATAAATTTGCCAATAATGTTGTGTTCTTGGTTTTCCCCCTGCCATAAAGCACTACAATGACGGCGAACATTTTCTTTTATCGTTACACAGGCATTGCGATACATGTGGTTTAAAAATCTTCTTATATACCGTTTTACCAAGCCATTTACCCTCACTGCAGATGAGGTTGATCAAAAATTAGGCGAAATGGCCTTTTCACCCTGTAATAGTCAAGACCCCTCTAGTTACGGCTGGACCATGCCGCTGGGCAGTCAGGGTAGCCAATATGTGCACAGTGCTAATGGCTATATTATGGTCTGCGCCAAAAAGCAGGAAAAAATTCTCCCCGCAGCGGTCATTAACGACGTGTTGGCCGACAAGCTCGAGGAAATTAAATCTCAAGAAGACCGCAGGCCTGGCCGTAAAGAGCGCACAGACCTAAAAGAAGAAATCATTTTTTCTCTGCTGCCCCGCGCCTTTACACGCTCGAATCGTGTTTTTGCCTATATTGCGCCCCAAGAGGGTTTGTTGATTGTGGATGCGGGCTCACATAATAAGGCGGAAGAATTAATGGTTTTATTGCGCGAGTCGCTGGGTAGTCTGCCGGTTATTCCGATTAAGGCAAAAAATGTTGCTCAGCACGCCATGACCGAGTGGCTGACCAATGGCAGTGCTCCCAAGGGCTTTGAGCTGGGTGGCGAATGTGAATTGCGCGACAAGGCCGACGAAAGCGCAGTGATTCGCTGTAAAAATCAAAACCTTTGCTCCACTGAGATTAATAATCACATTCACGCGGGTATGTTCGTTAATAAGCTGGCATTGCATTGGGTAGGGGATATCGATTTTATTGTTGACGACCAGTTGACGATCAAGCGTTTGAGCTTTGGCGACCTTGTTCAGGAAAAACTAGGCGAAACCAGTGCCGATAGCGCCGCTGAGCAGTTCGATGTGGATTTCAATATTATGACCGGCGAATTTGCTAAATTTATTCCGGCGGTATTAGAGGCCTTTGGAGGTGAAGACACCGCCGAGCAAGACCCTGTTATTTCTAGTGCAGCATAAGTAGTACCCCGGCGGGCTGGCGTAGCCAGTTCCCGCCACCTCTTTTCCCTACAAACGTCTTGGTATTTATGCGACTGGATGTGCAGGCTTTGTCGCGTCAGTGTAAGAAAATGTCATTTTTTTTGTTCTCTAGCGACATGTCCCCTTGGCCTGCTATAGCACAGAATAAGCCGCACATTTTTAGGGTGTCAATCATCTCTACCGACTTGCAGGCAGAGCTTCTCGATGCACTTTAATAAAATGCTTATTCGCAGGGATCACTATGCAAAGAGATTGTTTTACGGAAGAGCAGAATCAATTCCGCGACGCATACCGGCGCTTCCTAGAGAAGGAAGTTACGCCTTTTCGGGATGCGTGGCGCAAGGCGGGTATTGTTCCCCGCGAGATATTTAAAAAAATGGGTGAGCAGGGCTATTTGCTGACGTGGGCCGCTGAGGAGTTTGGCGGTCTCGATATCAATGATTTCCGCTATCAGCAGATCATGATTGAAGAAGATGGTTTTTATGGCGAAGCTGGGCTTTTTCACACTCTCCATAGCCGTTTGGTTGCGCCGTATTTAAAGCATTTTGGTAATCCTGAGCAGCAGCAGCGCTTTATTCCTGACTGCGTTAGCGGTGAGCGTATTCTCGCTATTGCGATGACCGAGCCTGATGCTGGCAGTGATTTGGCGGGTATGAAGTCGCGCGCTGAGGATAAAGGCGAGCATTGGTTGCTGAATGGTTCTAAAGTTTATATTTCAAACGGCATTCTGGCCGACCTAGTAATCGTGGCGGCCAAGACCAATCCAGAAAAGCCCCGAGAAATGACCTTGTTTCTGGTTGAAGCCGGCATGGACGGCTTTGAGCGCGGCCGCAATTTAGATAAATTGGGCTTGAAAGCGCAGGATACGGCTGAGTTGTTTTTCACCGACGTTAAAATACCCAAAGCAAACGTATTAGGTGAGGTGGGGCGGGGTATGCACCACTTGATGCAGGGCTTGGCAGAAGAACGCTTGATTACGGCATGTATCTCACTGGCCGCCGCACAGAGTGCCTTTGAGTTAACCAAGGTGTTTGTGGAAGACCGCAAAGTGTTTGGGCAGTCGCTGTCGGAACAGCAGAATACTCGTTTTAAAATGGCGGCCATGCGCACTGAACTCGATGTTGCCCAGGCGTTTGTCGATCAGTGCGTAAGCCAGCATAACGAAGGTCGTTTAACGGCAGATTCGGCATCTAAGGCTAAGCTATACTGCTCAGAGGTAGAGGGGCGGATGGTCGATGAAGGTGTTCAATTACATGGTGGCGCCGGTTATATGCAAGAATATGAAATTTGTAATCTTTACGCCAATGCACGTATTAGTCGTATTTTGGCGGGAACGTCTGAAATCATGAAAGAAATTATAGCGCGCTCAATTTTTGAGAAGCGCTGATTCCTTAACCTTCCACACTCATAACAGTAGGAGAAAACTCATGGACATTAACGGTAAAGTTGCAATTGTTACTGGTGGCGCATCAGGCTTAGGAGAAGCCACCGTGCGCGCCTATGTGGCTAAAGGCGGCAAGGTCGCTATTTTTGATATGAACGCAGATCGTGGCAAAGCCATTGTTGCTGAATTGGGCGCCGATAATGTGAGCTTTCACAATGTAAACGTCGCTGATGAAGAGTCTGTGAGTACAGCCATTGCTGAAGTCATGGCCAAGTTAGGCGCAATTCATATCTGTAATAACTACGCGGGTATTGGTAATGCGGTGAAAACCTTGGGTAAAAATGGGCCATTTCCACTCGACGCCTATAAACACGTCATCAATGTTAATTTGATTGGCACTTTTAACGTCGCGCGCTTGGCTGCCGAGCAAATGGCTAAAAACGAGCCATATGACGGTGTGAATGCGCGTGGTGTCATTATAAATACAGCGTCGGTGGCCGCTTACGAGGGGCAAGTCGGTCAGTTGGCTTATAGCGCCTCTAAAGGTGGTGTTGTCGGTATGACATTGCCAATGGCGCGGGACTTAGCCTCTTATGGTATTCGTGTGAACACCATTGTTCCAGGCTTGATCCACACGCCCTTGTTTGAAACTCTGCCAGAAGAAGCATACAAGTCGCTAGAAAATAGCGTGGTGAATCCACGGCGTCTTGGCCGTCCGGATGAAATTGCCCACCTATCAGTGATGATTGCTGAAAACGAATACATGAATGGTGAAGCTATTCGCTTGGATGGTGCAATTCGTATGCAGCCGCGTTAAGTACTCAGTTAAGCGTGTAACCCTGTGCGCTGCGCGCAGCGGGGTTTTGATACCGACAGAGGACATGCAGGCTATGAGTGACAAACCAGTGGTAGACCTTGCAGTAGATGGCCATGTTGCCACTATTTTTCTTAATAGGCCGGATTCGCTGAATGCCTTTAATCGGCAGATGCGTACTGAATTACTTGCCAGTTTCACCCAAGTTGCCGCCATGCCAACGATTCGGGTTGTGGTTTTGGCAGCGAGGGGGCGGGGCTTCTCTTCTGGTGCAGATCTTTCAGAAGGCCTTGTGCCGGGGCAAACTGTAGAGCGCCAGATACTGGACGAGTACGGGCCAATTTTGCGTTTAATTGAGACCATGGACCAAACAGTTATTGCCGCAATTCCCGGTGTTATGGCGGGTATCGGCGCGGCGATCGCCGTGCATTGCGATTTGTCGGTGATGGCAAATAATGCCGGCATGGTTATGGCGTTTAGCAATGTTGGTTTGGTGCCAGACGGCGGTGCTAGCTGGAGTTTGCTGCGTCGTTTGGGTTACCAACGCACCTTTCAGTTGCTTGCAGAAGGCGGCAAGCTCGACGCGGCGGGTTGCCTAGAAGCGGGCTTGGTGACTAAGTTAGCCGACGCCGATAAAGTGCTGGAAACAGCGCAAGAGTGGGCCAGGCTGCTTGCCGTGCGTGCACCTATCGCCTTGCGCGAAACAAAATCACTGCTCCGTAACGCGGCTACGCAATCATTTAATGAAACGGTGGCTTGCGAAGCCAAAGCGCAAAATGTCTGCTTGGCCAGCGAGGATTCCGCCGAAGCAATTGCCGCGTTCTTGGCAAAGCGTAGTCCTGTTTTTAAGGGGCGTTAAGCGCCCTCAGCGAAACCTAACATTTATTCTCTGGGAGATTTTTCAATGAGCGATGAAGTATTAGTAAGCGTCGAAGCTGGCGTAATGGTTGTTACAATTAATCGTCCTAAAGCGAAAAATGCCGTCAACCTCGCCGTTGCCAAAGGCATTGCTGCGGCAATGGAGGAACTCGACAACAACGACGCAATTCGCGCTGCAATCATTACTGGCGCCGATAACACGTTTTGTGCCGGCATGGATTTAAAAGCGTTTGTGACCGGTGAAATGCCGGTACTAGAGGGGCGTGGATTTGCTGGTTTGTGTGAGCAAGGTCCTAAGAAGCCGCTCATTGCGGCCGTTGAAGGCTTTGCATTGGCCGGCGGTTTTGAAATCGCCATTAGCTGTGACCTAGTTGTTGTTGCCGATAACGCCAAGTTTGGTATTCCCGAGGCTAAGCGCGGTTTGGCCGCAGCCGCTGGCGGCTTGATGCGCTTGCCGCGTCAAATTCCATCGCGCATTGCAATGGAAATGGCGCTCACTGGCGATTTTATTACTGCCCAGCGCGCCTATGAGTTAGGTCTGGTTAATAAAGTAGTGGAAGCCGGTAGCGCCCTTGACGGTGCTAAAGCGTTTGCGCGCACAATAGCGGCTAACGGCCCAATGGCGGTGATCGCGAGCAAGCAGGTTGTGATCGACTCTCAAGATTGGCAACAGGACGAGATGTTCCCTAATCAGGCTAAAATTGTTGATCCGGTGTTTAGCAGTAAAGATGCAATCGAAGGCGCCACAGCTTTCGCGGAAAAGCGCGCGCCTAACTGGAGAGGTTGTTAATTGCCTGCAGGGCTTAAACGAGGTCATAAAATGAAAGAAGCATGGATAATTGACGCTTGCCGTACCCCTCGCGGCATTGGTAAAGCGGGTAAAGGCTCATTAGCTGGCATTCATCCCCAGCAACTAGGCGCTACTGTTTTGAAAGCGATTGCTGAGCGCAATAATTTAAACACGGCCGATGTTGACGATATCATCTGGGGCACGAGCGCCCAGCGCGGTACTCAGGGTGGTGACTTAGGTCGTATGGCGGCGCTGGATGCAGGCTACGATATTCGTTCAAGCGCTGTAACACTAGACCGCTTCTGCGGTTCTGGTATCACTGTTGTCAACCTAGCCGCAGCCAGCATCATGTCGGGTATGGAAGACGTGGTCATTGCGGGTGGCACCGAAATGATGTCTACCTACGGTGAGAATAGTCAGGGCATGTCACCGTTTATGGATGCCGGTAATACTCGTTTGCGAGAAAGTCATCCCCAGCCACATCAAGGTGTGTGTGGTGATGCAATTGCGACGCTGGAAGGCATTAGTCGCGAAGACTTGGATAAATTAGCATTTACCAGTCAGCAGCGCGCCGCCCATGCAATTGCCAACGGTCACTTTGATAAAAGCCTTGTGCCAGTCTATCGCGAAGACGGTACTCTGGCGCTGGATAAAGAAGAATTTCCCCGTCCAAGCACTACCCTAGAAGGTTTAGCGCAGCTTAAACCTGCCTTCGCCGAATTAGCCTATTACCCCTTGGACGAGGCTGGCACCACCTATGCTGGTTTGGTGAATAAGGTGTATCCCGACCTAACAATTAGTCACGTTCACCACGGTGGTAACTCGTCCGGTGTGGTAGACGGCGCAGCGGCTCTGTTGTTGACTTCTCCAGAATACGCCAAAGCCCATAGTTTAAAACCTCGCGCTAAAATCGTTGCCATGGCCAATATGGGTGATTCGCCAACTTTAATGCTTAACGCACCCGTGCCAGCAACCTTAAAAGTGCTGAAAAAAGCCGGTTTGACTATTGACGATATCGACTTGTTTGAAATCAACGAAGCCTTTGCCGTGGTTGCCGAGAAGTATATTCGCGATCTAAAGCTGGACCGTGACAAAGTCAATGTAAACGGTGGCGCAATGGCCTTAGGTCACCCCATTGGTGCAACGGGCGCGATTTTGATCGGCACATTGTTGGACGAATTGGAGCGTCGCGGCCTTAAGCGTGGTCTGGTGACCATGTGCGCTGCCGGCGGTATGGCGCCAGCGATTATCATTGAGCGTATTGACGACTAGATTTACGCGATTTAAGTCTTTGAGTACAGCGGCCGCAGATGCGGCCTCTTTGTTTTTTGTCCGGCCAGAAAGCGATAGTGCCGTGTTAAAGCGGCATTGCGCGAGAATAAAACGCCCTGAATCCCCCCAGACCATAGCCTTAGCGGCCCAGCTTGACTAAAATGCACTCCTTTCGGCTTGGAATTTAACAGTTTCCGTGCCAGTCCCAGTATTGTCGGGTTTTCAGCGCCCGAGATATTGCCTGATGTTTTTAAGGAGCAATAGTGGATTCGGTCAAAGTAGGAATATGTGGTTTAGGAACCGTGGGCAGCGGTACGTTTGCGGTATTGAAGCGCAATGCAGCAGAAATCTCTGCACGAGTTGGCGCCGACATCGTGGTGGCGCAAATCGGTTCGCGTCGCGACAACCCCAAGTGCGACACCGGTGACGTGGCGATTAATCGCGACGTGTTCGCCGTGGCTGAAAACCCCGAAATCGACATTCTGGTGGAGTTGATTGGCGGCACCACTGTGGCCAAAGAACTCGTCTTAAAAGCGATTGCCAATGGCAAACACGTGGTCACCGCGAATAAGGCACTGATCGCTGAGCACGGCAATGAGATTTTCGCCGCTGCCGCAGAGAGGGGCGTAACTGTTGCTTTTGAAGCGGCTGTCGCCGGCGGAATTCCCATCATCAAGGCGCTGCGTGAAGGCTTGGCGGGCAATAAAATTCAGTGGCTGGCGGGTATTATCAACGGCACGGGCAACTTTATACTTTCTGAAATGCGCGAAAAGGGCCGAGACTTTGCCGACGTACTGGCCGAGGCGCAGGAGCTGGGCTATGCCGAAGCGGATCCCACGTTTGACGTAGAGGGCATCGATGCCGCGCATAAGCTAGTTATCCTTGCTTCTTTAGCCTTTGGTATCCCATTGCAGTTCGACAAGGTCTTCACCGAGGGCATTAGCCGTATTGCTCAAGAAGACGTGATCTATGCTGAAGAGCTTGGCTATCGCATCAAACACTTGGGTATCGCCCGTGACACTACCGAAGGCATCGAGCTGCGGGTTCACCCGACCCTGATTCCTGAAAAGCGGCTGATCGCCAATGTAAATGGCGTCATGAACGCGGTGTTAGTGCAGTCAGATGCCGTTGGCCCTAGCCTGTATTACGGCGCTGGCGCCGGTGGCGAACCGACCGCTTCTGCGGTCGTAGCGGACATTATCGACGTGGCGCGTACCTTAAGCTCGTCGCAAAACAACCGCGTACCGTATTTGTCATTTAAAACTGAATCACTGAGCGCCCATCCAATACTGCCCATCGACGCCGTAGAAACGGCTTACTATCTGCGCATGACTGCAGTGGACAAGCCTGGTGTACTGTCTAAAGTCGCTCAGATCCTCAGCGACGGTGGTATCAGTATTGAAGCCTTGATTCAAAAAGAAGCGGCAGATGACGCCAATCTAGTGCCCATGATTATCCTGACCAATCGCACCATCGAGGCCAAATTATCGGCTGCGGTAAGCCAGATCGAAGGTTTGGAAAGCATTGTGGGTGAAGTGACGCGGATAAGAGTGGAGTCATTGGCGGGTTAAGGCCGCTTTACGCGGCAGGGGAGACGGGAAACGCCAGTGCGGCTTTTGCGTCTCCCGTCTCCCATCAAGCGTTTAACTACTATAATTTAACGAACATTGAGAGCTAAAAGCACGTGAAATACATCAGCACCCGCGGCAAAGCGCCCGCCCTGAATTTTGAAGACGTTCTGCTCACTGGCCTCGCGCCAGACGGCGGTTTGTATGTGCCCGAGTCTTTGCCCAAGTACAGTAAAACGCAGATTGCGTCGTGGGCGTCCTTGTCGTATACCGATTTGGCGTTTCAAATTATTCAGCCCTTTATCGGCGGCTGCATTCCTGATGATGACCTCAAAGCGATCATTGACGATACCTATGTCGATTTTCGCCATCCTGCGATTGCGCCGCTGGTGCAGTTAGATCGCAACGAGTGGGTGCTGGAATTGTTCCAAGGGCCGACCTTGGCCTTTAAAGATTTTGCCCTGCAAATGCTGGGTCGCTTGCTCGATTACGTGCTTGAGCGCCGCCAGCAGAAAGTCGTCATTATGGGCGCGACCTCGGGTGATACCGGCTCGGCTGCGATCCAAGGCTGCAAGCGTTGCAGCAATATCGACATTTTTATTCTGCACCCTTATCAGCGGGTATCAGAGGTGCAGCGCCGCCAGATGACCACCGTGGTGGGCGATAATATCCACAATATCGCGGTGCGCGGTCACTTCGATCACTGCCAAGCCATGGTTAAGGCCAGCTTTGCCGATCAGCGCTTCTTACCTGAAGGTCGCCAACTGGTTGCAGTTAACTCGATTAACTGGGCGCGGATTATGGCCCAGATCGTTTACTATTTTTACGCCGCTTACGCCGTTGGCGCGCCAGCGCGTTCGGTGAGTTTCTCGGTGCCTACCGGTAATTTTGGCGATATCTACGCCGGTTATTTGGCCAAGTGCATGGGCCTGCCCATCGAGCAGCTGGTGGTAGCGACCAACCAAAACGATATTCTGCACCGCTTTATCAGTGGCAATAAATTTGAAAAGCACGAGCTGCAGCACACCTTGTCGCCGAGCATGGACATTGTGGTATCGAGCAATTTCGAGCGGATGTTATTCGACTGCTATGATCGCGATGGTGCCGCTATCGACGATTTAATGACGAAGATGAATACCGAGACTGTATCGATTCCCAATGCCGCGTTTGCCAAAGTGCGGGGCTTGTTTGATAGCTACGGGGTGAATGACGAAGAAACCGTGGCCATGATTGCCTCGGTATATGAAGACAGCGAATACCTGCTCGACCCTCATTCGGCCATTGGTGTAAAAGCCGCCCGCGAATGCCGTCGTGATACCGCTACGCCAATGATCACCTTGGCCACCGCGCACCCAGCTAAATTCCCCGAAGCGGTGATGAAGGCGGGCTACCCCGCGGCGCCAGCGCTACCCCATCACATGAGCGATCTCTTCGATTTGGACGAGCGCTATGAGGTCGTTGACAATAAATTGGAAGACGTGCACGCTATGATTGCCGCGAATATTCGCGCGTGATTTGCTCCCTAACGTAGTGACAGACTTTCCTAAGATAATTCTTCGTAAGCCCGTCGCCGCAGAGTTTTCTGCGGCAGTGCCCACCCTTCTGCAAAGACTCTACGCCAGCCGTGGCTTGTCTCGCGATGCTGATCTGGAGTCTGGCTTAGAGCATTTACCCAAGCCAGAAATGAAAGGCATGAGTGATGCTTGCGCCTTGCTCGCCAACGCCTTAGAGAAGCAGCATCGTCTGTTAATTGTGGGTGATTTTGACTGCGACGGCGCCACCAGCACCAGTCTTGCGGTTTTGGGTTTGCGGGCCTTGGGCGCGGCAGATGTTGATTATCTAGTGCCCAACCGCTTTGAATACGGCTATGGCCTTACCCCGGAAATTGTCGCGGTAGCGGCGGAGCGTCAGCCAGATTTAATCATTACTGTGGATAACGGTATTTCCAGTATCGACGGCGTTGCCGCGGCGGCAAAACTGGGCATTCCGGTGCTGGTCACCGATCACCACTTGCCCGGTGAATCACTGCCCCAAGCCGCCGCGATTGTGAATCCCAATCAGCACGGCTGCCCCTTTGCTGGTAAATCCTTGGCTGGGGTAGGGGTGATGTTCTATGTGCTGCTGGCATTGCGTAGCGAGTTGCAGCAGCGGGGCTGGTTTAGCGCCGAACGGGCAAAACCTAACTTGGCCGAGTTCCTGGATTTGGTCGCCCTCGGCACCGTCGCTGACGTTGTGCCTCTGGGCCAGCTAAACCGCATTTTGGTTGAACAGGGCTTGCGCCGTATTCGCGCGGGCCGCTGTCGTCCGGGCATACAGGCTTTGTTGCGGGTTGCGGGTAAAGAATCTAGCCGCTTGGTCGCCTCAGACATGGGTTTTGCCATTGGCCCGCGTTTAAACGCGGCGGGTCGCCTAGATAATATGAGTTTGGGTATTCGCTGCTTGCTTACTGAGGATGCCGATACCGCGCTGAGTTTGGCCGCCGAGCTAGACGACTTAAACCGCGAGCGTCGCTCGATAGAGCAAAGCATGAAAGACGACGCGATGCGGGTTCTAGCGCATTTGCAGCTCGATCCCACAGCGGTGCCAAACGGGATATGTCTTTACGATCCCACATGGCACCAAGGCGTAGTGGGTATTCTTGCTTCACGTATTAAAGACCGTTACCACCGGCCAGTCATCGCCTTTGCCGACGCGGATGGAGATGAAATAAAAGGCTCGGCGCGTTCGATTCCCGGTCTCCACATGCGCGATGCGCTGGATTTAATCGCCAAGCGCCATCCGGGCTTGCTCAATAAATTTGGTGGCCACGCCATGGCGGCGGGCATGAGTTTGGCCAAGGCAGATTACAGTCGTTTTGCTGAGGCCTTTGATGCCATTGTGGCGGAGCTAACTAGCCCAGAGCAATTAACTGCTGCGGTGTATAGCGACGGTGAATTGACTGCTGAGGATTTGTCTTTAGAGCGGGCTGAATTGCTGCGCGGCGCTGGCCCTTGGGGGCAGAACTTTCCTGAGCCGCTGTTTCACGGCCGGTTTCGTCTGGTGCAGCAGCGTATTGTTGGTGCGCGGCATCTGAAAATGGTGTTGGCGCCAGAGCAGGGCGGTGAGCAAATTTTTGATGCCATCGCCTTTAATATTGATACCGATGTGTGGCCTAGTCCCGATACGGAATACGTCGAGCTAGTGTATAAGCTCGACAGCAATCTGTTTCGCGAGCGCCTGTCTTTGCAACTTATGGTCGAACATCTGCGCCCGTTGTGAGCGCCTTAATCGCCCCTTGTGAGTAATTGCCCCCACGATGCTTTGCGGGAGCTGGCTCATCAGGTAAAATGCCGCCCTTTCCACGTGATACCGGATAATCTTCAATGTTAGAAGTCAATGCCATACGTCAGTCCCTAAAAAGCATGAGCGAAAGAACCGACGTGCTTCGGGGGTATCTTTGACTACGCTAACAAGAAAGAGCGTTTATTTGAGGTAGAGCTCGAACTGGGCGACCCGAAAGTATGGGACGACGCCAAACGCGCCCAAGAGCTGGGGCGAGAGCGCGCCGCGCTAGAAGCGGTAGTGGCGACCATTGATGAATTAGATAGCGGCGTGTCTGATTGCAAAGAGCTGTTGGACATGGCGGTTGAAGAGGGTGACGAAGACACCATCAGCGGTATGCAGGTCGATGTCGACCGCTTGGAGGCTTCCCTAGGTGCTCTTGAATTCCGCCGCATGTTCTCTGGCGAGATGGACCCTAACAATTGCTATCTGGATATTCAGTCTGGCTCTGGCGGCACCGAGGCGCAGGACTGGGCTAATATGGTGTTGCGCATGTATTTGCGCTGGGCAGAAGCCAAGGGCTTCAAAGCTGAATTGGTGGAACTTTCAGACGGTGAAGTGGCAGGTATTAAAAGCGCGACCATTCATATCCAAGGCGAATACGCCTTTGGTTGGCTGCGCACTGAGACGGGGGTGCACCGCCTAGTACGGAAATCGCCCTTCGACTCAGGCAATCGCCGCCACACCTCGTTCTGTTCGGTCTTTATATCGCCAGAGATTGATGACGATATTGAAATTGATATCAACCCATCAGACGTGCGCACCGATACGTATCGGGCCAGCGGTGCGGGTGGTCAGCACATTAACAAAACCGACTCTGCGGTGCGCTTAACCCACGTTCCCAGCAATATTGTGGTGCAGTGTCAAAACCAGCGCTCGCAGCATCAGAACCGCGACAGCGCGTGGAAAATGCTAAAAGCAAAGCTCTATGAGCTGGAAATGCAAAAGCGCAATAGCGCCGCGCAGGAGCTGGAAGACAGTAAATCGGATATCGGCTGGGGCAGCCAGATTCGCTCCTACGTCCTGGACGATCAGCGCATTAAAGATTTGCGTACCAATGTCCAGACCAGTAATTGCAATGCAGTGTTAGATGGCGATTTGGATCAGTTTATTGAAGCAAGTCTTAAATTTGGCCTTTAGCAGGCTAGGTCGGGTGTCGGAAGTCTGACATCTGGCGACAAATTCACATAAGTGTTAAGTACGGCGCTGAGATCGGCGCCTTAGTTTTCAAATACAAATAGGCAGCGCGCTGCTTTTAATACGTCGGACGTCAGCCCCCCGACGTCCGACCCAGGAACTTAAAATGTCTGAGAATCACAACGAAGTAGAACAGGCCCAGGAAGAGAATCGCTTAATCGCTGAGCGTCGCGCCAAGCTGAGCGCGATTCGCGAAAAACGCAATGCCTTTCCTAATCACTTCCGTCGTGACGACTACGCCCAGCGCCTGCAAGATGAGTTGTCTGAGAAGGGTAAAGAAGAACTTGAGGTCTTAGATCGCAAGGCCAGTATCGCCGGTCGTATTATGGCCAAGCGCGGGCCATTTATGGTACTTCAGGACATGACCGGTCGTATTCAGGTCTATGTCGATAAAAAGCTCCTACCACCAGAGTTGATTACCGAAATAAAAACTTGGGATATCGGCGATATTATTTCGGCGACCGGCCCCGTGCATAAATCCGGTAAGGGTGACCTTTATGTAAATATGCATGAGACTTCGCTGCTGACCAAATCTTTGCGGCCCTTGCCTGATAAATTCCACGGTCTAACGGATCAAGAAACCCGCTACCGCCAGCGTTATGTCGATTTGATCATGAACGAAACTTCGCGCCGCACCTTCGCGATTCGCTCGAAAATGATAAGCGCTATCCGCAATTTCTTGCAGCAAAAAGACTTCGTCGAAGTTGAAACCCCAATGATGCAGGTGATTCCCGGCGGGGCCAGCGCCCGCCCGTTTGTAACTCACCACAATGCCCTGAGCATGGACATGTATTTGCGCATTGCGCCGGAGCTGTATTTAAAGCGTCTGGTTGTTGGTGGTATAGAGCGGGTGTTTGAGATTAACCGCAACTTCCGTAACGAGGGGCTTTCTACTCGGCATAACCCAGAATTCACCATGATCGAATTCTACCAAGCCTATGCCGATTACAAAGACATGATGGATTTGACCGAAGCCATGCTGCGCAATACCGCGCAGGAAGTTTTGGGCACCACGGTTATTAGCTATCAAGGCAGCGAATACGATTTCGGTAAGCCGTTTACTCGTCTGTCGGTATTCGACTCAGTATTGCAATACAACCCTGATATCACTGCCGAGCAACTTAGCGATATGGCACAGGCCAGAGAGATTGCGGTAAAACTCGGCGTAAAGGTTAAAGACACTTGGGGCCTGGGTAAAATCCAGATCGAAATTTTTGAAGAGACTGTTGAGCATAAATTGGATCAGCCGACTTTCATCACTGAATACCCCACCGAAGTCTCGCCATTGGCGCGTCGCAGCGACGGCAACCCCTTTGTGACCGACCGTTTTGAATTCTTCGTGGGTGGTCGCGAGCTCGCCAATGGGTTCTCAGAGCTTAACGACCCAGAAGATCAAGCCGAGCGCTTTATGGCGCAAGTTGCCGAGAAAGACAGCGGCGACGACGAAGCCATGCACTACGACGCCGACTACATCGCGGCGCTGGAATACGGCCTACCGCCTACCGCGGGTGAAGGTATTGGTATCGACCGTCTAGTGATGCTGTTCACCGACTCGCCGTCGATTCGGGATGTATTGTTGTTCCCGCATATGCGGCCTGAGTGACGGGAGAGGCTTGACGGGAGGGAACGCTTGACGGGAGACGGGAGACGCTAAGAAAAGACGCCGCAACGAGTGCCTGCGTTAGCAGGTATTCAAGTGAGCGCAGCGAATGCCCCAGCGTCTCCCATCTCCCGTCCAGCATAAAGCTTCTCACCTCCAGCGTAAACCCCGCCTAGACAGCCACTTACGCAACTATGCTATAGTGGCCTCCACGTTTTATCGTCCTTGGGGAATGTGGTAATGAGTATCGAAAACGTCGATTTATTTGACGGCCTGATGCCGGAAGAAATTCAAATTTTGCGCGACACCAGTGTGTTGCGAGACTTCGCTAAAAACACGGTTTTGATTCACGAGGGCGACGTTGCAGACTCCCTTTATGTTGTGGAGTCGGGCCGAGTGAAAGTGTATTGCAGTGATAAAAGCGGCAAAGACTTCGTGCTTAATATTCTTGAAGATGGCGACTACTTCGGCGAATTAGCCCTGTTGGATGACGACAAACGCTCAGCTTCGGTGCGCGCCATGGAAACCACCAAGGTGCGCATTGTTTATAAAGAAGATTTTAAAGCGATATTGGATATGCACCCCAATATTACCCGCATCCTCAATAAAAATTTAACTCGTCGTATTCGCAAGCTCACTAACGACGTCAAAAGCTTGGCCTTGCAGGACGTGTATGGTCGCGTGGTTAAAGTGCTGACGAATCTGGCTCAACCCGCGGGTGACGACGGCAGTATGCGGATTGATGAAAAGCTTACCCAGCAAGAGATTGCTGATCGGGTAGGGTCGTCACGTGAAATGGTGGCGCGAATTCTAAAAGACCTGACCATCGGTGAATATATCGATGTTGAAGGTCGGCATATTGTGATTAAGCGCAAACTTCCGGAAAGCTATTAACTTAAATTTTATACCGAAGGCAAGTTCCTGGCTTCCGTATAAAATTGTTAAATCCTCACTCCTGTTTTGTTAAAACTCACGTGGTCGTGCTTGATTTAACCAGTAGTTTCGCAGTTCCCCGGCTAAATTTTGCACGCAACTCTTGGTCTGTACTAAGTTGGTCTACATCATTGATTATCTGGCCGCTGGTATCCTGAATAATAGAGTACCCTCTATTTAAGGTCTGCTCGGGCCCTAGGTTGCGCAGTTGTTGCTCAAGGTTCAGGCTGGCGGCTTTATGTTGCTTTAGATTTTGCTTGATGGCATTAACCATGCGTTTGCGCAGCTGGCTAAGGTCGCGCTGCTTATTGTTAAGTTGGCGTTGAGGGTTGAGCAGGGATAGCTGCTGGTTGGCTGCGCCAAGGCGCTGTTGGCGCCGACGCTGGCCTTGCTGCCACTGACGTTGCAAGCGCAGCTCTAGATCATCCAGCTGCTGACTTTGCTCACGCAACAGGCTGCGCGGGTCGCGAATTCGGCGGTTTAATGACAAGAGCTGATCTTGCCAGCGCCGCAGTCGCAATTGCTGGGCTTTGGCGAGACGGCCCTTGAGTAAATTCAGTTTCGACACCAGTTCGGCTTGGTCTGGGCTAAGCAGCTCCGCTGCCGCAGATGGCGTGGCCGCGCGTATATCGGCAACAAAGTCACTGATGCTGAAATCCACTTCGTGGCCCACGGCGCTAATTACTGGTAATTCTGAGTCGTGAATCGCCGCGGCGACAATGTGCTCGTTAAACGGCCATAAATCTTCTAGTGAGCCGCCGCCACGGGAGACCAGTATTACGTCAAAGTCTTGCTGTTTAGTGCGCACCCAGTGGTTGGCTTGGGCAATGGCGTTGGCAATCTGGGCGGAGGCATTGCTACCTTGCACTAATACGGGCAGCACACTGATTTGCATCGTCGGCCAGCGGCGTTTAAATACGGATAAAATGTCGTGAATAGCTGCGCCCGTAGGGGAGGTCACCACTGCAATGTTTTTAATGATGGCGGGTAGCGGTTTCTTGTGTGCGGAATCGAACCAGCCAGCGGCCCGCAGTTCTTGTTTGAGCTTTTCAAACGCCAAGGCCAGTGCGCCAACGCCAGTTTGTTGCATACTGTCGACAATGAGCTGGTAGTCGCCACGGCCTTCATAGAGGCTGACTTTGCCGCGAACGCTGATTTGCTGGCCGGGTTCGGGGGTAAAATTGACCCGTATATTCTTACCCTTAAAGAAGGCGCAACGAATTTGGGCGCGGTCGTCTTTTAGGGTGAAATACCAGTGGCCAGAGCTGGGGCGTGATAAAGTCGACAATTCGCCGGCCACGTTGACCTGCGCAAAACAGTCTTCGAGTAATTGTTTAGCCAAACCGTTTAATTGGCTGACTGTGAGGGTTTGTGGCGGTTCTTGTGTAGTCATGGCGCTATTGTAGCAAGATATAGTGGGTAGTTCGCCAAGAATCGGTTTACTAAGGGGGCTGTATCGCTTAAAATTGCGAGGATTCTAGCCACCGGCATCGGAATCTATTTATGCTACGTATTGCCCAAGAAGCTCTCACCTTTGATGACGTTCTTCTGCTCCCAGGTTACTCCGAGGTTACCGCTAAAGACGTTAGCCTAAAAACTCAGTTGACCCGTAATATCTCATTGAATATTCCCCTTGTGTCTGCCGCAATGGACACGGTCACTGAAAGCGCACTGGCGATTGCCCTCGCTCAGGAAGGCGGCATCGGTATTATCCACAAGAGCATGACCGTTGCTCAGCAAGCTCAAGAAGTGCGCGCGGTTAAAAAGCACGAGAGCGGTATTGTTAAAGATCCAATCACCATTGACGCGAGCGCACCACTTAGTGAGTTGTTTGAACTACGTCGTCGCCATAAAATCTCCGGCGTTCCCGTGCTCGATAACGGCGAGCTGGTAGGTATTGTCACCAGTCGTGATGTGCGCTTCCAAGAAGAATTAAACGTTCCTGTTTCTAGCATGATGACCCCAAAAGAAAAGCTGGTCACGGTGAAAGAGGGCGTTGATATGGTGGTAGCGAGGGAGCTCCTGCACCGCCACCGTATTGAAAAAGTCTTGGTGGTCAATGACGATTTTAGATTGACTGGCATGATCACCGTTAAAGACATGAACAACGCTCAGACTTATCCCCATGCCTGTAAAGACAGTCAGGGCCAGTTGCGGGTTGGTGCATCGGTTGGCACTAGTGCAGATACCGATGATCGCGTTGCGGCGCTGGTTGCCGCTGGCGTAGACGTATTGGTGGTTGATACTGCGCATGGTCATTCCATGAATGTATTAAATCGGGTGCGCTGGATTAAAGAGAATTATCCGCAAGTTGACGTGATTGGCGGCAATATTGCGACTGGCGCAGCGGCTTTGGCACTACTCGAAGCTGGCGCCGACGCGGTTAAGGTCGGTATCGGTCCAGGTTCCATTTGTACTACCCGTATTGTAACGGGAGTAGGCGTTCCGCAAATTAGCGCTATTGCTAATGTTGCCGCAGCCCTTAAGGGCACCGGGGTGCCGCTCATCGCCGATGGCGGTATTCGCTTTTCCGGTGATTTGTCTAAGGCCGTGGTTGCTGGTGCTAACTGCATCATGATGGGCTCGATGTTTGCCGGTACCGAAGAAGCACCAGGCGAGGTCGAGTTATTCCAAGGCCGTACTTACAAGTCATACCGCGGTATGGGTTCATTGGGTGCTATGACGAAAACCCAGGGTTCTAGTGACCGCTATTTTCAGAGCGCCGACGACGGCGCAGAAAAACTCGTGCCCGAGGGCATTGAGGGCCGCGTGGCCTACAAAGGCCCGCTGGCCGCGATTGTCCATCAGTTGATGGGCGGTCTGCGCTCAGCCATGGGCTATACCGGTAGCCTAGACATTGAAGCTATGCGTAACAACCCAGAGTTTGTGCGGGTGACCTCGGCAGGCATGAACGAAAGTCATGTACACGACGTGAGCATTACCAAAGAAGCACCCAATTACCCTACCTAAGGGCTTGTGGCCATTATTTTTTTGAATTAACAAACCCGCTACCGCAGCGGGTTTGCTGTTTTATTTATGTTCACATTTGCCGTGAACCTTGTTGAGAGAGCTGCCGTGTCAATCCCAGATATCCATGCCCACCGTATTTTGATTCTAGATTTTGGCTCTCAGTACACCCAGCTGATTGCGCGGCGTATTCGTGAAATTGGCGTGTATTGCGAGATTCGCGCCTTTGATATTAGCGATGACGATATCAATGAATTCAAGCCCTCAGGCTTTATCTTGGCGGGTGGGCCAGAGTCGGTAACGGAAGCGGGTTCGCCACGAGCGTCACAACTGGTGTTCGAACTGGGTGTACCGGTATTGGGTATTTGCTACGGCATGCAGACCATGGCTGAGCAAATGGGCGGCAAGGTAGAAGGCTCACCGGTTCACGAATTTGGCTACGCGCAAATTAAACTGGAAACCGCTGGCGCGCTAACCGCCGACATTGCTGACCATATCGACAGTAAAGACGGCAAGGCGCTACTTGATGTGTGGATGAGCCATGGCGACAAGGTTATTCGCCTGCCAGAAGGTTTTGAGGTTTTGGCTTCTACGCCATCGTGCCCCATTGCGGCAATGCAATGTGAAGCCAAGAAATTCTACGGTGTGCAGTTTCACCCTGAAGTGACTCACACCTTGCAAGGCCAGCGTATATTCGAACATTTTGTGCTGAAACTCTGTGGCTGTGAAGCTTTGTGGACACCCGCCAATATTGTTGAAGACGCCATTGCCAAAGTGCGCGCTCAAGTCGGCGATCAAAAAGTATTACTGGGTCTTTCTGGCGGCGTAGACAGCTCGGTAGTGGCGGCCTTGCTGCACAAGGCCATTGGCACGCAGCTTACTTGCGTGTTTGTTGATAACGGCCTGCTTCGTAAAAACGAAGGTGATCAGGTGATGGAAATGTTCGCCAAAAACATGGGCGTGAAAGTTATTCGCGTCGATGCCGAAGAAGCGTTTCTAAGCAAGCTGGCCGGCGAAGCCGACCCAGAGAAAAAACGTAAATACATCGGCAATACTTTTATCGAAATTTTCGATCAAGAAGCCACCAAGCTCAAAGACGTTAACTTCCTTGCCCAGGGCACAATTTACCCTGACGTGATTGAATCTGCCGCCTCAAAAACCGGCAAAGCCCACGTGATCAAATCTCACCACAATGTCGGCGGCCTGCCAGACGACATGGCCATGGATTTAGTTGAGCCGCTGCGCGAACTTTTTAAAGATGAAGTGCGCCGCATTGGTTTGGAACTAGGTCTACCTTACGACATGGTCTATCGCCACCCTTTCCCCGGTCCAGGTTTGGGTGTGCGGATTTTGGGTGAAGTGAAAAAGGAATACGCTGATATTCTTCGTGAAGCGGATGCCATCTTCTTAGAAGAGTTGCACCGGGCCGATTGGTACCACAAAACTAGCCAAGCCTTTGCCGTATTTCTGCCGGTGAAATCGGTCGGTGTAGTAGGGGATGCCCGCCGCTATGAATACGTGATTGCACTGCGTGCCGTAGAGACCATCGACTTCATGACCGCGCGCTGGGCGCACCTGCCTTACGAACTGCTAGAGACCGTGTCAAACCGCATTATCAACGAGATAAAGCAAGTTTCACGTGTAGCTTACGACGTCAGCAGCAAGCCGCCAGCGACGATTGAGTGGGA
>NZ_JBFHDY010000036.1:0-29974 GCF_041584495.1 Zhongshania sp.
ACAAAATCTTGCTACGGAATGGCTCTGGCTGTACAACAATGAGCGGCCAAACATGGCTATAGGAGGAGTACCCCCAAGACAACTGCTGCAAGCAGCCTAAATTCTACGAATAGCTGTATCGGCAAATGGGGGGATTACACTGACTTACCAGGCTAAGAAACCATCTTAAATATACGACGAATCCTATGGCCAAGCCTAATAAAGCGACGTACTAACGGCGCTCAGTGCCCACTCACGCCGCCGCTTTTACTGCCCCGTCAGCAACGCCACCGTATAAGCACTGATTGTTTATTAATTGTGCTATTAGGCATAGGATGACATGTGACGTTATCAAGTACTCAGACTGCTGACCACAAAGGCAGCTGTACTATCTCAACAATTACAGCATAGGAGGCACAATGAATAATTTAGCGGAAGCTCAACCCATCCAACAGGCATCACGTATTGCGCAGGTTTTCGAGACCCAGCGCACAGCGTCACGGCACGCGCCCTACCCAAGCGCACAGGAACGAATTCAACATATTGATAGACTCGCCGCGCTATTGGAAAAAAATCAAGATGCGATCGCCGACGCAATTTCGACTGATTTCGGCAATCGCCCCAGCCAAGAGTCCAAAGTCTTGGAGATTTTTGGTCTGATCAGTGGCTGCAACTACACTCGCAAGCGCCTGAAAAAATGGATGAAGCCCCAAAAACGCCACGTCGGGCTCGCGTTCTTCGGCGCAAAAAACACCGTCATCCCCCAGCCCAAGGGCGTCATCGGTATTGTTACGCCGTGGAATTACCCGCTGTTCCTCGCCCTAAGCCCAGCAATTAGCGCGCTGGCCGCAGGCAATCGCTGCATTATTAAAATGGCATCTAACTCGCAAACCTTGGCGAGACTGATGGACAAATTAATCAGCGAAGAATTTGACGAAAGTGTGCTCGCCGTTGTCGCCGGGGTATCGGCCCACGATTTTACCCACCTCCCTTGGGATCACCTGGTGTTCACCGGTTCCGCAGCCACCGCGAAAACCGTTATGGAAACCGCCGCGAAATACCTAACGCCTGTCACCCTCGAGCTAGGCGGTAAATCGCCCACCATCGTTGCCGACGACTTTGATATTAAAGTAGCGGCCGACCGCCTACTATTTGGTAAATTTTTGAATGCTGGACAGACCTGCGTAGCACCCGATTATGTGTTTATTCCCCGCAACAAGGTAAACGCCTTTATTGATGCCGCGAAAACCGTGGTTAAACAACGCTACCCAAATCTGAGCAGCGCTGACTACACATCGATTATTGACGAAAAGGCCTACCAGCGACTGAATAAAACATTGGAAGATGCCACCGGTAAGGGTGCCCGCGCCGTCAACCTCATAGACCAAACTACCAACAACGACGCATCGAGAAAGTTAGCGCCTCACCTAGTCTGCGATGTAAACGCCGACATGTTAATTATGCAGGACGAGATTTTTGGCCCGCTGTTGCCCATAAAACCCTACGACAATATCGAAGACGTTATTGCCTATATCAACGCCAACGAGCGGCCACTCGCACTTTATTTATACAGCAACAAAAAGGCAGTTCAGGAACAGGTTATTTACAATACCCTGTCCGGCGGTATGTGTATCAATGACAGTGTGGTGCACGTAGCACAGCACGATATGCCCTTTGGCGGCGTTGGCAATAGTGGCATGGGACATTACCACGGCCACGAGGGCTTTATTGAGTTTTCCAAAATGCGGCCAATCTTTAAGCAGGGGCCGATGAGTGCGCTGCTCATGATGGCCCCCCCCTACGGCGCCACCTTCGACAAAATGTATAAGCTGATGTTGAAATTCAAACTGTAATCACACTACCTTTTGGCGCCCAAGCCGTTGCAAGGGGCGCCAACATTACAAGGAATTGATATGACAATCACCTTAGACATCATTCCGATTATCTCTATTGCCGCCGGCGTGGCAATTTTGGTCAAGCCGCGCTTACTTAACTATATTGTTGCCAGCTATTTAATTGCTATCGGCTTAATCGACCTGTTAAACCTGCATATTTAAATAGTGGCAGTTGGGGCGGTTAAAAACGTAGCCAAAAAGGAGGTGCTGGACTATCCCGCCCAATTACAAAAATCCTTCACACATGAACATTACCAATATTTAAAGTTTTCGCTGAAATTGTCGACCGCCCAAACACAACTAAACCCGCGCCAAACAAGTACATGGTCAGCCCGTAAACCATTGACGGAATCGCCATTTCCTGCGAGCCAAGGATGGTTGTCGCGACCAGGATACCGATGGTGCTATTTTTTATGCCAAGCTCCACCGCAATGGCCAATTGATCTGGCTTTGCCACGCCAACGAGACGCGCAATGCCTAAGCCTGCGCCAATCCCCACAATGTTAAGCAATATGCAAGCAGGGCCAGCTTGAATCAGTAGCCCTAGAAGCTGATCACGCAAACCGTAAGAGATGATGACGATTAAACTCAGCAGCACCACAGCGCCAAAGGCATTAAACGTCTTCTCTGAACGGACCGCAAAAATTGGCGCCCTTGCTCGAATAAGCATACCTATACCCGTCGGCAATAAAACGATCACCACCAGCATAACAATAGTATCGACAACCGGCATGGTGACATAGGCAGACCGTCCAAGCTGCCAACTCAATGCCTGAGTCACTAATAGCGGCAAAGTCATGATCGTCGCGATACTTGCAATGGCAGTCACTACAATAGAGAGCGCCACGTTACCTCTGGCTAAATAGGTAATAACATTCGATGTTGCGCCACCGGGGCAGGCCGCCAGTATCACTAGGCCAACGGCAATAGTAGGAGATAAACCCAAGCCCCAAGCCACCAAAAAGCCAAGAGCAGGTAAAACTAGCAACTGCCCGATGCTACCCGCGATGGCTGCCCGAGGATGATGCGCCTCTTTTACAAAATCTTTAACGGTCAAGCCGAGCCCCATACCAATCATGATGATAAAAAGAGAAACGGGTAAACCAATATCGATAAACACACTCTGCGCCATCGTTTTTCTTCCTTATTGTTGTCATAAAAAAATCCAAGCCAACATTGTAGACTTAAAAATGCCGACTATCTGTTACAAAGATGGCAGTTTTGCCTAATTCATCGACTTAGCAGAGGTAGCACAGTGAATTTGTGTTAGCGCGCCCTGATGCGCCGTTTTCAAAAATAGCGTTCCGACGGACGCTAAGGCACTGCGCACGTTTTCGATAAGCTGGGTGTCGGCAAGGCCTTTGCCTGCCACATTGGTGTATACCGCACCAGGATGCAGGCAATAATTGCTAATGCCGTGTTATGCGACGTGTGCGTCTATGCTGCGCGTTAAATGCACCAGCGCCAATTTGGATTGCCCGTATGCATTTCAAGAACTACTGGGCCACTGCGGCATAAAAAAACTCAGTATTAAGGCCTTTGCTATGGAGTTGCGAAGCCACATTCACTACGCGGCCATCGCCAGAAATTGCCGCCGACGTTTTGAGAAGCGGCTGTAGACGGTATGTGAGATGTGCGGTGCCCAAATAATTAACCCGCCACTGAATTTCAATACCATCAGTGCTAAGCAGGGGCCCTGTCCACCTCGACATCAGATCGAGATGAATACCCACATAATTAATGAGTACATCTAACCGTAAGGACGTGGCTTCGTAGGCTCGCACGAAAGCTTCGTGCCGAACTGAACTGCGACAAAGCCACATCAAAAGCGTGAATATTTTGATGGGAGCGAGCAGCCAATGCTCACGCAGCGCTGCCGCATATGCCTCACTATTATTGCGTACGGTTACCGAGACCACTGCGTCCTGCGCGAGTAATTGCAAGGCCGTGGCAAACCCTAAGGAACCCGTGGTGCAACCAGTCACAATAAAATACCGATGCTGAAAATCCACGGGCTCAGCGCTGTAAGCGCCCTTAACCATATTCTGTCGCGTTCCTAAGATGCCAGCCATAACTGCATCCTTTGTCTACGCCAGCATTGCATCAAATCACCTACCGCTAGGCGTTTCTTATCACCACACGCCACGCAGATGGTAATAGTACCCAAGTACAACTTGTCAATGACGAAAACTGCCCTATATTGGTAGGAAGGCTATGGAGAACGCGTTCTACTAATGCGGTCTGCTTGCTCGGCGTAAATAATAATCATAATAGGGAAGGTGTCTATGTCCTATGTCGAAAAACTAAAATTGCCCGTTGGGGTCTGCCTGGTAGCACTCGCAGCGAGCGATATCTATGCGCAAAGTACAAATGCCACAGGAAAGACGCTAGAAATCGAAGAGGTGGTGGTATTAGGGTCTCGCAAACCCGGCCGAACCGCAGTAGACATGCCAGTTCCCGTCGACTCGCTGGGCGCAGATACCCTCCGCCAAACAGGCCAAACTGAAGTGGGCCGAATGCTCCAGTCGGTAGCGCCATCGTTTAATTTTTCCAGCTCATCGATTAGCGATGGTACCGATGCGCTTAGGCCCGCCACCTTGCGCGGCTTAGGCCCAGATCAAACCCTGGTACTCATCAACGGCAAGCGGCGGCACACCAGCGCCCTGATTCACGTTAACACTTCTGTGGGCCGAGGCACCTCGGGGGTAGACATGAATGCCGTGCCAGGCGCCGCGATTAAGCGAATTGAAGTGCTGCGCGATGGCGCCGCAGCGCAGTATGGCTCCGACGCCATTGCTGGCGTCATTAATATCGTGCTCAGCGACGAACCCGAAGCGGGCCGCATTGGGGTCTCCTACGGGGAGTATTCCGAGGGTGACGGTACCACGTATAACCTCGACCTCTCCAAAGGCCTGGCCCTAGGTGACCGCGGGTTTATCAATGCGACCTTAAATTACCGAGATCGCGGGTCGACTAATCGCGCTGGGCTCAGCGGTCAATGCCAGTATTTAGCTGGGTGTGACGCATCAAACGATGGCACGGGCAGCGCAGACCCAGACGGTATTGATGAAGCATCTGACCCACGAGAAGCCAGCTTCCCCCGTCGCAATTTTAGAATTGGCGATGCCGAGTCAAAACAATTAGCCGCGATACTCAACTCCGCCTACCAACTGGAGTCCGGTGAGCTCTATGGCTTTATTACGTACTCAGATCGCGAAAGCACCTCAGGGGGCTTTTATCGCCGCGCCAATCAAACCGACAACAATCCAACCTTAGCAGACGGAGAAGCCTTTGCGCCCAATGGCTTCCTTCCGTTAATTAACACCCAAATAGATGATTTCTCCGCCAATCTGGGCTACCGGCAAGAACTGAGCAATGATGTAACAATGGATGTGTCTTACACCATTGGCTGGAACGACTTTGCCTTTTATATCAGCAATTCCGTCAATGCCTCCTACATCAACGAATTGCGCTACGGGCAGAGCCTCAGCGATGCAGAGATTCGCGCCAGCGCGTCGCGAGCCGCGGATGCCGGTGAACTAAGCCTTGGCTTGCAAACCATCAACCTCGATTTCACTCAACAACTTGGCGCTTGGAGCCTAGCCTGGGGCGCAGAATTGCGCCGCGACGATTATGAAATTAAGGCCGGCGATAAATACTCATACTTTGACTACGACACAGATACCAGCGGCGCCTCGATGTATGCCGCCGATGCCGCTGCCGGTATTCAGGTATTTCCTGGCTTCCAACCTGGCAACGAATTGGATGAAAGCCGCGATGTATGGTCGCTATACGCCGATACAGAATATGAAATTTCTGACGCATGGCTGGCTAGTGGTGCGCTGCGCTACGACAATTACGACGATTTTGGCGGCACGGTTAACTTCAAGCTCGCCAGCAGTTTTCGCGCAACGGACAGAGTAAGTTTTAGGGGCGCGGCGAGTACCGGTTTTCGCGCACCCTCAATGCAACAGCAGTACTTCAACAATATAAGTACTCAGTTTGTCTCTGACGGCATGGGCGGGCTAACAGCACAAGAGCGCGGTACCTTCCGTAACGACAGCACGGTGGCCAAAGCCATTGGTATTCCAGAGCTGAAAGAGGAAGAGTCGGTTAACCTGAGCTTAGGGATGGTATTAGAGCCAGTCGACGCATTAACCATTACCATAGACGCCTACCAAATCGACATTAAAGACCGCATCGTCCTGAGCGGTGGCTTAAGTTCCTCCCTTGGCGATCCCAATCTGACCGCCGCATTAGCCGCAGCTGGCGCAAGTAGTGCCCAGTTTTTCCTCAATGGCGCTGACACCGAGACCAGCGGGGTCGATATTGTTAGCACCTACGCCATGGCCGCTGGCGCGGGTGATTTGGCCATCTCATTTGCGGCTAACTTTACAGAGACTGAAGTAACAAAAGTATTTGCCGGTGGCGGGCTAGCAACGCTCAACCCCTCAGACGTTTTTAGCAAACAGGATATTTCCATTATTGAAGAATGGCAGCCAAAGGACCGCATCAACCTCAGCGTTAATTACTCGCTTGAGCGCTTCACTGCCGTACTCGCCTTTAATCGCTACGGCGAGTACACCGTGTGCGAGGGCTCCTGCACCGGCGCCGCAAACCGTCAGACCTTTGGCGCCAAAGTGTTAACAGATCTCAATTTAAGCTACCGCGTAAAAGAAGATGTAACGCTTAATCTGGGTGGTAACAATATTCTTGACGAAACACCCGACAGAAATCGGATAGGTCAGAGCCGTGCCGGTACCATAGCCGACAGTAACGGCAATGTTTATGTCAGCTCGCCGGGCGTATTTCAGTACTCTCGTCGCTCCGCTCCATTTGGATTTAATGGCGCGTATTTCTTTGCCGGTGTGGTTTATGACTTTTAGTCACACTTGACCCCCTAAAGCACGCCCGCAACAAGGTGGGCGCAGCCGACACTACCAATAAACAGACGAACTGCTCTCAGTTCGTCTGTTTATTCACGTTTCACGCCACGGCGCGTGGCCACTATCACACCACTCGCCACCATTGAATCAACGCATTTCAAGTCGCTAATTCGTGGAACTGGTCGCTAAGCCCCCTTCTGCAGGCTAGAATAGAAACAAGCACCAGCCGATACGAGCACGCATTAAAGGCCTATGATTAGTCAAGCTAAAAACAAACTACTCGCCAAATACCGAACGCGGATCCGCGAGGGCGCGATCACCAACGCCAAGAAGCAATTGGCGATGAAAGGCATCACGCCCGACGAGTTAGGCGCCGACGAGCTGGAGATTCTGGTACACGATGAAGAATTTAAACTGCGCGGCAAACTGAAGCATTACAGTCTTGCCGCGCTGATTGCCGCCCTCACCCTAGGTCACTTTTAATGTTGATGCCCTTATTGCGCAGCGGCGTGCTGTATGTGATTTGGCGACGACACATTCGCCAGCGCGCACTCGGTCTCGTCGTTACCGTGTTCACTGTTTTTGCCGTTAACCTGGTTCACTCCGAAGCCTTCGCATTCTTTAAAGCAACAGAGCAGCTAGACCGGGCGCCGCTGGCCTTTTACTTCCGCTGGTTGGGTTGGTTGCTGACGGGAATCGGCTATTTATGGTTTGTAGAACGCAAAATTGCCAAGGCCAGCAAAGCAAGTTGCGCGCAAAAAAATGGCGCAGGTAAATCGCCACGCCAAGCAAATCACGCTGAGACAAAGAAGCCTGAAAAGCAACACGACGGTTTCGACGCCCTGCGCAATAACACGCCCTTGCGCTCACGAGCGGAGATTATGCTGGAACGAAAAAAACATGAAAAATCAGACCGCGCTTAAGAGCTTATTGGCAAGCTGGGACGAACGCGACTTATGTATCCTCGCCATCCTCTGCGAGCTCGACGAAGGTGCTAGCCCTCAGGCCATTACCGAACAAATTCGCTGGCTATACAACTCCCGCACCAGACACCGCATTAAACGCAATTTTAAGCGTGTTGTACGGCAAGATACCCGCAGGGATATGCCTTGCCCAAGCTACGAGGTTTTATTGGCAGGCGCGGCAAAAAAACTCGGCCTCTATAAGCACAGCACATCAACAGACGATTACGAACGCTTCATTCCTCAGGCCGTGATTGTGACCGCACTTGCGCGAATGAACCCTATCCAACGCAACCGCTTTTTTACAGACGAATTTAATGCCACACCAATGTGGGAAGCGGCGGGAATCAAAAGCCGCGAGATTGGCGGCCTGCGCACCACCGCCAGTGTACTGGCGCTCGCCAATGCCTCAGGCTATGCGGTGTATGCTGGCGCCACCACCGCACTTGGTTTTGCGACCCATGCAATTGGCATAACCTTACCGTATGCCGCCTACACAGGTTTGTCGGCAACCATTGCGCAGCTTATTGGACCGCCCGGCTGGCTGGCACTCGCCACCTATGGTTTTTTTAAAGTAACCGGTACCGATTGGAATAAATTAATGCCGGTGCTACTAACCATTATCGCCACTAAGCACCGATATGAGATTTTGAGTGACCACTAAGTGCCGGGAACAAAGAGGGGAATCAAGAGTAATCTCAGAATCGGACGTAATACGTGTAAGGCAAATTGAACCTTAACTTTCTTTGGGGCTGAGTACGACACGCGCCAATAGACCCGTTTTATGCCTTGGCCGCAGCAAATACCCGGCCTCGTCTGGCGAACCCGTTAACCATTGATCTATATGTTCTGCATCGATTAATAGCGGGGTTCGCGCGTGAACCCAATCAATATCCGTTGCCGCAGCTGTAGTCATGATCGTAAAGGTCTCCAGTGTTAATTCGGCTCGTTGCCACGTTTCCCAAAGTCCGCCAAACAATATCGCATCGCCGTCTTCTCGCGACAATCGGTGGCATTGCTTTTTACCGTCGAATACCGGCCATTCAAAATACGCCGAGGCGGGAATAATACATCGCTGAGATTGACGCCACGCATCGCGGAATGTCGGTTTCTCCGCAATCGTTTCAGCTCGCGCATTGAATGTCGCAAAGCTTAGTTTCGGGGCTTTAGCCCAGCGGGGGAGAAGCGACCACTTACGCAGCCGACAGCCACCAGAATCGATGGTCGCAGCCATATCGGTAGGCCGTATATTTTTTCTATCAACATCACCGCCATGCCATTGCGCCAGTATCTCTGTCCAGCGCTGCATTGCCATACCATGTTGTTCAAATGCGCCGCACATTCGGCTACCTATTAAGTATATTTAATTAATATGATAGTACGGCCAGTCTCCAATGTTCACAAATAACACCCGGAGATAACCTTCGACGCCACCGGCGCCGATATATAGGTAAACCACGATATAAAGACAGGATCATCAATGAGATCATAAAAAACAACTATATTGATGGCGCAATCCAATGAGCTGGAGCCTATGGCAGAAAAAATTGGGGTTTTCCTTCCCACGTATACTCGTCCAGACCTGTTGCGTGGGTGCGTGTTGCAGTGGGCGGCGCAGAGCCGGTGCCCTGATATCATTGTTATACATCAGAACGGCACACCACAAAGTTATGAGTGGTGTATAAGTGACCTAAAGGACCTACTGCCTTGCGAGTGGATATTTACCCCTGAATCGCCGCCGCAATCAGAATGGTATCGACGTCCCCTGCAGCGCCTCATTGAACTCGGTTGTAGCCATTTTTTCTGGGCAGATCACGACGACATCTATTTGCGCGATCATGTCACAACGCGACTCGATGAACTAGACCGCTACGATTTTGCCATTTCAGATCGCAATAGCATTCTATTCCAGTCGCCTAGTGACTATAAATTTCAAGCGCGAGTAAACTTCACCTCGCACCCAGCTGGTGGCATGAGCTCAAGCATGGCATTCAATCGTAAATTTGCGCTAGCACTGCAGCAGGATTTTCTAGACTACCCGACAATGCCGTATGCAGACCAAGTTGTAAGCAAAATCACTAAACCCAAATTTAGTAGCTTCGTCAGCAAGCAACAAACGACCATCTATGTTTCACATGCCGGTTCAATCACCTCGGAAATTTGGCTAGAATCCGCTTTAGGAAAAGAATAAGTATATGCATGCACACTCAATGGAAAACATGCAGAAATTCTACGATGATTATCTGCAACCACATCTTTGCGAGATAGCTGACTCGGTAACTGTTCTCGACATTGGCGCGATGAACGTCAACGGCAGTTACCGCGAAATATTCTCTGACCCAAAGTTTAATTATCTTGGACTCGATCTCGCCGCAGGCAATGGTGTCGATATCGTTAGCGACAGTCCTTACCACTACCCGCTGCCCGACAATTGTGCAGACATTGTCCTATCAGGCCAAATGTTGGAGCATTGTGAATTTTTCTGGCAAGCATTTACAGAGATGTTACGCGTCGCCAAACCCGGCGCATTTGTTGTTCTCATTGTCCCTTCCAAGGGCTATATTCACCGCTACCCCGTCGATTGCTACCGATTTTTACCAGACGCCATGCCCGCCCTAGCGCGCTACGGCAGCTGCAGGCTGCTATCGTCTTGGCGCGATGAAGAATCTGAATGGGGCGATATCGTAGCGGTATTTCTAAAGCCACCAAAGCGACGCGAGATATCATCACCCGACATCGACGCCACCGTTCAAGGGCACCACGGCAGGCACTATATTGAGTTCCTCCAAGCGAAGATCAGTAGCCGGGACGCCAAGACACACTTAGAAATTGGCACCCGAGATGGTGCATCTATCGCCCCGCTGAATTGTGCAACCCTAGCCATTGACCCGCAATTCAATCTTGGCCGAAACATTATTGGCAATAAAAAGCGTAGCTTTTTTTTCCAAATGACCAGTGACGATTTCTTCCGGGAATACGACCCTGAGTATCTCTTGAAAGCAAAAATAGACTCCGCATTTTTAGATGGAATGCATCACTTTGAATATATCCTGCGGGACTTTTTAAATACCGAACGCTATTGCACCCCTAAATCAGCCATATACCTCCACGACTGTTTGCCGGTCACCGTAAATATGGCAAGCCGCGACGTGAATGACGTAGCAATAACAGGAAAATTTGCCCATTGGTGGGCTGGCGATGTGTGGAAATTACTACCCACATTAAAGAAGTACCGCCCCGAACTCAGCATCGAATGTTACGACTGCCCGCCAACCGGCATCGTAGAAATAACCGGGCTCAACCCAGCCAATAGCGTATTGATTGAGAATTACGATACTATTATTGAGGAGTTCAGCAGCATTGAGCTAACGCCCGAGGCACTTCAACTATTTTTAGCCGAATGTAATATTCGCTCATCCGCTATTTAGCGAGAATGCATTACAGCCAAAATTCAATTTTGAACCAATGCACCAATTTTCTGAGCGCAAGATCAAAGTAGGTCTTACGCTCAGATTTAATTCTAGCAATGCCGTTCATGCCAGTTTTTAACACGTGTTCCGGATCATCTATCGATGCTTCAACGGTAATTGCTGGCGTGGTGAGACTGCCTATCGTTTCAATTTCAACCGTAGAGGAAATATGCCTTACCTCTCCGTAAAACTCTTTAGACGGATAACCATAGACCTTTAACCGCACCGGCTGGCCCACCTTAATCTCCGCGACGTCTCGCTCTTTCACAAGAACCTTAGCCTTAAACTCCCCCACATGCTCGATATCAAGAACAGCGCTTCCTCGCGCCGTGTACTTACCAATCAAGCGCTCTGGTTCCTTAGTGACAACAACGCCAGAAATCGGTGACAGCAGCGTCGTGTTTGCGATGTCTTGTAGCAAACGTTCGCGCAGCACTTCGAGACTCAAAATATTTGCACGTTTTGCTTCAATTTCTTCAATGGCGGTACCGGCTTCCAACAAGGCCAACTCGCTATTAACAACTGAAACACGCTTCATCGAGCTTTCCCAGGCGTGCTTAGCCTCCAACAAGCGAATTTTAGTAACACTGTCGGGCAGCAGGCCGAGCCTTTGGTAAGCGTCTTTGTGGTAGACAACGTCGGCGTGCAAAATTGCCAGTTCCGCGCGCTTGGTCGCGATGACTTCCGGTCTAGTGCCGTTTTCCAGCAGAATCAATTCCTTACGAGCACTAAGCAAGCTCGCTTCCGATGATTTAAGCTCCGATTGCAAGGCCTCATCATCTATTCTAAGCAAGGTATCGCCCTCACGCACAACACTGCCTTCTTGAACGTAAACCTCACGAATTAAACCGTGAATTGACGGCTCTATAGACTGCGCGGCCACCGGCTTTAACTGCGCTTGTCCGGCAATTTCAAGATCTGTTTCGAGGAAATAACTCGCGATAATGAGCGCCGCAAAAAGCAGTAAAAACAACTTACCCGTATGACGTTTGGGCGGCCCGGCTGGTGCATTAGGCGCACCGCCGGTTTGTATTGGCGCATTGCTATTGCCGTCGCCAGTGTTAATAAGTTGTTTCAAGTCCGCTTTGGCTCCAGCAGTATTACCATTATCAAGCTTCGGTACAATATTGGCAGTGGCGTGCGTTTCGCCAACAGCCTCATCGGGGCGCTTATCGCGTTCTTTCTGCTGTTCGCTGGCCAAATTCATACCTGCCCATACCCCTTTTATTGTCGACCCCAATAAGAGCCAAAAAATATACACTGCAGGCAGTAAAAATACCGGCCCAAACGCGTTAATTGCTGTAGATGACAATAGCAATATCACGCCGCCGAGAATAAATAGCGTGAACACCAACACCGCAAAGCCATACAACACAAATATCCTGCGCTCCCGTACGCTCGCTGCCGGCAAGCCCTCAAATCGCCCGGTAAAGAGCGCGCCAAGCCAAATAGAAAAGTACGCCATCGACTTACTTCGCAGGTTTGGAATTTCAAGGTAGTCGCTAATCAAATAATAGCCGTCAAATTTAAGCAGTGGGTTCAGACTAAAGACCATACCCGCGCCAGATGACACCATCACACCTAGCGCAAGCTGATGAATCATGGAGTCAACGGCAGTCAGCAGCCATAATGCGGTAGCAAAACTCCAGATGACGCTTTCAAATATTATTCCGGCTGATGTCACCCAAATTCGCTGCTTTTTCTTTTCAAATAGCCATGCATCACTCACATCTGTGTAAAAGCAAGGAAACGTGAGCAGTATTAACAACAGCCCCATTGACGGCACCTTGCCGCCAAAATGCTTGCACGTAAGCCCGTGACCAAATTCATGCAAGGCAGTGACAACCGCGGCCGCGACGTAAAGGCTAACAAAGCCCGACACCGTCCCCAGCGACTTAATTTCAAGGGTAAGTTGTTCTACAGAGCTATAAATAAGCCCCAGACTGACCACAAAGGCCAATGCAGTAAATAGCAGGAAGCCCGTAGTATAAAAAAAGCGGAGCCGTGGTTCTAAATACGATAGTAGGCGATCTGGATTAAATACATGCTTATCCAAATACAACACACTTTTGACTTTGTAGTGCTTCCGCGATTTAGTCGTATCTGGGTTAACTTGTGCAGGGACAACCAGACAGCAAGCTTTGTTTAACAGTTTTACGAAGGTCCACAAGGTTCTAGCGTCGACATCTAAACCGCACTCTTTGTCTACCGCCACCAACAACTGACTTAGTGATCGTGTGCCATCCATTAAACACAAAATACGGTATTCGTCTTCACCAAGCTGAAAAAACTTTTCCGTATCTGGCACCTTGATCGTATAGCGCAGCCCCGCCGCAGTAATGGTTTTGGCTATAATTAAATCCGAGCGTAACCGAGGCGTTGTAATTGCGGCACGAACTGGATCAATGTCGGGCGCAACGCCAACATCTGTTTGATACATTGCTGCAGTCATCGTTACGGCGCTGCCCTTTCGGCCCACTTAGCAGCCAAATACTGTTGATTAGCCGCCAAGCGAGACTGGGGGTCTTCATTAAGCTGCGCGAGGGTTTGGCCAACTTTATGCACAACACTAGAGCCGGGGCACAATGTCAGCGCGTAGCCGGACAACCGCGCGCGTTGGCAGTAGTCGTCATCTTCACAGTAGCCCCAACCAAAGTTCTCATCCAAGAGGCCAATGGATTGCCGAACGTGGTTAGGCATCAACACACAAAAGAACGCCAACATATTTCTAAAATTCGGCAGTGTTGGGGTTTGCGGAATATCAATAACCTTGGTGGCCCACTCATGAAGCAGCCAATCGGCACAATTGACGTCATCCTTAGCGATTGCATCCGGCACGCCCAGCCAAGAATGCAGCTGACTATTCTGCCAACCAATTGAGTTGATACATATCGGCCCAGCCAAACCCGGTTGGTCGTCTACTGCAAGGATTAAATCTTCGTCCCATTTTGGATTCACGGTTAAATCATTATTCAATATAACGCAGTAGTCATTCCGGACATGGGGAAAGCCAAGATTCACCGCTTTTGCAAAACCAAGCGGTTTGGCGTGGCGCTCAGCGACATGCTCAAAGGGTGATAGCGCATTGGCGACTTTCGAATACTGCTCAGCCGTGGAGCCATTGTCGACCCATATTATTTCAAAATCACTTGCGGTATTCGACGCGAGCGACGCTAAGCAGGCGCATGTTAATTCAGCGTTATTCCAAGTCGGTATAATAATTGACAGACTCATGAGCACTCTCCAAGGGCTTCGGCAAAGTACTCCTCAAGATTATGGTTTTCTAAAAAGGCCTTATTTATTTCGAAGAAATAATCAGCATCGTATACCTTTTTATCTTGTAAATAATGGCGAAGATTTTTAATAAAACCCTCGTGTTCCCTGAAAATTTTGACCGCATTTTGATAGCCGGATGCATCTGAGAACTGGGTAAAGTAAGTATCTAAATCTTGCTCAGGCATGAGCGTAGCCACCAACATAATCCGGTTAAAAAGGTAACAGCTGCTATTATTTTGCCATGGTCGCTCCTGAATCGACCGGTATATATGCCCAATAGTGACATCGCGGATGAGCCGACAACTACCGCCCATCATCCAGGCTTTCATGCCCGCAAATGCTTCTTCACCACCGTATTGCTGAAGACCGATATAGCCGCCAATCTCCTTAAAAAAACCGGCATCAAAAGCATAGGTCGCGCCGAGCGGTAATGGTATTTTAGGGTAGGGATCATGTGATAGCGGCACCGTGTTCCATTCCGCTAGAAATAATCTTTCGGTACTTTCAAAGCCAAGAAAAGCGCCGTGTCCGTCTGCTCCCCCGGCACGTGAGGCATCTGGTTTTAAGGGACGACTAACAGTGCAATAAAGCGCGCGAGGGTCTGACTGAATAGCCGCAATAACACGCTCATGCCAGTCAGATTGGTAAAATCGCATATGGGCGTCAAGACAAATGACATAGGGTGTTAGCGCTTTATCCACGCCAAAATTTCGATTTACGGCCGGACCACGAGAGTGCTCAAAAAAGTCATAGCGGCAACTATAACACTCAGCAACTGCGCGATAATCATAGCCATCGTTCGACCCATCATTAATAAGATGGATACTAACTGCACTGCCAGACGTTTCGCGAATACTTGCAACAGTATCCACAAGCATGTCGCCCTCATTCCGAAACGTAATGACTGCAGTTAACATAGCAACTTCCTTTGACCACACCTTCCCCCTTGGCGAGGCCAAGCTAGGTTAATTACGACGCCATACAGACTTCAGCCATATCCTGGTGGCGGTGGCGGCGAGTACGTAGGAGGAGATCCGTAATCAGGTGGTGGCGGTGCGTACGTTGGGGGAGAGCCATACCCTGGTGGTGATGTCGGCGGCGACGTAGGTGCATCGGTCGGCTGATCAGTAGGTATATCGTCATCGTCACCCGGATCATGGTCAGTAAATTTAAAAAACGCGGCATTATCGTCGGCGTTCTCGAAATTTTTACCATTGCCCTTCCCGGGAAACATACCTCCTGCCCACACAGGGCCAGGCGCCAAACGTTTTTCCAAATCTTCTAATGACAGACGTTCGACTTTCTTATTTGGTTCGGTGTCGTCAGACATATTTATTCTCCAGCTATAAAAGGGGATTCGGATCCTTCCAAATCCATCTACAAATATCCACTACAATTAGCGATTTGCCAGCAGTACCACTGCATACCTACGCCAATATCAATTTATCTTTTGCGAGAAACAATTTAATTTTACTATTCCCTATACACTCTTTTTTTAGCATTATGGTTAAAGTATCGTGCAAAGGCTCCAAAACATCTGAGGGGTAGCTCAGTACGTCGTCTAACTTTTGCACCGTGCCGCAAGCAATCTTTGATCGATACCGCGCCAACTGACTTCCCTCATATTTTTCATCGAGCAATCGCCTATAGTCGTCAAACCGACGCCAGAAATCGCCTTGCATTATATGATTTGCGTCCATCATTAAAATGGTGTCGAACCGACAAAAACCTTTCATCAAGATAAAACCGTTATGATCAGATTCAAACGGAAAAAGCCTGACATTTGTATAAGGGATTTCCGTCATAAGCCCATCAACACCTTTAGCATCTGGCTTATGAAATACGACGAGGTCTTGCACCTTAGTAGATAGTTCGTCAATCGCTCGAAAGAGACGCCAGTCAATCTTATCCAGTCGCAGCAATGCTGTTGCGGGTAATTTAGCCCCTGCGCTTGCTCTGTCAGCTGGGCAAGTAGATTGCTGGTATTCAAGGGATTGCGCAGGTAAACCACTGTCACTAAATGCTTGCGGTGATAGTTTTGTAAGGTGAGCACCGTGCTTTCGCTCTCCGTCCGGATATAAACCACGGTAATAAAGTTTTTGCCATTTTTGCGCAACCATGGCGGGACATTTATCTTTCAAACCCTGATTAAACTCAGCCCTAGACCTTGCCCACTGGTCAAAATCTGCCTTGGTCTCTGGGTCCTCAATCGGCATATCACCAAAACGAACATGAAATTGATTCACATAGGCTGCCGGTAGCGGAAACACTTGAGCGAAAGGCTCACCCTTTCGAAACCGCGCCCGGCCCGGGCGGGTAAATTTATAGTTCATCGTTGCGTTATAAGGCGACCAGTCGGTTTCCAAAATGCCCGATAGCGCCTGCACGCCATCACGAATATAATTAATCGGGCCACAAATTTGCATATGAATTGCTGGCGGGGTACGAAAAAGATACCCAGTAAACAAGGTTAAAACGCCTTCGCCGAAATGACTTGCGGCAACACAGGGGCCGTCGCCATGGGGATATATCGAAATTTCAACCAGACCCCGCCCACCGGAGTAGACCGCGTCAAAGCCCCCTGGCAATAACAGCTGCCACCCATTGTTATTTGCGATATTAAGTGGCAAACAGCGTGCCGCATACGAATCTTGGGTATCGCGCTGCCACTCCCTAATACGCGGCGACGGCTGAAGGCTAGGGAGATCGTTCTTAGCTGCCAATGGGTATGCGATTAATTCTAATTCTCTCTGCGGATCCGGCATAGACAGTCTCTAGGAATTTTCTCATTAAACTTTATACAAGCGACGTCAGGAAAATAAAATAAACGTCATATGGCCGATCAATACATCGGCGATCACGACCTGTCAAAACATTATAGCCGTCATAAATCTCCTCGCTTAGCGAGCCGACCAATAACAACGCATGCCAATGATTTAACGACTCCACATTGACTTAAGCGCCCCGCATTAGATACAAAGCTAAGCAAGTGCGGTGACACCTTATGGCGTGACAGATGGCACCCGACTACATGACGCCAACAATTAGGATCGTCTTTAACAGTGGCGGCATACCCCACCACACTGATGCCCAGGCGCGACGGCTTGAAAGGCAGCTCACCGCTACGATGGTATTAGTATCAAGCTACGGAGGTAGAGAGTATCGTGCTATATACTTATCGCTCTCGCGGCTGTTCTAATATCGTCAAATCAAGTACTTAGGCGAAGAGCAAGCAAAGCAGCTCGATTCAACGATTCAATATTTCACTTTTAACGCTATTAGCGATCTTCGCAACCTCACCAATATCGTCGGGGCTAACACCAAGCGTTTCTAAAGTGAACGCTAAGTTTTCGACGACGGCTTTAAAATGTTCGTCATTCAACCCCAAATGAAGATGTGCCTTCCGCATGTCTAAACCTGAGTATTCGCTAGGGCGAACATATCTAAATTATCGAAATAGCCCGCTATTCGGTCATCCGCAACAACCTTTTCATAAAACACATCTACCGCTTTATCTACTGCGGGATCATCGCCCACACGCTCGTCAATAGATGAGAAAATCATTGCCAAGGTCGGCGCCACTATCCATCCGACCTAATGAAATACGACAAAGCCGATGAATTAATGCTCAGCGAATCCCAAGCGAATTTCAATATTGTTATTGGTGGGCTTTACACCAACGGCGCAGCCGGGCAAGCGTGGTCGGTACGGAGGGTCATCGACATTTCCAACCACAGCAACCCTGCCAAAAAAATGATTATGTACAAAACCGTCGACGGTGCCGGCAAGGGAAAAAATAGCAGTGGTCTATCATATGAATTTAAAGATTGGGCCAAGGAAGTGATGAAACCCGTCAAAAAAGGTCCTGCGGCTCAAGATAAACATCTCAGCGGCCCACCGCGTTAGCGGTCGACCCTCGACGGCCGCAGGTTTGATCTGCGCTTTATCTGGCAAGCTGCTTCTTAGTAAATTGAATACCTTGCTGTTCAGCGCCGCCAGCCAAGGCATACGTAGCGAAATGACCAAGAAATTTGACGGTACGGCTTTCTACAGCTACCTCTTTCTCGGCAAGCGCAGCCGCCATCAAGTTCATTTGTTCTATCTCAACCAACTTATCCCACTCGCCATGGTATAAAAATACCGGTGGCGAATTGCTAACAACATGGTTCACTGGCGATGCATTTTGCCACACTGTTTTAGCCTCGCTCATGGGTTTGCCAATGAGCTTAAATACCAACGGCGAATTTGGCCACTTGGTCAGATCAGCTGGGGTTCCACCAGCAACGATACTACTCAAATGGGGCGGTTGCTGCCTGTCGAGCCCCGCCATCAAAATGAGATGTGCACCCGCCGAATAGCCCCAGCCAGAAATTTGCTGTGGGTTTATTTGGTATTTCCCAGCATTGGCATAGAGCCATTCCAGCGCCGCAGAAACATCATTAACTTGGGCGGGATGACGATCATCTGGCGCTAAGCGATAGGTGATGTTAAAGACCACAAAACCCGCGCTTGCCAGCTTCATACTCACCCCTTCCATATCGCCGCTACGGTTAGTCCAGCCGCCGCCGTGCACCACAACGACGGCCGGCTTTAAGCCCGCCGAGCGAGGAATATAGAGGTCGCCGCCTAGCGGCTGCGCGTCAATCGTTTTGTATATTACATTCTGCTGGTAGGTGTACTCACTGCTGCCCTTTAATTTGCTACCCGCACAGGCGACAACAAAGAGAGTCGCTATGCTGAAAATGAACAATTTCATAAATACCACTCGCCGTTAATGTTTGTCCCGCCCCGATACGCCCCAATTGGCTGGCGTAAATTCTCTCCCGCATTGTACGCGTTAAGCGTCATAGTGGATGTCTTCTACTGCTGCGCCAATGAAAAATTGCGATGCAGCCTTGCCGACCACGACGTTATCAATATCGGCCACCACCAGATTCGATTTTTAGCCTCCCCCCCATGTACCTCATGACTGGGATGCAGGCTTACTTTTTGATGAGACGGAAAAAACACTATTCTGCTCGGGTCTTTTTTCCACGGCGGTGACCCAGAACCACTGACGTACGGCGATACTAGCGCGCGTGTAGAAGCGGCAATACGCGAAGGCCTATTCGGCCCATTGGCTCACGACATGCCGTTTACACCATACACAATCAGCACACTACAGCGCTTAGCGAATCTGGAGCCGCGCATCCTCGTGACCATGCATGGTTCAAGCTTTTAGGGTGACAGCAAGCAAGCCATCCTCGCGCTGGCCTCCGTCGTCGCCAATTTACTGTCGTTGCCATGCCAAATGGCATACAGCCCGCGCACTTCACTAGGGGTAAGTACTTAGCCTGCAATGCCCTAAAACGAGCAGATTACTGAGCAAACTTCCGCTAATGAGCTAGGCTTAATACACCGAATAGCCGGAGACAGGTGTACTCCTATGCTGAAACAATGGCTTAGCTTACTACTGCTGACATTCATTACCTCTGCGCTCCTAGCGGCCCCCCCCGTTCAAAGCCCGGCCAACTATGCACCCGGTGACCCTCAAGTCTGCCTAGGCTGTCATGGCGCAACGGGAATGAAACCTGCAGCAGGTATCTTAAACACTCCCCACGGCAAAAAGGGCCACCCAGACAGCCCGATGAACAAGCACGGCTGCCAAAGCTGTCATGGCCCTAGCGCTCAACATCTCAGCCAGTACGTGAATGGCAAACCCGCCAAACCTACCGTCACCTTTAACGGCGATACCACACCGGTCGACGCTCAAAATCAAAGCTGCCTCGGCTGCCATGAAAATAACGCCCGCAGCCACTGGGACGGAAGCCAGCACCAGTTCGCCGGTGTTTCCTGTACCAACTGCCATCAGGTCCACAAATCACCCGATCCGGTACTTTTTAAAGAAACCCAAAAGGAGGTGTGCTTTAACTGCCACCAAGACAAGCGCGCCCAAATGCATAAAACCAGTGCCCACCCCCTCGTCGACAATTTGATGACCTGTACCAGTTGCCACAACCCTCACGGCAGCGCCACTGAGTCCCTGTTAGTGAAAGGCTCGGTCAATGAAACCTGTTTTCAATGTCACGCCGAAAAACGCGGGCCCTTTCTATGGGAACACCCGCCAGTGCAAGAAAACTGCAGCAATTGCCACCAACCCCATGGCAGTGTGCATACCCCCATGTTGACGTCGCGCGGCCCCTGGCTTTGCCAGCAATGCCATATGGCGGGCTTCCACCCTAGCACCGCCTATAGCGGTAGCGGTGTCCCGCCCAACGGCGCCGCCCAACAAATGCTGTCTAAAGACTGCCTCAATTGCCACGTTCAAGTTCACGGTTCAAACCACCCCTCAGGAGTTCGTTTAACGCGCTAAGTCTTATACGAGGTCGAACACTATGTTTGCCATTCAAGAACGCCCACGTAATCGCTACTCAAATTTAGCCATAGTCGCTTTGCTAAGCGCGAGTTTTTTACCTAGCTCACTAATCGCCAGCGAAAATAGTACCGACCCACAAATAACTATCGAGCTTGGCGTCGGCTATATCGAAGACGATGATGCTGCATTTCGTCGATTCCTTGACCGCGGCGCCGAAGACAGTTTCGCCGTTTTCAATTTCGATGCGAATAAAGCCCCGTTTTGGGAAAGTAGCGATACACGATACTGGTCTGCCAAAGGCACTAATCTGGGCACCGACTCACGAGAGCTGTCCTTCAGCATTGGCGACTACGGGTATCAACAATTTAATTTTTATTACACTGAGATAAGTAAATCAGGCCTGAGCGACGCCCAAACTATTTTCATCAACCCAGGCGCCAACTCATTAAACTTGCCCGCCAACTGGACAGCCGCAACAACCACGGCCGGCATGAGCGGATTATCCGTTCCACAGCGCGAGTTTGACGATGAACTGCAGCGCCGCCGCATTACCTTAAATTACAAAATCAAGGCCAATGCCAACTGGGCTTTTGATATAAGTTTCAAGCACGAGATAAAAGACGGTAGCGTGTATAAATACGGCATTATTGGCAACACGGGAGGCAACCCTCGCAGTGTCGCCCTGCCCAGCCCAGTTGATTTTGAGTTTAATGATTTTAGTCTTCGCGCCGAGTATAGCGCGACAAGGTACAACTGGCAGTTTGGCTACGATTTATCGCTGTTTAAAAATGACCACAAGAGTTTGTCCTGGGACAATCCCTTCCTTGCCATTAACGGTTGGAATAGCGCCGCCGGCTACGCTAGCGGTCGGGGCTCGATAGCACTAGAACCCGACAACATTTATCAACAATGGTTTGCTGCGGGCTTTATTCGGCTCACGCCTACCGCCTCGCTGAACAGCAGCATTCAATACGCCATAATGGAGCAGGACGAAAGCTATCAAGCCTACTCAATAAATTCCGCACTCGCCGTGTCCACACCACTGCCGCAAGACTCTCTCAACGGGCAAATCGATATATGGCGCCTTAAACTTGGCTACCAGCAAGCGCTTAACAAGCGCCTCATACTGCGCGCCAATGCGGCTTACGAAGACCGCGATAACAAAACAGCTCAAAATCTCTATGTGTACATTGGCGGCGACTCCCAAGATCAGGACAGTGCCACCTCTAGCCGGGCTCGTTACAACCTGCCCCATAGCTACCGAGAAGCCAAGCTAGATACCACCCTGCGCTATCGCCTTGGCAAGACCAGCACCCTGTCTGCTGGCCTAAAACACAAAACCGTCGACCGCGATTATTCCGAGACCTCAAGCACCACAGAAGATGTCGGCCACCTGGCCTTTGAGAGTCGCCCGCTGGATCGTGTGCAATCTTATCTGCGCCTAAGTAAAGAGCATCGCAGCCCGTCAAATTACCGAGGCGACACGCCTTATTTAAATTCACACACACAGGCATATATTAGCAATGAGCCTGCCGATGAACGTTTTGAAAACCACCCCTTGCTGCGCAAATATTATCAAGCGCAACGCGAGCGGCAGAAAATGGCGATGGGCGTAAACTGGACGCCCTCTGACATTGCCAATATTGGTCTCGCTTTTAATATGGCCCAAGATGATTACACTAAGTCGGTATTTGGCTTGCAAAAGTCTGACGTGCGCGGGCTACACTTGGATGCATCACTGATTAAAACCGACCATGCCGAATGGCATAACTTTGCAAGCTACGAGCAATACCGCGCCCAGCAAAGTGGTCGCAGCTTTCGCGGCAACGCCATTGCCACTGAATCAATCGACCCAACTCGAAATTGGCAGCATCGCAATGAAGACAAGGTGAAAACGCTGGGAAGTGACCTTGAGCTATTTAATATTATGCCAAAGACCGATTTAACCCTTGGCTACTTAATGGCCTATAGCAACAGTGATTTTCGCACGACCACGGCCAGTGCACTAAGCGCGATGGATATGCCCAAACAGGGCGATAAATTGCGCCGAATTAGCGCAGAAATCAGCCACCATTACCGTGATAATATCGACATTAATTTTTACCTCACCCATGAAGTTTATCGCGCGCAAAATTTTAGCTTTGATCAAGTTCAATTAAACACCATGACCAATGTCATCGCCATTGGCAACACAACGCCAGACTATTCCGCAGTGGAGGGCATGCTAACCTTTCGATATCGCTTTTAAAGGTCCCGTAGCGCCGTCATCACCTCATGTTCACTGGCCGGGAAGATCGTGAGCTATCCCCTTATGACAGGTGATGCAGGTCGCGCCAGAGCCGAGAGCCTGCTGGTGCATAGTGTTAATCATTTCGGTTGAGCCTATTTCTTCGGCCTTATGGCAAGTTCGGCAACTCGCAGAGTCATTGTCTTCCATCGTCTTCCAGACCCGCGCGGCCATTTCCGCGCGGTGTTGCTCATATTTTTCAGGGGTGTCTAGGGTGCCGAGCAGGTGATGCCACACCTCCCGCGACGCTTCAATTTTCCGCTTCATCTTGGGTATAAAATCTTTTGGAACATGGCAGTCTGCACAGCCAACTGTAAAGCCAACACGACCTACTGCATGCGCTTTACCAAGAGACTCTTGCCACGGGTGCGTTTCCATTTCATGGCAAGAAATACAGAACTCGGTCGAGTTGGTTTTTTCCATTGCAAGGTCAAACCCTAGCGTACCGACAACACCAACAACAATACCCGCCGCCAGCAGTGCTAATGAACCACCCGCAAGATACTTCGGTAATTTCGCCATAGCTCTACCCCCCAGACTCAATGAATACTGCAGCGGCTAATATCGTTAAGGTCGACATCGTAATGACGACATTTGGCCCTAAAAACATAGTTAACTGCTCGGAATTATTTGCATTACTAAGAACGCCGCGGGCAGTCGGTATTGCCATTGCCAAGGTCAGCATAGCGAACAACGCCGCCAGTGGCAGTGCGCCACTAAGCACGCCAAGGCCAATACTAATATAGGCACACATCATAAAAGCAAGGTAAACCCGGCTCGAGACCACGCGGCCATAACGAATTAGCAAATGGTTGCGGCCGACCTGCTGATCCGCATCCATATCGGGAAATTGGTTGAGTAACAATAAGTTGTTCACCAAAAAAAATGCTGGCGCGGTTAGCCACGCGGTCGCGGTACTAACGTGGCCACTCAAAACAATTGCCGTGCCCATTACCATTAGCACGCCAAAACCAAAACCAGGGGCAATCAAGCACAGCAACGCATTACGGTTTATATAAGGAGTATAGCTAAGGATTAGCATGACACCGAGAAGCCCAATAACCAATAAATCCACGCCACGCAAATAGACCAAGTAGCAGCCTATCAACACTGTTAGAAGCAAGCTCAGCACTGCGCCTAACAATACCCATGCGGCAAACGCCGGCTTTTTTGGAAGGGCGCCGCTGCCACCGCTGAACGGTGTTTTTACGGTAATAAGATCAAGGCCGCTCTTAAAATCGTGATATTCATTTAACAAATTAACGCTGATATGCGCCGCTAATCCACCTGTCAACACCCATCCGAATAAGGCGAGGGCAAGCGTTTGCCCAGCGAATGCACTGCCGGCCCAACCCAGTGCTATGCATACGAATGTTAATACCAGGAACTTGGGCCTTGCGCTCGCCGCCAGTGTTGCGATTGCACTCATATTAAGTCTCGCTGCGCTTATTCCACAAAGTGAATGTATTCAATTAAATTCTAGGCCAATTCTGAAAATTCACACTACGGCGCCTGAAATTAGGTGAGCGACACTCGACACCAAGAATCTGTTCTAAACCGCAAAGCACTGCCTATACTCAGCTCATAAAGCCCATACGCCAAACCTAACAGAGACGCCGTTGACGAGCTGGAATACGCCACCATTGACCTGCACGGCTTGTTTCTGCACGTCACCGACTACGCTCTTTGCGACGATGACGTACTGACCAAATTTAATTTTCCCAAAGCGGCATTGCCCATAATTCGACAGTCTTGGGACAACCGTTTAAATCAACTGATTAACAGTCGTTTTGACTTTGCCCAAACTGCCGACGGGCTCAAAGTTTACGAATACAATTGTGACTCGGCGTCGTGCTATATGGAGGCGAGCAAGGTTCGGGAAAATGGGGGCAACACTGCCAACTAAAAGGCACCGGAGATGCCGGTAAGGCCTTGTTTCACGACCTCAGCCACGCCGGAAAGAAGAGTCATGCTAACGGCCTAGTGCATATATTGCGTGACCATGATCCCGAGGGGGAATACCACGCGCTCTTTATACAGCAGACGCTCGAGGCAGCCGGTATAGCCAGCAAGGTCATTATACAACTTGAGGGGCTCGCCTGGGACAAGCAAGGCACTATTCGCGATCAAGATCGCGAGGCCACCACCCCAATGGCACGGCATTGCCTCGGGGCCGGGTTTACGCCTCTATTTAAAATCCTCCGCACTGTGACGCTCGGCCATTTGCTTGTCTTCATCGCCCCACAGGCGATTTACCCGGCGGCCACGCTGTACGGCGGGGCGCTCGGCGATAAGACTCGCCCAGCGCAAAACATGGGTATACGAGGCCACATCAAGGAACTCCGCAGCCTCATACAAATAGCCCTGCACCAGCGCGCCGTACCACGGGTAAGCCCCGATATCAGCAATGGTGTAATTGTCGCCACACAAGAAAATATTCGCGGCAAGGTGCTTATCTAAAACATCTAACTGACGCTTAACTTCCATTGCGTAACGGTCGATGGGGTACTGGTATTTCTCTGGTGCATAAGCGTAAAAATGACCAAAGCCACCCCCTAAAAATGGCGCACTGCCCATATGCCACATTAACCACGATTGGCAGGCGGCGCGCTCAGCTGCTTCTTTAGGATAAAAAGCGTCATATTTTTCAGCCAAGTACAATAAAATCGCGCCCGATTCAAAAACCCGGATTGGCGGGCTTACACTGCGATCCATTAACGCCGGTATTTTTGAGTTCGGATTAATATCAACAAAGTCACTGCCGAACTGGTCGCCATCAGAAATCATAATGGCGTAGGCATCGTATTCGGCGTCGCTAATACCCAGCTCAAGCAACTCCTCAAGCATGATCGTCACCTTCACGCCATTCGGTGTAGCGAGGGAATAAAGCTGTAAACCATGCTCGCCGACTGGCAGCACCTTGTCATGGGTAGCGCCAGAAATTGGCCGATTAATATTACTAAAACGGCCGCCATTCTGATTCTCCCACTTCCAAACGGCAGGTGGAGTATATATTGTCGACTCTGACATTTTCTTCGGCTCCCATTGCATTGCTTAAGTCTAAATTCCCATTCAGCATGGTACAGCGCTGCAAAGCAAGAAGACAATTAGCCGCCGTTACCATGCAGTAATACTACTATCGCGGCCCATTACTGCCTGAAAAGCTTAATAGAACCGTATTCAGCCCTAGCGTGTAAACTACGACCGTGGTATAAAAATAACCACTTAAAATAAGAGGCGTACTATGTCGGTTACTTCTAGCGCGAACAAAATCTGTCGCCGTGTATTTAGAGCCCCCGAGTTATCCCCAGACGCGACCAGCCCCCTCACTATCGATCCAGCAGAACAAGCCGCAGATGGCGTCGACGTCGAAGCAATTTGGACCAGCGCAGAGGCCTTCCATTCGAGCGGCATGCACCCCATGGTAAGCATGTGCTTGCGCTACAAAGGTAAAACCGTGCTGCACCGCAGCATCGGACAAGCCCGCGGCGTGAATGGGGCCGAAGCCGTCGGCGCGCAATTAAACACACCAGTATGTTTATTCTCAGCGTCCAAAGTCGTAAGCGCGGTATTAATCCATAAGCTCGCCGAAGATGGCTTACTCGACCTGCTAAATCCGGTCAGCTATTACATTCCGGCCTTCGCCCAAAACGGCAAGGCCGGTATCTCGATATACCAACTATTAGCACATCGCGCGGGCGTACCTGGCGTCCCGCTGGGAACACCACCAAGCGTGCTGTTTGACCACCAAGAATCACTGCGCCTAATATGCGAGCAACCGCCGCTCGACGTCGACGGCCGCATACTTGCTTATCACGCAATTACGGGGGGCATTATTGCCAGCGAGCTGGTCAGGGTCTGCACTGGCCTGAGCATGAACGAATATCTCGACCAAGTTATTCGCAAACCAATGGGTTTTAAATCCTTCACCTTCGGCATGCCCAACAGTAGTCGCGGCACGGAGGCGCACAACTACAGCAGCGGCTTACCCAATATTTCCCTTGTTGGTAAGCACTTAGAAAAAATACTTGGCGCCGATGTCGATACCGTTGTCGCACTTTCGAATACTGACGATTTTCTAGACGCTATTATTCCATCTGTAAATTTATACGCAAACGCCAATGAAGCCTGTCAGTTTTTTCAAATGTTGCTTCAACAGGGACAATGGCAGGGCAAGCAAATACTGTCACCGCTGTCGGTATACCGTTTAACCACAGAGGCCTCCCGTCCTCAGCATGATCGGTCGCTAATTATTCCCATGCGCTACAGCGCAGGTGCCATGTTAGGTGGCCGCATAATGGGGCTGTATGGCCGTAATACACCTTACGCCTTTGGTCATTTAGGTTTTTCTAATATAGTGTGCTGGGCAGACCCACAGCGCGACATTTCCGTAGCGGTACTCAATAATGGCAAACCAGTCATTGGCAGCCATATTTGTAGCCTACTCGGATTAATGGAAAATATTCGCAAAAATTTCCCCCAGAAAGACGATATGTCTGCATGGAGCGGCAATTTTGGCCAACACGAACATTAAGTAATCGCAAGGTCAAAACGTAACAAACTGCACAGGCTGTGCCGCGTGTTCTACGTCACTATAGCCAAATTCTATGGTGATACCATTTTTGGCGCTCGCCAAAAATTTTGATGTATCGCCAGCGCGACGAGTATCAAACCGGCCCCCATCATCATTAGCAACGATACTGACTCGTCGGCGACGAACACACCGATCACCATCGCCAAAATTGGTGTAATTAACGGAATAAGTGAAACCGTTTCCACTGCCAAATTTTTAAGCAGCGAATAATAAGCAACAAACCCCACCAAAGACCCAAACAGTGACAAATACAGCAAAGACCCCAGCGAGCTTAAACTCAGGCTAAGCGGCTCAATGCCGAACCAAAAAATCCAGCTCAGCACCATCCCCGGCAAGGCAAAAGCCATTGCGCCCAGCGCTTGTTCAGTAGGCTCTACGGCCATTTGGGCATTGAGTTTTTTCACCCACAAGGCGCTAACTGAGAACAAACAATTTGATACCAGCATTAAACTAATACCCAAATAGCTACCGGCAGTTACAGCAGCCTTATCAAAAAAGATACATGCCAAGCCGCCCAGCGCTAAACCAATGCCCAGCAATTTCCGCGGCTGCAGCATATTTTCGCCGAGAATAGGCTTGGCCAATACCGCTGTAAAAAACGGCGTTAGGCCAAACAGCAGCGCAATTAAGCCCGACGAAATACTCTGCGCCGCGATGTATACCAATGCCATATTGGGGAATAAGCTAATCGACGCTGCAGCATAAAGTTTCCAGTGGCGACGAATAGCCAATCCGGCATAACCGCCAATAGTACAAATGAGACTGCCCACCATAAATGCCAACGCAATACGCAGCGTCAGCCCCGCTATCGGGGTAAGGGAATCGCCGCCCAATTTAATCGCCAGCGGCGTCGTTGCCCAAATGGCAATAACCAGTAAATAGGTGAAACGTACAAGCATTGTGCTGTCCTTGCATACTTGCCGTAGATTTCTGCTGGGCCTAAAACGACAAAGGCCGCAGCGGAATGTCTGCGGCCTTTAAATAATGTTGTTTTAAATCGGTTTACATCATTGCTCGGCCACACCCCAACGCGCCCAGCGCACAACTAATTTGTGCTGGGCCGAGGCAAACATGGCGGGACAAATGAAAGGCATTAAATTTGAACTCGTAATAAGAATGCGCGTGCCAGATTATAGTAAAAGAAAAACATTAAGCGAGGCAAGTCATATCTAGCAATGGCGAGCTTAGCCCTCATCGCGACTATACAGACTTTTTCTTGGCCTTTGCGCGGCTGCCTACCCGGCTGTTTTTCTTGTCGGCTTTGGTACTCGCGGCAGTGTCCAACTGCTCCACCCAAAACAAAGTATCGAGATACGCCACGTAGCGATTTAAATAATGCGGAGAGATGTCGCGCATTATGCTCAGGGCTTTTATTGCGAGCATTTGCGGATTAAGTGGGCCGGGGCTTTCCGGCCCTTCCGCTATGGCGAGTTCAACACGCTTTTCTGCCGCGCGGCGCTGCTGATGCACTCGCAAACTTTGACTGGATTTTAAGGGCTTAACCGCGACATCAACATTATCTGAAGACGGCTCAGCGGCCGCTTCGTTGCCGAGTGAGGACGCAAATAATGCGCCCTGTAGCAGCTCACCCTCTTGATCTTGCAGTTGTTGTTCAAAATCACTCACACCCACAGTCGGGCGGGTTTGGCTAGCATCCAGTGCTCGGCGCAACGCCGCTAAAGACGCGACAGTGGCGGTGCCTGGGCGCGATTTAATTGCTTTATTGTCGGCCCGAATTGCGCCGCGGCTAGCCAAGTAATCGGCTAAAGAAGCTGCACTTTTTTCAGTAAGTCGCTGCCCCAGCGGCTGCCGCGAACCGTGTGCGCGCAATGCCAACGCTTCAATGTAACGAAAGCGTACCGGGTCAAATTGGTCGGCTCCCGCCGTCCGCAGTTCACTGATTTTATCGATGAGCGCGTCGCTATTCATGGCGTGTTCACGGCCCTAAGCTGAGGGCGGCTTTGTCGCCAGAAACCCGTGGCACTGGTGCCATTTCCACTCGCCGGTTTTGCGAACGGCTCTCACTGTCGGCATTCGCCACCACCGGCTGCTGGGCGCCAAACGCCGCCGCAAACACCATACTCGGTGGCATACCCTCTTCAATTAAAGCGCGAGTTACCGTCAAGGCGCGCTGCGCAGACAGCTCCCAGTTATCGCTAAAGTGCAGATTTCCCTGCTGAATTGGCAGATCGTCAGTAAAGCCGCTGACCATTAATAGCTGCTCACTGTCGGTCAAATACACTTGCAGCGGTGCCCGCAAAGTATGGAGC
>NZ_JBFHDY010000037.1:0-29312 GCF_041584495.1 Zhongshania sp.
AAGCCAATGGCCGTACCCAGTGCGCCAAAACCAATCATCAAAGCAACAGCGATCAGTGCTAAACCCATGGTAGTTCTCCTACTTTCAACTTTAAGTTAATAAAAATGGTAATCAGTGAAACTGGTCTTCTTCTTCAATTTGATGTGCCGTTGCCATATAAACAATGGTTAACACCATGAAGACGAATGCTTGTAGGGTGATTACAAGGATGTGGAATACTGCCCACGCCCACTGCAACACACCGGCAAATATACCTAGTACTAAACCCGCACCAAACATAGTCGCAATAAGGATAAAGATCATCTCACCAGCGTACATGTTACCGAACAGTCGCAGGCCCAATGACACTGGTTTTGAGATCCAAGAAATTGCTTCTAGTGCAAAGTTAATTGGCACTAACAATATATTGACGTACCACTTGGGGCTGTGGAAAGGATGCAGGGTAAGCTCCTTTACAAATCCCATAAAGCCTTTTTTGGCAATAGTAAAGTACACCATCAGACCAAATACCGTGAAACCCATACCCAAGGTCACGTTCGGGTCTGTGGTTGGCACAACTTTAAAGAAAAAATGCGGGTTACCGGTTACCCAAGCCATAAAGGCGGGAATCCAGTCGACTGGCACTAAGTCCATGGTATTCATCAGAATAATCCACATGAAAATAGTCAGCGCCATCGGTGCGATCATGGCATTTTTATGATGAAAACCGTCTTTAACGGTTTGATCTATAAAGCCAATGATCATTTCAACTAGGTTTTGAGCGCCGCGCGGTATACCGCTGTGAGCACGTTTCGCGATCCGGGCAAAAATCAGCAAGAATAAAAAGCCAAGACCAATAGACCACAACATGGAATCAACATGGATTGCCATGAAACCCATATCTGACGCTTCGACGCCACTGTGGGCCAAAGTCCAAGTGTCAGTCGTTAAAACTTCGTGTACATGACCGGTATCATCTATACGCTCGTAACCGGCGGGAAGTTTACCGTAGGTTAGGTTGGTAAGATGGTGCTGGATATAACCAACGGTAGACTGTGATTCAGCTGCCATGTGTCTCTCTCGTAAATGTTAACGCGTTGAGCTAATCCGACGTTTTCTATATACCGCGCTTAAGCGTGGCAAGTAGTACGGCGTTCAGCAGCATAACGATTAGATATGCCAAAAATAAGACAAACACCTGCAAAGGTTTTACAAATACAAATGCGCTAGCAAACAGCCCCAGTGTCGTTATAAATTTCCCCGACTCACCCCGGTAAAAACCATGGGCGACTTGGCGTGCGTATGCCGCGCCGGTAAATCGGAATACCTGGCGCGCAAAATACGCATTGGGTATAACGGAAATCATTCCCCCGATAGCTATTGAATAGGCCGTAACCATATCCAGAGGGAATGCTGTAACACTGACCAAAAGCACAACTGCAATTTGCAATCCATATATCTTTAGCAGCGGCGGCCTAGCAATTTGATGAGCAGTGCGCGGGATTTTCCGCTGTCGATCTGCTGTCATATTGCCACCACTCTGCCCAAAATAGGCTGATTTTATGCCTGCTCTGCTTGTCTAAAAAGCGGGGCAAATTATATGGGCTATATGGTTAATGTTCAACCGATTTCAGCGCATATGGTACTAAAGTCATATATTCACGAAATCTATTTTAACTACTAAAATCAAGAATTTATCTTCTAATACCCGCTTCGGGCCATACAAACACACTACATAATGTAGGGTTTTGCACTAACAAACACAAAATACGCTATTTGATATGGTTTAGAATACCGTCTAGCTCGTCGAGGCTGCTGTACTTAATACTCAGGGTTCCCCGACCTTTGGCACTGTGTTGAATCGCCACAGGGGAACCCAAGCGCTCTGACAAGCTTTCTTGCAATTGTTTTATGTCGGGATCCAATGTCTTTTGGGGCTTGCTGCTGCCTTTTTCTTCAACAAGGCGACGGACTAATGCTTCGGTTTGTCTTACTGATAGCCCACGACTAACTACCGTCGATGCCGCAGCGGATTGCTCTTCTTGCGCTAAACCTAACAATGCACGCCCGTGACCCATTTCAATATCGCCGTTTTCCAATAAGGTCTGCACTTCTTCACGAAGGCCAGTTAAGCGCAGCAAATTGGTGATGGTAGTTCGAGATTTTCCCACTAATTGCGCTATTTCGGCATGAGTTAGCTCAAACTCCTGCTGCAGGCGCACCATGGCCAAGGCTTCTTCCATGGGGTTGAGGTCTTCGCGCTGGAGGTTTTCTATTAATGCCATCGCCGCTGCGGATTCGTCGGGAACCTCACGAATAAGTGCAGGAACTGTATCTAGGCCCGCTAATTGGCAGGCTCGCCAGCGGCGTTCGCCGGCAATAATTTCGTAGCGGCCACCGTCGATGGGGCGAACCACAATGGGCTGCATAATCCCTTGCGAACGAATAGAGTTAGCCAACTCCTCTAATGCTTCGGGCTGCATATCTCGGCGCGGCTGATAGCGGCCGCGCTGCATAAACTCGATTGGCACATTGCGCAAGCTACCATCAAGCGCTAGAGGCGTGTCAGTATCGATCGCTGCAATGGCGGGCTGTTCGTCGTTAGTTTGCTTTGGCTGAATACTTACCGGTGTCGCCGCTTCGCCCAATAGGGCATCCAAGCCACGACCCAAACCTCGTTTTTTAACCATGACTATGTCCAAGCTGTTCGTTTGCACTTAAATCGCTGGAGATTTCCGTTTTTCCGGCGCGGCGCAACATTTCGCCGGCCAAGGCCAAATACGCTAAGGAGCCTTTAGATTGCTTGTCGTAAAATAAAATTGGCAGACCATGACTCGGCGCTTCGGCCAAGCGAACATTACGTGGAATGACGGTGCTATACAATTTTTCACCAAAATGGCGCCGCAACTCGTCGGTCACTTGATTGGTTAGGCTGTTACGACCGTCAAACATCGTGCGCAGAATGCCTTCAATTTCCAGCTTGGGGTTAATCAACTGCTTCACCCGGTTGATAGTGGTAATCAACGCACTCAAGCCTTCCAGTGCATAGTATTCGCACTGCATTGGAATAATGACCCCAGTTGCGCCTGCTAAAGCGTTGATTGTGAGCATATTCAGTGATGGCGGGCAGTCTATAAGAATATAATCGTAATCACCTAGTATTGGCGCCAGTGCTTCGCGCAAGCGAAACTCCCGACCAATTTCATTTAATAATTCGACCTCTGCAGCGGTGAGATCCTGATTCGCCGGCAAGACCATAAAACCGCAGTCGGACGCCGCAACGACGGTATCAGCAACACTGCGTCCCGCCACCAAAACATCGTAAACAGAGTGCGCTAATTGAGCCTTATTGATACCGCAACCCATGGTGGCGTTACCTTGGGGGTCAAGGTCGATTAATAATATCTTACGCTTGGTCGCCGCCAGAGAGGCAGCCAAATTCACCGTGGTAGTGGTTTTGCCGACGCCACCTTTCTGGTTGGTGATTGCATATACCTTGGCCACGGAATTTTCCTGTAAATTTAGCGAAATAGGCTGAATAATCAATGCCGAGCAATAAGCAGTAAATGTCTGGCTTCCTCGACAGAGGGCACTGATAGTGTGTGCGAATGTTCGACGATAAAGTGTTTTGGAAGTTGACTCAACTCTGCTTCAGGAAAAATACCTTTCATGGCGTAGAGCTTGCCTTCTGGACTGAGCAAGGCTTCACAACCCGTTATCATATCTTTTAGCGAGGCAAAGGCACGCGAGACAATACCATCAAATAGTCTGTCACTCTTAAATTGTTCGACGCGTTCGGAATGAATACTGATGTTTGTCAACTTCAGCTGTATTTGGGCTTCAATAAGAAACCGGGTTTTTTTACCATTGCTGTCGAGTAGCGAAAATTGCTTGTCTGGAAACAGGATGGCTAGCGGGATGCCGGGTAAACCTGCACCGGTACCCACATCCAAACAATATGTTGCCGCCATGTATGGAGCGATACTCAAGCTGTCGAGAATATGGCGCATAACCATTTGCTCTGGATCACGAATGGCCGTTAAGTTATAGGCCTTATTCCATTTGTGGAGTAAGCCGACATAGCGTAACAGTAATACTTGCTGTGAGGCAGTAACGCTCAAACCGAGTGTATCAATACCTGCTGCCAGGGTCTTTTCTAAAACATCCACTCAGGCTGATTTCCTGTCTAACAATCCACGTTTCTTTAAATAAATTAATAGCAAAGACACGGCTGCCGGCGTTACACCAGGTATCCTCGATGCCTGAGCCAAGGTTTGCGGCCGAGTATTGCCTAGCTTCTGCTTCACTTCGTTCGAGAGCCCTTCGATGATGCTGTAATCAAAATCCAAGGGCAAAGACGTGTCTTCGTAACGGCGCAAGCGATCAATTTCTAGCTGCTGACGGTCGATATAGCCGGCATATTTCACGCCAATTTCAATTTGTTCTGCAATTTGCTCGTCAACAATTCCTATTGTTCTGTGCGCAAACGGGGCGAGATCAACGTATTTCAATTCCGGCCGCTTGAGCAAATCAAGCAAATTGTATTCGTGACTTATGGGCTTTTCGATTTTTTCCGCCAAAATGGCTGCTTCACTGCTGCCCGGTTGAACCCAGCAATTAGCCAAGCGCTGCCGCTCAATCTCGATATTCTCGCGCTTAGCCGAAAATGCAGCCCAGCGGGTGTCATCGACCAAGCCGAGTTCACGGCCTTTCTCGGTTAAACGAAGATCTGCGTTATCTTCCCGTAATAACAAACGATATTCAGCGCGTGAGGTAAACATTCGGTAGGGTTCTTTGGTCCCCATGGTGATTAAGTCATCGACTAAAACGCCGATATAAGCCTCATCGCGACGGGGACACCAGGCGTCTTTGCCTTGTGCGAGCAGCGATGCATTGGCGCCAGCCAATAGTCCTTGCGCGGCCGCTTCTTCGTATCCGGTAGTGCCATTGATTTGACCGGCAAAAAACAAACCTTTAACAAACTTGGTTTCCAGAGAGTATTTCAAATCCCGTGGTTCAAAATAATCATATTCAATAGCGTAGCCTGGACGAGTCATATGGGCATTTTCAAAGCCCTTGATTGAACGTACTAAGTCTAATTGGACGTCAAAAGGCAAGCTGGTCGATATGCCATTTGGGTAGAGTTCATGGGTGTTCAAACCTTCAGGCTCAATAAATACCTGATGCCCGGTCTTATCAGCAAAGCGATGGACTTTGTCTTCAATTGACGGGCAATAGCGAGGCCCAATTCCTTCAATAACCCCTGTGTACATAGGCGAGCGGTCTAAGCCACTACGAATGATTTCATGGGTGTGCTCATTGGTGTGGCTTATCCAACAACACACTTGCTCAGGGTGTTGATTGCGATTGCCCAGATAAGACATGACTGGTCGTGGGTTGTCGCCCCACTGGGCTTCAAGGCCTTCAAAATTAACGGTTTTTGCATCAATTCGAGGAGGTGTGCCGGTTTTTAGACGATCAACCCGGAATGGCAATTCCCGCAAACGTGATGCGAGTGTTAAAGATGGCGGGTCGCCTGCACGACCGCCGCTGTGGTTATCGAGGCCAATATGAATTTTTCCGCCGAGAAATGTACCTGCAGTCAGTACGACGCTGTTAGCGAAAAAACGCAGGCCAATATTGGTAACGACACCCTGAACCTGATCATTTTCGACAATAAGATCGTCAACGGCTTGCTGAAAAATCGCTAGATTTTCTTGGTTTTCTAAAATGGTGCGTATAGCGGCTTTGTATAAAACCCGATCTGCTTGCGCGCGAGTTGCTCGTACCGCAGGCCCTTTGCGGGCATTTAAAACCCGAAATTGGATGCCTGCGAGGTCGGTTGCTTTGGCCATTGCACCACCCAGGGCATCGATCTCTTTGACGAGATGACTTTTGCCAATACCGCCAATGGCCGGGTTACATGACATTTGGCCGAGGGTTTCAATGTTGTGAGTCAGTAGCAGGGTAGTTGCGCCCATACGGGCAGCGGCAAGGGCAGCTTCAGTACCAGCATGACCACCACCAATGACAATGACATCGAAATGTTGCGGATAATCCACGAAACACCTAAATCCAAAAAAATGAGAAGAGGCGAAATTATACGGGTATCCCTGAGACCTGCAATGAATTGGTGAATATTTAATCAGTACATTAGTTCATAAATCTTTATGTATATATATGTCATATATCTTATGTTTTTTATTCTAAATACTGTTATTAAGAAGCGCTATTTTGTTGATAAGTATTATAAGCACTTGATAATAAAGTATATTTTTAGATGATAACTAGGTGTTTTATCCACAGAGAGCTTGTCAGGATTGTGGGGGGTTCTTGTGGGTGAAATGTGGATAACTTTACTTCTTTTGTTTACCTGTGAGTATTGACGCTCATTCAGACCTTTTATCCACATTCTCAGATAGGCTTGTCCCAAGGCTTTTACTTAGCCAGAAGCGTATTTTTTCTTTTAAATTTGGGAGTGATACCGGTTTACTAAGGAAATCGTTCATTCCAACACGAAAACAGTAGTCGCTATCGTCCTTAAAATTATTCGCGGTGAGGGCAATTATCGGGGTATGACGATACTGGGCATGACCTCTAATCGCTTGGGTTGCTTCAAATCCGTCCATTACTGGCATTTGGAGATCCATTAAGATGATGTCAAAGTGCTGCTTCTCTATAGCGATAAGGGCTTCAGCGCCATTATTCGTCGTGACAGTGCTCATGCCCCAGCGTCGCAATATCTTGCTGACGAGAAGTTGATTAACGGGGTTATCTTCAACTATAAGTACCGCTTTACCGGCCAATATCGTTTCGTCCTGCTGCGTGTGGTGCGCTAAATCGCCGCTTATTTGGTAGGCACATGACCATCGGACGGAAAATGTAGAGCCTTCATTGTCAGCGCTTGTTAGGACTATGCTGGCGTTCATTAAGTCGCAGAGTCGGCGGACTATAGCCAGTCCGAGGCCTGAGCCACCGTATTTCCGACGGTGGCTGCCGTCGGCCTGCCGGAAACTATCAAAGATGATTTGCTGATCCTTATCACTAATTCCGATACCTGTGTCAGTCACCTTCAATTCTAAAATTGCCTGTTTGCCCGACAGTTGGAGCGCGCTTAAGGCAATAGTGACACTTCCTTGCGGAGTAAATTTAACAGCATTTGCCACCAGATTGAGTAGTATCTGGCGAATACGAACGTCATCGCCTAATAGGTTAATGTCCTTCAACTGAGGGTCTATATTGACGGTAAATTCTAAGCCTTTCTTTTTGGCCTCATAACTAAGCGGTGTGAGGATATTCTCGAAAATAGCGCTAATATCAAAGTAATTTTCTTGAAGGCGTAGTTCGCCTTTTTCAATTTCAGAGAAATCGAGAATATTATTGACGATGTTTAATAGCAGCTCGCTTGACTCCTTTGCGATAAGTAGGTAATGGCTTTGTTCGGCGTTTAGCTGGGTATTAGAGAGTAGCTGCATCATACCGAGAGCGCCATTTAGTGGGGTTCGCAACTCATGGGTCATTGTGGCTAAGAATTGGCTTTTTGCCGAGTTGGCCTTATCGGCCTCCTCCTTTGCTAGAAATAGATTTTGTAAATTATCTTTTAATTCCTGTTGTTGCTTTTCTATACTTTTAGCCATGTTATTGACATGACTCTGCAATTCCCCTAACTCACCGGGCTTTATATTTCTGATCTGCTTATAGAATTTACCTGCAATAATATTTTTTGTGAGGCTATTTATTTCTGCTAGTGGTTGTGAAAATCGTCGGCTGATAAGCCATGCAAAACCTATACATACTAAGATCGAGAGGAATGCGATTAAGCTCGATACTTTAATTATTTTCTGTTGTAGCTTTAGTAGCTTATCTCTCGACTGCTTAATACTTACTGTCCCAATTTTTCTTTCTGTTATTTCACTAATATATTCTCCGGTTATTGAGTCCTCCAAGGGAACGCTATACTGGATAATAGGTACGGTTATCTCATTGTGTTCGCTACCACTATTTTGGTTGTTATTTAGAATGAGATGATGTCCTGACTCGGCATTGAAGATGGTAATAGCGGTAATATCGCTGTCTAAGGCTGACGCCATAATATCCAATAGTTGAGAGTCGCTTCCGCTGATAATTGCGAGCTCACTCACCGCAGCGATATTTTCAGCAATACGTGTAGCCAATTCTTTTTGGCTTTGAACAGCGTCATTTAGTCGCGCGAATAAGGAATAGCCAAATAGTGCCAAAAGCAGAATAAGTGCTGGGCTTAGCACGGCAATTAGGATTTGTTTAAATATTGTATTTCTTATGAAGTAATGACGGATATTCACTTTTTAGTCATCCTTCATTATTTTAACAAGTTGTTCTTCACTGGAAATTATAATACCCAAAGATTCCGCTACATTTTTATTTGTTTTAACAACAAAATTTTTTGGATATTTTGGCTTAGGTAGTCTATTGGTTTTAATATATTCCTCCATAATAGTTATTAACTCATCAATATATTGATCGGAGCTGGTAGCCACGGATGCCAAAGCTCCCGCAGTTACAAAACCTTCATTAGGGCCAATTACCGCTGTTTGATGTCGATAACTACTTAGTAAAATTGAGCGAATAGTTTGTGAGTTGTAAATTTTATTCTCGGGAGTGGAAAGCAGTACGTCGCTATTTTGAATTACTTTACTTACCGTTCTAATATCGTCTACTTCAGTCTTGACGATTAAAAATTCTAAATCGCTATAATTATCAGATTCTTTTTTTAATACGTTTTTGTAAAATTCATTGTGGTAAGGTATTCCTACTATTATTTTTTTGTTAAATATATGAGATAAAAGTAGTAGTTGGCGTTGAATTGGCTGATCTGAGAATAATGCTGAGCTATTATTTAATTTTTTACTTTTAAAATTTAGCGAGTTTACATATAAAGCAAATTTAGCTGAGTAGCTGTCAGTGTTCATTAGAGGTAGTAGTTTGTCTGAAACTATTATTAGTAAATCGCCACGATGTTTTTCCTCCGGTAAAGCGTTTATGTAAGTTTTTATATTAAATGAATTGTTCTTTGATAATTTTTTAGAAATGTATTCAAGTTCTGATGTTTCTGTAGGCAATATAAGGTCGACCACAGGATTTTTAATTTGACTAAACACCTGTGGTATAAATATTAAAAAAATTAAAATTCCATGTAGTAACATTTTCAAGAGCTATCCTTTACCCTTGGTTTATTAGTAGCGAAGTGTTATAGATACTGATTGGCGTAATTTATTGCTGTAAATGTTGTCCTTTAATAACTCGCTATCGTCGTCGTGACGATATTGTCCCGCATAGCCTAATTCTATTTCAGTTTTGCTAAGCCTTATCATTTTTTTAATAATAATACCTGTTCTAGAAAATTTGTTCGCAGCTGTTCCTATTTCCTTTGCATAATATTTTGATATTGAAATTTGGAGGTCTGGCTTGTATTTGTAGCTTAGTAGCAAGCTTGCAGAATTTCGTGGAGTGAAACTGGTTTCTGTTAGAGTATTTGATTCATCGGTGATGTAGGCGTAATTAGCATGAAAAAGCCACTGGTGGCTAGGTCGATAATCGATCTCTGTTTCTATTCCACGTTGCTTTAGGTAGCCTTCATTAATTGGGTCAAATCGCGCTAGCGAGATGGAATTGGATATTAACTGCTCTAGTTGGTCGCTAAAAATTTTCACGTCCCATTGTAAGTGCAAAGCCGAGAAATTGCCGTAATAGCCAATTTCTCGGGACTGTATTAACTCCGGTTTGAGATCTGGGTTACCTTTAGCCGTTTGAAGTAAAATCGCAGTGGTGGGTCCGTCATTGTGAGGTCTTACATTGCGTCCTGTGTAGGTCCAGTTGGCTGATGTTTCTAATAGATCAGGGGTTCTTATCGCTTCTGAATAAATATAGCGGAGACTATTGTTCTTATTTATGTGGTAGTGAAAAGAAATACGTGGCGAGAAGTTTTTTCCTATGTCTTTTTGATATTCATAGGAACCGCCGCTATTTACTGTAAATTTAGTAGACAATTTTTTTTCTAAGTTATAAAAAAACTGATAATTATTACTTTTAAGCGTCCTTCCGTAATATGTTTCTGAGCTTACTTTCGATTGTTTTAAGTGAACTCCGGCAACGCTCGTCAGACTTTTGTTCCATATATAGGTATCTTGAAAGTCAATATCGTGGCGATTTACTTGCTGATCTTCGTTGGCATCGACAAGAATAAAATCGGCTGGATTTTGATTTAAGTTAGTATAATAAGGTGGAATTTTCGCCGTCCAACGGTGAATTTGTTGTTGGCCAGAAAAGTCATACTGGACTTTAATGTGATGGAATACCGAGAGTTCATTTTCAAATTTTGTAGAAAAATAATAATCATTAACTTTGGTATTTGGCGAAGTTACATCGATATCAGAATAGTCGTCGGTAACACGCCCTTCCTTATACCCTAAACTTAGACTTAAGCTCCCGCTATTTAATTGACGCTCGTAGCGTGTATTAATGAGCTGCAGTGTTTTGCTATCTAATCGCTCTTTACCATTATTTCTTATATCAAAGCCATCGTCATGGCGACTGGCTAGGCTTACGCGGTAGTGACCACCAAGATATTCACCTGCGTGGCTGATCCGGTAGTTTTCGGTATGTTCTGAACCTCGCTCGACGCTGGCTCCTAAATGGGTAATATCAGCGGGATGGCGTGTAATAATATTAATTACACCGAGAAAAGCATTGGCGCCATAAGTCGCGGTAGCCGGACCGCGTACGACTTCAATACGCGCAATGTCTTCTATTGTTATAGGAATATCATTCCAATCAACGGTTGCCAAGCCCGCTTGGTAAACTGAGCGACCGTCGATCAATACTTGCATACGCCTGGAGTCGCGGTAATTACTGCCGTGATAACTTACGACATAATTCCAACCGTCGCGAGCACCAACAGAGGTGCCGGGAATGAGTCGAAATAATTCTGGTATTTCCCTTAGTCCTGATGCGTCTATCATGTCGCGGTCAATAACACTCACGCTCGCAGGTACTTCGCTGCGATTTTGTTTAAGGCGAGCAGGCGTTAAAACGATTGGCAATTCTTCATTTTTAAGGAAGTTTGCTTGTAGAGGGGGTGCTAGGTTTAGGATTACGATACCTAGCAGGAAAGGCTGATATTTACGGGCACTGGACATCCGCTAACCTTAGTTTTTTTCAGACGGTATTCAGTGTAGCGTTAATAGAGGGATTTTGACTATTGCTTGTCGCTGATCAGACGATTATTTACCAATACAAAAGCTGGAAAAAATTCGACCTAGTAGATCGTCGGAGTTGAATTCGCCCGTGATCTCTGCCAAGGCTTGTTGGGCTATTCGTAGTTCTTCAGCCAATAATTCCCCAGCATTGTAATTGAGCAGTTGTTGCTCACCAGCGTGGATGTGCTCACGACCGAGGTTTAGCGCTTCAATGTGGCGTCGTCGAGCAATGAACGGTGTGTCGCCGTCGTTAAAGCCAACACAGGATTTTAGGTGCTCACGCAGGAGATCGATACCTTCGGCGTGTTTTGCAGAGAGGTATATCCGCGCAATTTGACCATTTTCGATTGTTACTTTATGCCCAGATAGGTCGGATTTATTGTAGATGATACTGAGTTTTTGTTGGTCGATAAAAGGTTGTAATTCGCTGGGTATGGCGTCGCTTTCAGCTTCTGCGGTTTGACCGTCTATAACGAGTAGAATACGGTCGGCATTGGCTATTTCGGTCCAGGCGCGCTTTATTCCCTCTTGTTCGACTAAATCTTCGCTGTCGCGCAAACCGGCGGTATCAATGATGTGTAGGGGCATGCCATCTATGAGGATGTTTTCTCTTAAAACATCTCGGGTGGTGCCAGGAATATTGGTGACGATAGCGGATTCTCTACCAGCAAGCGCATTTAATAGGCTGGATTTACCGGCGTTGGGTCTGCCTGCGATGACAACCGTCATACCTTCGCGGAGGATGCTGCCTTGTTTCGCTGAGGCGAAAACTCGTTCGAGATTATGTTTTATGGCGCTTAGTTCACTGGCAACACGACCATCGCTTATGAAATCGATTTCCTCTTCGGGGAAGTCGATTGCGGCTTCAACATAGATACGAAGTTGGGTAATGGCTTCTACCAGCTGGTTTATCTCTTTGCTGAATTCACCTTCTAAGGAGCGTACTGCCTGACGGGCGGCTTGTTCTGATGCGCTGTCAATTAAGTCGGCAATAGCTTCGGCCTGGGCGAGGTCAATTTTGTTGTTGAGGAAAGCTCGCTCTGAAAACTCGCCCGGCCTTGCCATTCTGGCGCCAGCTTTGATTACTTCACGCAGCAGGCAATCAAGAATAATTGGGCCGCCGTGACCTTGCAGCTCAAGCACGTCTTCGCCAGTAAAGGAGTTGGGGCCAGGGAAATAGAGCGCAATGCCTTGATCTAGGCTGCGCGGGCCGTCATCGCTGGCTTCATAAAAGCTGCCGTAGTGGGCGTAGCGCGGTTTTAGGTCTGCTTTGCCAAGGAGGCGGTGGCCAATTTCTTGGGCTTGAGGGCCAGATACTCTAACGATGCCTACGCCGCCTTTTCCGGGCGGCGTGGCGATTGCGGCAATCGTATCTTGATAGCTGGTTTGCATAGCGGCTATCAGCGGGTGGGTAGCCCACTCTTCTCAATACGTTTGGTAATAAAATACTGCTGAATAATCGATAAGGTGTTGTTAACCACCCAGTACAAGACTAAGCCTGCGGGGAAGAAGAGGAAGAAAAAGGTAAACACCACCGGCATCCACTGCATAATTTTAGCTTGCATTGGGTCTGGCGGCGGCGGATTGAGACGTTGCTGGATGAACATGGAGACGCCCATCACTAACGGCAAAATGAAATAGGGGTCCATTGCCGACAAGTCATCAATCCACAAAATGAACGGTGCGTGGCGTAGCTCAATGCTTTCCATTAATACCCAGTATAGGGCCATAAATACCGGCATTTGCACGACCATTGGCAAGCAGCCGCCAAGCGGGTTTATTTTCTCAGTTTTATAAAGCTCCATCATGGCCTGTGATTGCTTTTGGCGATCGTCGGCGTAGCGCTCCTTAAGTTCTACTAACTTAGGCTGAACTTTGCGCATATTGGCCATAGAGGTAAATGCTTTGGCGTTAAGCTGGAAGAAGGCCGCTTTCACTAACATTGTTAAGCCAATTATGGCGAAACCCCAGTTGCCAAGCACGCCGTGGATTTTGGTGAGCAACCAGAATAAAGGCTGCGCAATCCACCAGAGAAAGCCGTAGTCAACGGTTAACTCGAGGCCAGGTGAGATTTCCTGTAAGCGATACTGGTCCTTCGGGCCGGTATAAAATGAAGCGGCAACACTACCTTGGCTGCGGGGTTCAACTGTTACGGCGGGGCTGGTAACGCGGGCAATATTTATGCCTTGCTTGGTAACAATGGTGCTGAGTTCGTTAACACTTTCAGCGTTGGGTACCCAAGCACTTAAGAAATAGTGTTGGCTAATGCCGATCCAACCGCCATTGACTGCGGTTTTTAGGGGCTTGTCTTTCATTTTGGCAAAGGCCAATTTGGTGTATTTGTCTTCATTATCGGCATAAGCAACGCCCATAAAGGGTTTCATTGCAAACATACCGCCTTCGCCGTCAACGCTCGGGTCGGTGCTATTGCCGCGCTTTAATTGACCGAAGAAGCTTGCTTGAAATGTTGAATCGCTTTGGTTGTCGATCAGGTATTCGATTTTAATCAGGTATTCGCCACGCTTGAAATGGAAGCGTTTGACGATGTTGATTTGATCGTTGTATTGATAGTGAAGATCGACATTAATGGATTCGCTATCGTCGGCAAGCTCATAACTGCCGGTGTTGGCTATAAACTGTGGGCGGCCCTTAGATGTATCCGTCGCATTTTGACCGATTAAGCCGCTTTGGGCGATGTAATCGCGGTTCTCGTTACTTTCTAGAATAACAAAAGGGTCGTCTGACTCTAGGTTAGCCGTGTATGCAGGTAAACCAGCGTAGACAATATCGCCACCATGCAGATCGATTTTAATATTTAGAACGTCAGTGCTGACAGTTATGACGCCGCTGGTGTTGGTAGTGGTTGGCGCTAAGCTACTGCTCTCAGTATTTTGATTGAGAATCGGTAGATCGCTATCGCCACTGCTCGTTACCGGTGATACGCCCTTATTAGTTGCGGCGGCGCCGGCAATAACAGTTTCTGGCCCCTCAAAATTTTTCCACTCAATCAATAACATAAAAGAGAGGGCAGCGATGGCGGCGATAAGGAGATAGCGCTGAATATCAATCATTGCTTGAATGCCTTGAAAGTTTGAGTTCGGTTGGATGACAGTGGCAGGATGGTACAGGATCGTAGCCACCGCGGCTAAAGGGGTGGCAGCGGAGCAGACGTTTAATGCCTAAAAAGCTGCCATGGAGTGCGCCGTGGTGCTTTATTGCGTCGATGGCGTAACTGGAGCAGCTAGGATAAAAACGACAGTGCGGAGCCATCAGCGGACTGATAAACAGGCGGTAGAACGAAATGCAGGCGATAAGCAACCGCTGCATAGTATTTAACCCTCTCGCTGACGGAAGCGCTTTTCAGCTCGTTTTTCTAATTGCAGCCAAAGCTGATTACAAATTTCTTGCATTTTGGTGTTATCAAGTTGGTCAAGACCACGTCGAGCGAGCACGATAACATCAATACCCTTCAAATTAGCTTGATTATGCCTGAAGGTTTCTCTGATGTTGCGTTTTACTCTATTGCGCTGAACGGACAGGCGCACATTTTTCTTCGCAATCACTAAACCCAGTCGAGGTCGATCTAAATTGTTTTTTCGCGCTAAAAACAATATTTCAGCAGAAGAAACTTTCAGGCGCGACTTATCAAACACCGCTTGGTATTCGCTGGCGTTTAGCAGGCGCAGTGCTTTTTCAAATTGAAAACTCACTGCGTTGCCAGTGATATTACAGGTCTGAAATTTAAGCTGACAGTACCGCGCGGCCTTTAGCACGACGACGGTTGATCAGCTTGCGGCCGTTCTTGGTAGCCATACGTGCACGAAAACCGTGGTTGCGGGCTTTTTTCAGATTGCTTGGTTGAAAAGTTCTTTTGCTCATGATCTCTGACCTTGACTAAATTAGCCGACATAGCAGTCGGCGCTGCTCGAGTTTGTAAACCCAATACAGCGAAAAATCGGATCGCGAATTTTAGTGGACATTACGCTTAATAGCAATGCTTTGCCATGGTTGGTGCGGTGCTTTTGGGTATTTATTGTTGTGATGATTGGGTACAGCTTGTTAAAGGTTTATCCACAGTTGTTTTATATGGTTATCCACAGGTTGAAAGAAGGGTTTTATTTCCGGAAGGGTTGTCGTGATTTTCGTTTATCACATTGAAAAAGAAGGAGTTTTTTTTTGGGGTTGAAATAATATTTATGATATTGTGTGGATAACTTTGTTTGTGGGAGGTAGAATAGCAGCTCGTAAAATTCGCTTTATTTACGGTTATTGCTAAGCCTGCGCAATGCAGCTGCACCTGGATATTTGGTGGTAATAAGCGTAAAAGCCATTTTTGTCTTTTTCTACACTATTTTGGAGAGCAGCGTTGTCGGAAGCTACTTGGCAGAAATGTATTGCACATTTGCAAGACGAATTGCCAGCCCAGCAATTTAATACCTGGATTAGGCCATTACAGGTTGAACTTGCTGGCGATCTGATTTCGCTGTCTGCGCCTAACCGCTTTGTAAGAGATTGGGTGAACGATCGGTTTTTTACGCGAATTATAGAGTTAGTCGCAGAATTGTCCCCCACGGATCGTAAAATGGTTGTTGAGCTGGGGGTTATTGATCGCCAGTCGCCCCAGGTACGCAATACCGCCGTTCGGCAAAATGCGCCGGTATCTGCACAGCCTTTTACGCAGGGTGCCCATGTTGTCGGCGGCTATTCTCCCGATTCGCGACAGAGCCCCCCGGGTGGTGTTTCTGCGCATCAGCAACATCAGCAGCCAGATTCAAGTATGGCGAGACCTCAGGCGCCGGCGATTATTACCTCGGCGCAAAATATTGGTGGTCAGCGGCAAGTAGAGGTTGAAGGCGGAATACGGCACCAGAGCTCCTTAATGGAGGGCTACACTTTTGATACATTTGTTGAGGGTAAGTCCAATCAGTTAGCGCGGGCGGCAGCCAGTCAGGTTGCTAGCAACCCTGGTCGGGGCTATAACCCATTGTTTTTGTATGGTGGTGTAGGTTTAGGGAAGACCCATTTGATGCATGCGGTTGGGAATTCGCTGATGCAGCAAAACCCGAATGCGAAGGTCGTTTATCTGCATTCGGAGCGCTTTGTCGCCGATATGGTAAAGGCCTTGCAATTAAACGCAATAAACGAATTTAAGCGCTATTATCGTTCGGTAGACGCCTTACTAATAGACGATATTCAGTTCTTTTCCGGCAAAGACCGCTCGCAAGAAGAGTTTTTTCACACTTTTAACGCCTTGCTAGAGGGTGGTCAGCAAATGATTTTGACTTGCGACCGTTATCCCAAAGAGATTAAGGGTCTGGAGGAGCGCCTTAAATCGCGTTTTGGCTGGGGACTTACGGTGGCGGTAGAGCCGCCCGAATTAGAAACCCGTGTGGCGATTCTAATGAAAAAGGCGGAGCAGGATAAGACGGACTTGCCATCAGAGGCCGCGTTTTTTATTGCCCAGCGGGTACGGTCTAATGTGAGAGAGCTCGAAGGCGTGCTTAAGCGGGTTATCGCCAGTTCGCGATTTATGGCTAAGCCTATTGATATTCCTTTAATCAAAGAATCGTTGAAAGATTTATTGGCGCTGCAAGATAAGCAAGTGAGCTTGGACAATATTCAGCGCACAGTGGCTGAGTATTACAAAATTAAAGTGGCGGACTTAATGTCCAAGCGCAGGAGTCGCTCGGTGGCGCGGCCTAGGCAGGTGGCTATGGCGCTGTCTAAAGAATTAACAAATCACAGTCTTCCTGAAATTGGTGAGGGCTTTGGCGGTCGGGACCACACGACAGTCTTACATGCATGCAGAAAGATCAAAGAACTTCGGGAAACTGACGGCGATATGAGAGAAGATTATCAAAATTTGATCCGCCTGCTTACAAGCTGATGTCTTAAAGTGGCTTTATATAATAAAGTAATAGAATGGTCGGGTGTTTTTGGTGGAAAGTCGTTTTAAGGCCACCAACCTTGATATTTATGATAAGGAACAGGAACCGAAAGCATGAAATTTTCGATTTCGCGGGAAGCGTTGATTAAGCCCTTAAATTTAGTTGCAGGTGTAGTCGAGCGCCGTCAAACACTACCTATTCTGGCGAACGTTCAGTTGGTTTTAGCGGGTCAGGAGTTGGCGCTTACAGGGACAGATCTCGAGGTTGAACTTATTGGTCGGGTCCAGCTGCCCGAAGGAGCGATACAAGGCCTTGGTGAGATTACTATTCCAGCGAAAAAACTGGTGGATATTTGTAAAGCCCTTCCCGACGGTTCTGATATTAGTCTGCAGCTGGACGATCAGAAGCTAATAATAAAGTCTGGGCGTAGCCGCTTTCAGCTCTCTACTCTGCCTGCAAATGATTTCCCCAGTGTAGATCGAGCCAAGGGTGGTCAGGCGTTTATCTTAAAACAAGGGGAGTTGAAGCGGTTAATTGAGCGCACTAGCTTCGCAATGGCACAACAGGACGTCCGTTATTATTTAAACGGCATGTTATTCGAGCTCACCAACGGGCAATTGCGCTTAGTTGCTACCGATGGCCACCGCTTGGCGATGGCGACCTATGTTGGGGATATTAACGTAGAGCAAGGCGCTCAAGTTATTGTTCCGCGCAAAGGTGTAGTGGAGTTAGCACGGCTATTGATCAATGAAGAGGAAGAGGCAGAAGTTATCGTCGGTAATAATCATATTCGGGTTATTACTAATGACTTTACCTTTACCTCTAAGCTTATTGACGGCAAGTTTCCAGATTACGAACGAGTTTTGCCTCGCGGTAGCACTAAAGTGGTTTTGGGTTCACGGGCCGATCTGCGTCAGGCGTTTGCACGAACCGCGATTCTGTCAAATGAGAAGTACCGCGGTATACGGATGTTGCTAAGCAGTGGTGAGCTTCGGATCGTTGCCAATAACCCTGAACAAGAGGAAGCTGAAGAAACGGTTGCAGTAGATTATCAGGGTGAAAATCTTGAAATCGGCTTTAATGTTAGCTACCTGCTGGATGTGTTGTCGGCAATTAACGGTGAAACGGCGCGATTTTCGCTGTCTGACGCTAATAGTTCGGCGCTGGTTGAAGAGTCCGATGGCAGCGATTGCCAGTACGTTGTCATGCCAATGCGGCTTTAAGTGAGAACCTCGTCGGTCTCTCGCACCGTGATATTTGCTATGCCACATACAATAAAGTGGGGTCTGTATGCGCCCCACCCTTCCCTTCCCTTCTGTATGAAATTCTCGTCTTTGGTGTTGATTTAAGTGCGTATACGTAAACTCAACATTCATAGTTTTAGAAATTTAAAATCGACCAGTTTGATTGATTTGCAGGACTTCAATTTTATACACGGTCTAAATGGTAGTGGTAAGACGAGTATATTGGAGGCCATACATACTTTGGCCCTCACTCGCTCCTTCCGTTCTCGAAAGATGCAAACCGTTATTTCATTTGATCAAGACGCCCTAACTGTTCGCGGTGAATTTGGTGCAGTTGGGCGAAAGCGTAATGACGGTCAACGGCCGCCAGAAGATATTTCCTCGATTGGTGTTCGGCGATCTCGTCAGGATTTGGTGCTTGTTAAGGTAAATGGTGAGAAGTTTGGGTCGGTAGGTCAGTTGGCTGGGGTTCTTCCGGTTCAAGTTATTAATCCGGCGAGCTTCGAACTGCTCGAAGGGAGCCCTGGAATTCGGCGACAATTCCTAGACTGGGGAGTGTTCCACGTGAAACATTCAGGTTTTTTTGAATTGTGGCAGCGGTACAGGAAGGCGCTACAACAACGTAATTCTTTGCTCAGACGTGGTAATATAGACGCTTCAGTACTCGCGCCTTGGGATGCTGAATTATCGACTACAGCGGCGCTTATCACGGCTGCGCGGCTGCGCCATTTTGACGAGTTAGCGATCGCCTTTGATAGTGTATATCACCAGCTTTTACGTAACAGTGTGGTGTTTTCGGGTTTGGATGATTTAGTGCCAGATTCGATGCCCGCGCTGAGCTTAGAGTTCTTTGGTGGGTGGAAGGATTTTGATGAGCGCGGCTATGCCGAGGTATTAAAGGACGACGTGGCGCAAGACCTCCGAGCAGGGTTTACTCGGAGTGGGCCTCATCGCGCAGATATAGATTTGAAGTGCGGCACGCTTAGAGCTGGAGAAGTGTTGTCTCGAGGCCAAATTAAGACCATCGTGTGCGCACTAAAGTTGGCGCAATCAAAAGTGCTGTTGGATCAAGGTATCCCGACTGTATTTTTGATTGACGACTTAGCGGCAGAGCTCGATGAGAGCCGGTGTAGGGCTGTTTTTTCCGCGTTGGTAGATTTAGATGTTCAGGTATTTGCTACGGCCGTTAAGGAATCAGACTTGCGTAATGATTGGTGTCGCGACAAGCCCTTAAAAAGGTTTCACGTGGAACATGGCATTGTTACGCCGTTAATGTAATTGCGATTATAAATTCGTTAATCGAGGGTGTGTCAGGCTAAATGCGGGTACTTGGCTTAGCTTGGTGATTGAAATTGGCAGTCTGTGTTGCACAGCACAACAATAAGTTCTCGCCTGCTCGTCAGGCGTAAGAGGTTTTATAAATGACTGAGATTAAAGCTTACGATTCTTCAAGTATCAAAGTACTTAAAGGTTTAGATGCAGTAAGGAAACGCCCCGGGATGTATATCGGGGACACAGACGACGGGTCAGGCTTGCACCACATGGTGTTTGAGGTCGTGGATAACTCTATTGATGAAGCCTTAGCTGGTCATTGCAGTAAAATTCGCGTGGTCATTCACGCTGATGAATCTATATCTGTATCGGACGACGGCCGTGGCATACCTACTGAGATGCATGATGAAGGCGTTACCGCCGCAGAAGTTATCATGACGGTGCTTCACGCCGGTGGTAAATTTGACGATAACACCTATAAAGTCTCTGGTGGTTTGCATGGCGTGGGTGTTTCCGTTGTGAATGCCCTATCTGAAGAGTTGATGCTAACGATTCGTCGCGCCGGAAAAGTACATGAACAGCTCTATAAGCACGGTGTTCCCCAAGAGCCTCTGAAAATCATTGGTGATACGGAAAGAACCGGTACCGAAATTCGTTTTAAACCATCGGCCGCTACGTTTACGAATATTGAATTCCATTTTGATATTTTGGCTAAACGAATTCGAGAGCTCGCCTTCCTTAATTCCGGAATTAAAATAGAGTTACTCGATGAGCGTGACGGTAAGACAGAAAGTTTTTGCTATGAAGGCGGCTTAAGCGCTTTTGTGGAATACCTGAATACGAATAAGACGCCAGTTAATAAAGTATTCCACTTCACTGCAGAGCAAGACGGTGTCGTGGTCGAAGTGGCGTTACAGTGGAATGATGGCTTCCAGGAAAACTTATACTGCTTTACCAATAATATTCCCCAGCGCGATGGTGGCACCCATTTGGCGGGTTTCCGCGCGGGTTTAACCAGAAACTTGAACACCTATATTGAGCGCGAAGGATTGGCAAAAAAGGCTAAAGTAACGACTACCGGTGATGATGCACGAGAAGGCCTAACCGCTGTTGTGTCAGTTAAAGTTCCCGACCCAAAGTTTTCGTCACAAACCAAAGACAAACTCGTATCTAGCGAAGTAAAAACCATTGTTGAGCAGGCGATGACGGCTAAATTTGGTGATTTCCTTATGGAAAGCCCCAATGAAGCTAAATTGATTGTACAGAAGATGATGGATGCCGCTCGGGCCCGCGAAGCTGCTCGTAAGGCGCGGGAAATGACACGACGTAAGGGCGCTCTGGATATCGCCGGCCTACCGGGGAAGCTCGCAGATTGCCAAGAAAAAGACCCCGCCCTCTCCGAGCTCTATCTGGTCGAGGGTGACTCAGCGGGCGGATCAGCAAAGCAGGGGCGCGATCGCCGCACCCAAGCGATTTTACCGCTTAAAGGTAAGATATTAAACGTCGAAAAGGCGCGTTTCGATAAAATGATCTCCTCTGTCGAAGTAGGTACTATCGTTACCGCATTAGGTTGTGGTATCGGTAAAGACGAGTTTAATCTCGAGAAGCTACGTTACCACAGTATTATTATCATGACGGACGCTGACGTCGATGGGTCCCACATCCGTACTCTGTTGCTTACCTTCTTTTTTAGGCAAATGCCGTCTTTAATAGAAAATGGCCATATCTTTATTGCCCAGCCACCGTTGTTTAAAATTGGTCGGGGCAAGCAACACCAATATTTAAAAGATGAACCGGCGTTTGCAAATTATTTAACACAGAATGCGCTTGAGGGTGCGGCTCTTTATGTGAACCCTGAAGCGGCCCCCATTGGCGGCGCGGGTTTAGAAGAGCTAATAGTCCAGTATCGTAAAATCGATGGCATTATTAAGCGTTTATCACGCTTGTATCCGGCTGGAATATTGCGTGAACTTACCTACCTCCCCCGTTTGGCTGTAGAAGATTTAGCTGATCGCGCAGTTGTCGCTAAGTGGTGTGAGGGCTTGGCCGAAGTGACTGTTGAGCTAGAGCAGAAAGACCAGCAGCACCGTTATGATGTCCGAATCATGGAGGATCCTGAGCTGCATATCTTCTTGCCAGGTGTGGATATTATTTCTCACGGAGTAAGTGATCACTATCTATTTGGTCGTGATTTCTTCAAGTCCGCCGACTACCAAGCGATCCTTGGTTTGGGAGAAAGTATTAATGGTCTACTCGAAGAAGGTGCCTATATCCAGCGTGGTGAAAAGCGCCTTGAAGTCACCGAGTTTGATGAGGTGATAACGTGGCTTATGGCGCAGGCTGAACGCGGACTGAATGTTCAGCGTTATAAAGGCTTGGGTGAGATGAACCCAGAGCAATTATGGGAAACTACCATGGACCCGGATGCGCGGCGTATGTTGCGGGTGACTATTGAAGATGCTGTTGCAGCAGATCAGATATTTACCACGCTTATGGGTGATCATGTTGAGCCACGTCGTGATTTTATCGAAACGAATGCTCTAAAGGTCGCGAACCTCGATATCTAACGCCGTTTTAAAGCTGTGGGATCCCGTAATTTATGAACTGGGATCCCACAATTGTGAACTGGGGTCCCATAAATTATGGACTGAGGTCGATTTGATCTTCCTCTAATAGGTTAAAGAGAATTCATTTGGTCGCAAAAAAGACTGTGCTAATTACTATGACTGATTAAGCGGTCTATTTTACTGGCCAAAGTATTAGGTATAAATTAAATTGCAGAATTTAAATTTAAAGACTTACCTTCGCCTTGTTTGAAATAACAACCCTACTCTCATCGTTACTTTTTTCGGACTTTGTTATCTTCGATGCCATCATTTTTACAGCCGTAGATCTGATGTAATCAGTGCGTCCTTGGCGTTTAAACTCACCTTTTTCACTCATCAAAATCTTTCTCATACTGCTTTAGCCCCTTTTTCACGATACTGCTTTATTGAATGTAGGTATAACTCTAATTCACCCCGATCAGCTATCTCATCTAGAATTTTTTCCAAAGCCCGACATTCCTCCTCATCATAAGGAGAGCATAAGTTTTGTCCGAAAACTGCGATTGTGAAAATATATACATATTCTAGATTGCCGACGTTAATCCGGACAGGTTTACAAAATATGGAACCAATGCCGGCTTTTGATGATCTATCAGAGGCAAAAAACTCCCTCTTTAATGCCCTTTCTGATGTCAGGTATAAATATACTATCACCACTATCATAGCAATATGAAGCTGTGGATTGTCCTGACATTAATTCCTTTGGTTTAGTATGTTGCTTCTGGCGGTCACATTGAAGCTCATACCACCACCGATTTGTATGCGGGTCGCCTTGTATGATGGTTATGCCGATATTCTTTGCATCGATGTTCAACCCGTTAATAAGAAAATTCTTAGTACCATCAAGTACATGTTCTAACTGATCTTTAGGTTGGGTGATGAGCTTAAAAACATCACCGGTTTGCTTAACGTGCTTGGCCTTATTGAAAAACCTATCCCGCTTCTTTTTAACCAAGGTGTTAAAAAAAAGTAGCATCGACTCAATTAGATTTGCGTATTGTTGCTCTACCTTACTTTTAGCGGCCTCCGCTATAGCCCTAAGGAATAAGATGATTACAGAAAACGATGCTAATAAAGTAAAAAGGAATTCATGAAATTCCTTATTGTTTTTTATCCATGCCCAGTCATCGCCCCAAATATCGAGTGTTCCGTAATAAAGGGCAACTAGTGGGGGTATAAGCACCCCTAACGCGGGATGGCCAAGAAATTTAATAACTCTGAATAGCCCCTATCACTGTAGACACTCCGCATGGTAAAAATGAACCATCGGAGGAAGTATGAATCAACGTCGTAAATTTACTGAAGACTTTAAGCAAGAGGCAGCTCCTCAAGTCATTGAACGTGGCTACCCCATTAAGGAAGTTGCCAATCATTTAGGTATTTCGGATAAGACGCTATAGAACTGGGTCAACCGTTTTAGGGTGCCTAGTAATGAACGTGATACCCAAGATGATCTCACCGCGGAGACCGGCGTCTCCGAGCAGAGTTGCGTCGGATGACGGAAGAGCGGGATATTTTAAAAAAGGCAACGGCATACTTCGCAAGGGAGTCAGAATAAAGTATGCCTTTATCAAAGTTAATTGCCAGTATTACGCAGTGCGCACCTTGTGTCGCGCACTGCGTATCGAGCGCAGTGGCTATTATGCTTGGCTCAAAACCCCAAAATCTCATCGTACTCGCAGTAACGACAAGCTGACATCAACACTTAAGCAGCTGGGGATGGAGAGTGGCTGTGTTTATGGTTACCGTAAACTGCATGCTGACCTTCAGGAGATGGGCGTTGATTGCAGTCCTAATAAGGTTGCAAGGCTATGCCAGCAGGCTGGCATACGGGCCCAGATTGGATATAAACGCCGCAAGGGTTACTACGGAGGTCGACCCACTGTCGTTGCCGACAATCACCTAGACAGGCAGTTTATCGTTGATAAGCCCAATCAGTCTTGGGTGACTGACATCACGTATATCAGAACCTATGAAGGCTGGCTTTATCTTACGGTAGTCATCGATCTTTACTCTCGACAAGTCGTCGGTTGGTCGATGAACCAGCGAATGACCGCTGATTTAGTATTGGACGCACTATTGATGGCGATATGGCGCCGTAAACCTGTGAGCCAGGTGTTAATCCACTCTGATCAAGGTTCACTATTTACCAGCGGTGAGTGGCAGTCGTTTCTAAATGCCAACAATCTTAAAGCGAGTATGAGTCGCCGAGGTAATTGTCACGATAATGCAGTAGCCGAAAGCTTTTTCCAGCTTCTTAAACGAGAACGTATCCGGCGCAAAATATATAAAACAAGAAAGGAAGCCAAAGAAGATATCTTTAATTACATCGAAATTTTTTACAACTCGACACGCAAGCATGGTACAAACGGATTGCTGTCACCAAGGCAGTATGAAGACCGTTTTAAATTGAATAACGGAGTGGTCTAAAGTTTTGGGGGCTATTCAGCAGATACCGAGAGCATATTAACGAAATTTCTTTTGCAAGGCGCAAGGGAGGAATTTCGGTGGAGGCGTTGAGAAATATACCCTCTATAGAATTCATGCAAATTCCCAGCGAAATATCGAGATCTTCAACGTCCACTAATTCATTTCTATTCTTAATGAAGCTACTAAAATAATTCACTACACTACTTTTTAACTCAGAAATTTTCTCATGGAAGTGGGCGCCTGGGGCCTGCCTTAGCTTTCTCAGTAGTTCGGGACCCTCAGGCCACTCACCGTATATCTTTCCTACAAGCACTTCAATAATTTCGACAAATGCTAAATCCTTTTTGATATCCATGCAGACGATAGCGTCTACTATCTTGGATAGATAGTAATCCAATACTGCATCATAAATCTCGTTCTTATTATTAAAGTACTGGTAAATGCTTCCAACACTGACACCAGCACGTTCTGCAATGCGATTGGTGGTCGTAGAAATATAATCACGCTGCAGCAAAACCTGAGCAGCGGACTCTACAATGATGTTGTGCGTGACTAGCGATCTTTCTTGTTTTGGTTTTCTTTTCAATGGTTTAGATGTCATTTTTTGTCTCCTGCAAGCCCAATAAAAAGACGAGTTTAATGAATATGAAACATGTCTCATAATAATCGCATTGCTATGGAGTCACAAGTTATCGCTGCGCTATCTCCGCCGGCAAGTAAATAATAATCCTAACATCAGACATGAAATAAGAAGGGATGTTGTATGGACAACAAAGTGGTGTTTATTACCGGTGCGGGTAGTGGGATGGGCCAACTCTATGCTCGGAAAATGCTTGAGCAAGGCTGGAAGGTAGCCGCACTAGATGTAAATCAAACCGGTCTAAATGAACTGCCCGATAATCCGAAGTTACTACGTTTAAATGTAGATGTTACTGATGATAGTGCAGTTCTGGCTGCAGCTCATCGAACCGAATCTGCGTTGGGACATATTTATCGTGTGGTGAATGCTGCCGGCATTATGCCCTTATCGAGAATCCTTGATCAGGATATAGGCTTGATTAAAAAAATAATGGATATTAATTACGGCGGACTGGTTAACGTAGCGCATGCGACGTTGCCTGGTATGTTGGAGCGAAAATGCGGCGAATTCGTGAGCTTTGCATCACTGGCCGGGCATCTTCCGGTGTTTTATGTAGGTGCATACAATGCATCTAAATTTGCCGTCATTGCCTACACCGAGGTCTTGTATCAGGAAAATCGAGGCAAGGGTGTGAATTTCACTTGCGTATGCCCTCCGCCAGTTCAAACACCACTGCTAAGTCAGGCACGAGAAACGGTGTGGCCGGAGATATTTGGCATATTGCCAGCAATCTCTCCAGAGACAGTCATCACAAAGATTGACCGCGCCTTAAAAAGTAATAATTTTTGGGTTTTTCCTGGTCCAGTCACAAAATTGAGTTGGATATTTCGTAGGTATTTTCCAGCGCTTACCTGGCGATTCGTTCGTGCTTATGAAGGACTGTAAGAAGGATTTAGCATGTTATCTTTGTTTTCAAAAAAAGAATATAAACTTGTCATAAATGGGCAACAAGAACTGATTTTAGAGCACAAGGAATCCATCTTAAACGGCGCATTGCGTCATGATTTTAAGTTTCCACATAGTTGTAAGGTCGGTGGCTGCGGCACTTGTAAGTGCCGCCTAATTTCAGGAAAAGTCAAAGAATTTACTGATAAATCTTATCTTCTTAGCAAGAAAGAAATAGCAGAGAAGTATATTTTGGCTTGTCAGAGTATGCCCAAAAGTAATGTTGTTATTGAGATACCAAACTGGGATAAAAATAACCAGGAAATCGCGGGGAATATTTCAAAAATTGAAGCGATGACCCACGATATATCTAAGGTCAGTGTCTCGCTGGAAACACACATACACTATAAGGCTGGACAATACGTATCTATCCAATCTTCAGATACTGATATTCCCGCGCGGTGCTACTCCTTTGCACAGAGTAATACACCAGGCGGCAATCAACTGGTGTCGTTCTTTGTCCGTGGCGTGACTGGTGGCCGCATGTCAAATTGGTTAATTGACCCGCTGAATGTTAATTCCAAGGTGACCTTGTCGGCAGCCTATGGCGATTTTTATCTTCGCGACCAATCTGCCCCAGTGTTATGTGTCGCTGGTGGAAGTGGCCTAGCCCCTATCATCGCACTGATCGAGGAAGCAATCCAAAACAACAGCGCCATTGTTGATCAACCGTTAACGCTACTAATGGGCGTCAGGTCACAGCGCGACATTTACTATCAAGACCAAATCAATAGTCTTGGCGCGCAGTGGAGAAATGAATTTCGATTTATTCCAGTCCTTTCAGATGAACCGGTAGCCAGTAATTGGCCGGGGCATCGCGGTTTCGTCACTAATTATATTGATCGGAAAATTAGCCTAGGCGCCACCGGATATTTATGTGGACCGCCGCCGATGATTGATGCCGCAATGATAAAGATGCAAGAAAATGGCATGGATTTAAATAGGATATTTTTTGACAAATTTCTGGACCAGTCCGGGATAAAACCCTGACTTACTTGAATTTAATAAGCCTCCAAATATCGTACACAGTAAGGAATTTATCATGTTTCGTTATCTTAGATTTTATATTTTGCCGGCAGCGATAATGCTTGTTGCGTTTTCCATGCTGTTCGGAGGGGTATGGTTGTGGCTTCCAGGCGTTTCACTTGTTTTATTAGTTTCTGCTTTGGATAACTTAGCTCCAAAAGATCTCGATGAGAAAAAGTATAAATATCCCTTTTTCTTAGATCTAGCCCTGTATATGTCTACACCAGCGAGTTTAGCAATATTTTTCGCTCTTTTTTGGGTCGCAGGCAGCGGCAGCCAGGATGTATTTGGTGTTGGCAGCCTTATTCAAAGCATGACAAATGTCGATGTTGTTGATTTGCGAAATAACACGCCATGGTACCACTATGTATTAATGGTTTTTGCCATAGCGATGCCTGTTACCGGCGCTGGTGGGCTTGCTGGTCATGAGCTTACCCACAGAACATGGCGCCCATTCGATCTCTGGTTGGGCCGCTTCACAATGGCACTGAACTGGGGAATTGCCTTTCCGATAGAACACGTTTACGGTCATCATTCCTATGTTGGTACGGCCAAAGATCCAGCCACCGCAGCCCGCGGTGACAGCGTCTACCAACATTTACCGAGGGCAATGTACCTAACGGTACTTAATGCATGGGAAATAGAGAGTTCAAGACTGGATAAGATCGGGGCGTCCGTTTTATCACCAAAAAATGTTTTGCTGCAGCTCGCATCTATAGCAATGGCAACCACCGTGATAGCGTACTTATGCGCTGGGTGGGTGGGTGTTATGTTTCATTTAACTATATGTTTGATGACTAAAATCGCGTTAGAAATTCTTAATTATGTAGAGCACTACGGCATCGTGAGAGTACCCTCAGAGCCGGTAAAGCCGCATCACTCTTGGAATTGCAACCATTTAGTTAGCGGTGTGTTTACCTACAATCTGACTCGACATAGTCATCACCACGCAGATGCTCAGGTCCCGTTTCAAGACTTGCAGTCCTATCACGGTCAGCCGGAAATGCCAGGTGGTTTTATGACCGCATACTTAACCACACTGATTCCACCACTATGGCAAAAGCGTATCACGCCAAAATTGAATGAGTGGGACGAGAAGTTTGCTTCAGCAGCAGAGCGTGACTTAGCAAGAAAGGCAAATAAAGTGAGTCATTGGTCTGGGCTAAACCGGCGAACGTTGGCCTAGCATCGACGCCAATAAAAACGAGTCACCTCGCAGCAGCAAGTGATACAGATACATTATTACCGCCAGCAAGATTAATAGAAGCGCAATATTAGCCTCTACAGCTTAATTTTTCGCCAGTGATTATTACGAGAAATAGCTATGCATACAAAATTAAGCCACCAGGAATTGGCGTTCCAAGAAGATGTCCGCGCCTTCATGCGGGAGAACTTCACTCCAGAACTTGCGGCAAAAATTGCGCACCCCGCTACGTTTAAGTCAGCGACTATTGAATGGCAAAAGCGTCTGGATTCTCGTGGCTGGGCCGCAAATGGCTGGCCAGAAGAACACGGCGGCTGCGCATGGAGTGCTACACAGAAATACATCTATTGTAATGAATTAGCTGCAGTGGGTGCACCTGACGTGATTCCAATGGGTATCAAGATGCTTGGTCCTGTTCTGTATAGCTATGGTAGCGAAGAACAAAAGCAAAGATTTCTTCCTGCGACAAAATCCTCTGATATGTGGTGGTGCCAGGGCTATTCAGAAGTAGGTGCGGGCTCAGACTTGGCAGCGCTTAAAACTCGCGCGGTGCGCGACGGCGATGACTATATCGTCAATGGCGCCAAGATATGGACCACCTATGCACAATACGCCGACTGGATATTCTGCTTAGTAAAAACATGTGATGAGGGGCGTCCACAAGGGCGTATTAGCTTCCTGCTCATCGACATGAAAACGCCAGGCATAAGTGTCTCACCGATAATCTCTATTGACGAAGAACACCACCTGAATGAGGTTCACTTTGAGAATGTTCGAGTCCCCGTCGGAAATAGAATTGGCGAAGAAAACCAGGGTTGGACTTACGCAAAAGCCCTACTGACTT
>NZ_JBFHDY010000038.1:0-29224 GCF_041584495.1 Zhongshania sp.
AAAATCTTGCTACGGAATGGCTCTGGCTGTACAACAATGAGCGGCCAAACATGGCTATAGGAGGAGTACCCCCAAGACAACTGCTGCAAGCAGCCTAAATTCTACGAATAGCTGTATCGGCAAATGGGGGGATTACAATATTATGTCTGGTGGCGTTAGAAACATACCAACAACAAAGCAAAATATTATAATGAAAGGGCGTTTCTCCATTAGCGCTCTTTTGCTCGTTATGCCGCTGGTGATAAGTAGCATTGTAGCTATGGGAATCTCAAATGTTAGGCCAAATGCCAAGAAAAGCTTAATTACAGTGTTAAGGTACTGAGTAATATCTGGGGTGTAGTGTAGGATACGCCTTCAGGCGTCGCGCCGCTGAAAAAACTAAATATCAATGGAAAGGCCACGTAAAACGCAAAGGCTACCCCTAAGTAGAATAATAGAACACTCGAAATCAACAGCGGTATGCCACATTTTTGTTCGCTACGATATAGTCCGGGTGAAATTAATCCCCATAATTGGTGTAAGAATACGGGCATTGATAGTGTCAGTGCTGCACAAAGAACAAGTTTTAGAGGTGCTATGAAAGTGGACGTTACCTCTGTCGCAATCATGCTCCCGCTTTTAGGTAAATACTGTAGAAGTGGGTCGGCGACTAAATGATAAATATCTTGTGAAAAGGGTATTAGGCATAGAGAGCATGCTGTTAGTACGGCTAGAGAAATTATCAGGCGGTCCCGCAATTCTGTGAGGTGTGTGGCGAGTGTCGAGCTGTTTGTGCTTTCTGTATTAGTGTTCTTAATCATTTTTTTTCGTGTAATTTATCAGTGGAATCTTTATGATTCTTAGGCGTTTTAGTGTGTCGTGTTTTGACTTCTTTGGTGTGGTCTTGTATTTCGTCCACATCTTTGTGCCAATTTTTCTTTAGTAAAGATAGGTCTGATTCAATGCTGGATGTTGCTTCATTCTTTAGTTTTGTCAGGCCCTCGTCATCAATTTCTTTTTCTATTTCATAGCGTATTTTGCTAATTTCATTTTTTACCTTTTTAAAGTAAAGGAGTCCAGTTCGAGTTGCCTGAGGTAGGCGATCTGGGCCAATGACTAGCAAGCTGATAATGGCTATAACAGCTAGCTCTAAAAAACTCATATCAAACATGCTGTCTATTTCTGGCTATTAATATGGCTTTTGGCAGTGATTTTTGGATCTGCTAGTTCCTTATTTTCTATTGGTGTTAAGCAGTTGCTTTTGTTGTCGTCTAATTCTTTGTCAAAATCCTTTAGTCCATCTTTAAATCCCCGTATGGCGCTACCTAAGTCGCTACCGATATTGCCTAATTTCTTGGTGCCAAACAGTAAAATGATGATGGCTAAGATTATAAGTAGTTGCCAAACGCTGATTCCACCCATTCCCATAAATATGCCTTTATTAGTAATTAGTCGTATATTAAGTGATTTTTTGTGTGGTTGTCTTGGTTATAATAAACTGTATGTAAAATTATTTTAATTAATTTTAAATTATTGTGTGGATGCTGTTCAGTATTTGTGAACTCATCCTTCATGAGTTGAGGTAAGGAAATAATATAATAGCCGTGATAATGATAAGAGATCGATGTGTAATATTAGGATTATTTTCTATTTCCACTATCAAGTGTGGTTGTAGCTAGTTAGGCATATCATGTGTTTTTGTGTGTTCTCAATCTTGTCTTTGAGGGACTATTATTTATCATTAGGTGATATCGTGTAGGTAAGAATGACGGTTTATGGTTGTTTTGTTGTGGTAATGTAAGCACCAAGCAAAGCCACCCTGCCTACGGCCGCTATTTAAGCGGTAGTGATTCGTTGATCTTTGATGTCTGATTTGTTGGCGATCTTTCCATTGCATCTTTCAAGTAAGTTAGCGGGTTGAGGTTATTGATTTTTTTCGGCTGGACTAAAATCATAACATTGGCTGCGCGGTGGCCACTGCTGCCAATAAGCCAATTTTGTAAGGCCGGCCATTGGTCAATGGGGCGCGACCGGGCCAGGGGCATTGCTTAGTTCGATTATAAATGTGGTGTCACAGATGAATTGCGTGTTGCTCTAGTGCGAGTCAGCGGCGTGGCTTTAATAAAGTCATTACTGCTACCTGCCTTCGCTTCAAACTGGCGCAGCCATTTATGTATTAGATTGTCATTGATTTTAAACTGTTTAGCCATGCTTGCCACAGGGGTATTGGGCGCATGCCTTGTGGCTACAGCTTGGTCCTTAAATTGGCGTTAATGCTGGCGACGCGGTGATCTGGCTGGCGCGGGAGGTAATCTTGAATATCTATGACTGGTGTCCACTTTGTGTTAGGTGGGCGTCTAGACTGCCGTCTTAAAATCGGATGGCAAGATGAGTCTGTCAGACGGTTACGTCGTAATGTCCGCTTTGCTGGGGTTAAGGATCGATTTCGGGGCGTGATGATCGGCTGAGTCCGTAAATGATAAATTATTGTCCTTATGTGGCAATAATTTCTAGCGTAGTGAGGGGAGGATGTATAAAAGCTGTATGTAACGGGAGTTGATGTATTGCGCACTAGGCTTATAATATATCCTAGGCACGGTGATGCGCTTTTGTATCTTCAGTGGGGGCATGGTTATAATGCTGTGCTGATAAGAGGGTGATTGGCGCTGCTTTCGCGGCTATGAGCTTAATGCTGATTCCGCTAGGCTCCGCATGAAAGGCTATCGCGGTAGTTGGTCAGAGATCTCGGAATTTAGTTGCAACAAAGAGTCAGCTGACGCCCCTAGTTCATGGTGCTTCGGTATATGTGAGTGGTAATAATACAGATTAATAAAGACCACCTATATATCTTGTTATGCTTGATGAAATGCTTTAGAGGTTGTCAAATTTTTTCGTCATGTAAGGTGGTTTTGATGCCTCTGTTGGTGAGTCGCGTAGGAGAGTAATGGTGGCTCGATGAGAAAGGTATGATGGTTTAAAGATTGAGCTTCCAATATCGCTTGGCGTAATAGGTAGTTATGTGGCGTTTTTGTTGGAGATGTATTTTCTTGGCGTCATTCCAAACCATCGTTTAAATGCACGGTTAAATGAACTTTGCTCGCTGTAGCCGAGAGCTCCAGCAATCTGAGACATTGGCATATCTTTGTTTTTAATTAATTTGGCGGCTTCATCTTTTCGGATTTCGTCAACTAAGGAGTCAAACGTATAGCCTTCTGATTGAAGTTTTCGGTGAAGAGAGCGTCCGTGAGTATTCATTTTGTCAGCTACTAATTCTCTGGTGATTTCTCCAGTTGGAAGCAATTTCTTTATTAGGTGCCGGGCTTGATGGCTTGCTAATGTAGTAGGTTGAGTCGCTGTGTCAGTTTCTGTTTCGACCATGGATAAATAGTTTGAAACAAGTTTGTGTAACTTTGGGTTTTTAGAGTTCAGATTGAGTTTTAAGAGTTTTGTGTCTAGCTCAATAGCGTTGTGGCGTTGATTGAATAAAACAGGACAGTTGAAGATATTCTGATACTGATTCTCTCTTGATATCTTTGAATGGCGAAAGCTAACGTTGAGGGGTTTTAAGAGTCCGTTGGTAAGTAGCGAAATTATGTTATAGGTGCAGCCAACGGTGTGTTCAACTATTTGCTCGTAGTCAGAGTCCTGTAGCCCGATAAAGTCTAGGTGCGCGTAGCAGTGCTCACCCTCCTCCAATGAGAGTGTGATAGCTGGTGTGTAGTGATAAAGAAATTTTCCCACACTCTTTATTATTTCGCGCACATCGGACGAGGCTAGGGCAAGAAATGCGACGGGTCCAAGTATTTCATGATCTTGGTTAAGGGCTAAGCGAAGGCCAAAGTTACTACAGTCTAATCTGTTTGCGCTGATGGCGAGTAGCTGTATGAAGTCGATAAAAGGAAAGAAATAATCTTCGTCATTTACTCGTGTGTGGTCGATCCCCGCAGCGGATATCAATTGTTTGGGGTCACCGCCAAGTTCTTCGGCTAGAGATATGAAGCCTTTTAGGCAGCTACTCCTTATTCGTGCAGTCATTGATTATGCCAATTAAATGGTTGTCGCAAATGTAATTTTGTAATTAATATTAGATTTATACTATATGACAAATTATACAGATCTAAGAATTTTTATGCTATGTAGGATCGTAATTTTGGAGGTAGGAAGGTGAAGTATGTGACCGTTTTTTATGTTTATAGATATGATTATTTCAGGTGGATAATCTAATTTAAACATTATTTACCCAGAGAGAAGGTGGATGCGAGGTAACGTTAGATGTGTGTTAATATTGTGATTTAAAATGGGCCTGAGCTACACTAATTGTAGTGCTAAAGATTGTTTTAGACGGTATTTTTAAATAATATATAAGGGTTATTTTTGTGAGTAATATTACTCGTCTGGTTGGTCAGTATCGATTGATTGAATCAAAGCTGCGCCCGCCCTTTCTTCGATGTCAAATTCTATGTCGAGAAAGCCTGGTTACATCAATAAAAAACCATTTTTCAAATTCAGGTGCTTTAACCGTCGTTGCATCCGCAGGTTCAGGGAAAAGCACGTTGATGACCTATCTCTACGATGGGTATTCGGCTTCGGGTGAGCAGTGTTTTTGGTTGTCTTTGGATTCTGAGGATAATGATCCGGCGATTTTTTCAAAGTATATTCTAGCCAGTTGCTATGAGATAGATGAAGAGTATGAGGAGACCGAATTGGCATTTTTTGAAGCCAATCAGTCTCGAGATTATAGCGCTTTTTTGGATTTTTTAGTAGCTAGATTGGCCAATATAAAAGTTAAGTCGGTTATTTTTGTGGATGATTTTCAGTTTATAACTGATCCCATAATTATTAGGTTTTGGAATAGATTAATACAGTATTCGACACCGTTTCTTCGAATTGCAATTGGTAGCCGAAATCAGCTTCCATTAGAGCTTGGTAGAAGGCAGATTTCAGGGTTGTTGACAGAAATCACCCAGCTTGACTTAAATCTAAATGCTCGCGAAGTCGGTGCATACTTACGTGAAGTGCATGAAGTTGAAATCCCGGAACAATCCGCTGAATTGCTTAGATCGCTCACAGAGGGTTGGATTGCGGGTGTTCAGCTTGCGGCATTAGCTATAGGCCGTGATAGGGTTGATGCAGTGAGTTACATTGAAAATTTCACCGGTAAAGATAAGGTCTTGACAGAGTATCTTTTACAATCTGTTTTAGGCGGGCTTCCTGATGCGATTCGTGAATTCCTTCTTAGCACATCTCCTTTGTTACGATTTAATGCAGATCTTTGTGATTATGTGAGTCAATGTAGTAATGGTGTGGAGATGATAAAATATCTGAACCAGAACAATATCTTCATAGTGCCCGAGGACAATGTTGGTATCTGGTACAGGTATCATCATCTGTTTGTTGATTTTTTGCGAAGTGAATTACAAAGATTTGAGCCAAAAAAGTACGATAGAATATGCATCCTTGCCGCCAGCTGGTGTGAAGATAATGATTTTCTTACTGAGGCCGTACAATACTGCTTGCTCGCTAAAAACTTTAATCGAGCTGCAGAGTTAATTATCAAACGGGGTCCCGATTTGGCGCAATTATATGGTGATCATTATACGGTAATGGATTGGATGCGTAGACTTCCAGCTGAATATCATACAATGAGCCCCCAGTTGCTTCTCGTTTTTGCGTGGTCTAGCACTTTTTCTCGTGATCCCGCGCTTGCGGTTTCGCTTTGTGAGAAGGTTTTTTCAGGCATAGAAAATGTTCATCTTTATAACTGGAAACTTGATAAGGACGAAGAGATTGAGGTTTTTTGGTTCGCAAAAACAATAGTAGCAATTGCCGGGGTTGTTGCTGATAAATTGAAAGATAGTATTTCTTTGTGTGAGCTAATAATTGAAAATGTGCCATCGTCCCAAGTGTTTACTCTGTCAACAGCACATTGTGTTATGGCCTACGCTTTATTGGGGTTGAGGGAGCACCAAGAGAGTATCAATTATGCGGTGGAGGGATATAGGTATGGCGTGAAATCTGGTTCTAAGTTTGCTTCGGTATGGGCGGATTTTATATCTGGCCTCGCCAATATTGAATTAGGGCGGCTAAATAGTGCCATTATAGATGCTAGTCGTGCCTCAACTAATGCTGGTAGTGAGGATGCGAATAATGCCTATTTACGTGCAATGGCAGATTTCATTCACAATGAAGTTCATGTTCAGAAGTGTAATTTTGATGTGGTGCAACATCGATTAAAATACGCGCGGACATTTACCTCGCTCTACGGCCCCGCTGAGCCGCTGCTTACTTCGATACGAGGTGATGCGAGGCATCTTTTTTGGGTTGGGGAATTCGAGGCGGCATGTAAAGTTTTGCGTAACGGGCAGGAGATTGCGCTTAGCACAGATCAGGTGCGTCTTTATATTGGGCTGCTAGCTGAGGAAGTAGAGCTTCAATTACGCTTTAATAGCGCTGACGCCGCCAAAGAAGCCATAAGGCGTGTAAATTTTTACTCCTTTGATCGTTTTGATTTCCCGGATGAGTTGGCTCCTTGGGTGGAAGAAACTATTCGGGTAATAAAAATTCGCATGCATATAGCTGATGGTCGAATAGATGAGGCACTAAGAAAAATTAGCGATCATATTGATTGCATAGTTAAGCAGGGTCAGGGAAGGGTAAGGTGTTTACATAGATTACGTTCATTAAAAGCGATCTGCTTGTGGCGGAACGGCTCCATTAGAGAAAGTATCCGTGAATTGGATCGTGTAATTGACGTGGCTGCGCCGGAAGATCAAGCATATGAAATCGTGATGGCTGGAAGTGAAATTGCAGAAATACTGCAAGAAATGCGATCAAAAAGGGCCAGAATAGTCGTAGATAAAGAATTGAAAAAGAGGTACGAATTTGTCGACAGGCTGATACTTATTTTCAATGGCGCTGATTATGGGGTGGGAGAGAAAGAAGATAGTGCTTCAGTCGATCCAAATATATCGCTGACTGGCAGGGAAATCGATATTTTAAAGCTTATTTGTGCAGGTCTAGATAATAATCAGATAGCCGAAGATTTGAAACTGTCTGTTGCGACAGTAAAATGGCATCTCCACAATATATTTCAAAAAATTGGCGTTCGTACGCGAACTGCTGCAGCTGCATACGGGCATAAGATAAAATTAATTTAAAATATTCTAACTCTGTTGAGGTGGCTGGTTCTCTTAGTATCTATCTATATTTTAAAGTTCGTAGATATTGGCCTTAATCTATATGTTAAATTTAAGTTATAGAAACAGTCAATCTAGATTGTATGGTGTCGGAGTGAGGCTTCGGCATTCCATTTTGGAAAGCCGAAGCTTTATAATAATGCATTATTTTGGTTGGGGCTTAAGTTCCGCTCCTTTTTCAAGCGCTTTGTTTGCATTAGATATAATGTATGCACGTAAGTCGTTTAGGTCTTGCTTGCTGATTACATTATTGAATGACGGCATGCCTCTAGCGTTTAATATGCCTTTAAGGACAACTAATTCCATGGCTTCAAGGCTGCTGAGGTAGGGTGTCCATCGAAGGTCTGGCACTAAGCCACTTGAAATTGAGTGGTCACCATGGCATACGGCGCATCTGTTGTCATAGATTTTGCTGCCGTTGGCAATTGTTACGTCGTCAGCTGTTGATTTCGGTGGCGTTGGTTTTTGTGATACGGAATCGGGTAAAGCTGGTAATTTTGCTTTTCCGCCCAGTTTAAATACCATCAAGCGACCTACGCCAGCTGTACTTTCTTGGGGGAGCAGTCCGCCGTAGAGCAAGGCGAAGGTACCGCCCCAGCCGGATGCGACAGCGATATATTGTTCGCCACCCAGCTCATAGCTAATTGGCGGCGCGACTATACCGGTCTGGGCGAAAAAATCCCATAAGCGTTCGCCGTTGTCCGCCCTATAAGCGACTAGTTTTGCATCAGCGTTCCCTTGAAATACCACGCCGCCTGCCGTCGCTAATACGCCGCCGTTCCAGGGGCCGTTGTGTTCGACTTTCCATGCGGCTTGTTGTTTGACGGGATCCCATGCTAATAAGCGGCCTTTCAGCATGGCTTTAATGGCCTTGAATTTCGCTTTATCTGTGGGTAGCGAGGTCATGGTCATGTCGGCACCTGTATTCCAGTACCCTTGAGTGTAATTAAACTGTTCATCATGGGAATAGGTGAAGGGTGTTTCTAGGGCTGGGATATACACTAATCCTGTATCTTTACTGAATGCCATTGGGTGCCAGTTGTGGCCACCAAATGGCCCGGGAAATGTTGTGTGTGGTGCGTTGTTTCCATAGCGCGCTTTAGGATTTTCTACCGGCCGTCCGGTAGATAGGTCGATATGGCTAGCCCAGTTGACTGGTACGTAATTGTTGGCTGATAGTAACTCTCCACTTGAGCGGTCTATGACATAGAAAAATCCATTCTTGGGTGCCTGCATAATAACCTTGCGTGTTTTACCCTCGATTTCTAAGTCAGCTAGAATCATGTGTTGGGTCGCTGTGTAGTCCCATGATTCGCCAGGTGTGGTCTGGTAATGCCAAACATATTCACCGGTGTCTGGGCGCAGGGCGACAATGGATGATAGGTAGAGATTGTCGCCGCCCTTTGGGCTACGAATGCTGTGGTTCCAGGGCGAACCGTTGCCAACGCCGATGTATAGAAGGTCTAATTCCGGGTCGTAGGCTATAGAGTCCCATACGGTACCGCCGCCGCCAAATTTCCACCACTCTCCTGTCCACGTGGTGGCTGCTTTAGTCATGGCTGGGTTTTCGAATCCATCCGCTGGATTGCCTGGCACGGTATAGAAGCGCCACAACATGGATCCGTTGCTAATGTTGTACGCGGATACATAACCGCGAACGCCATATTCAGCGCCGCCGTTACCGATGATCACTTTGTTTTTCACGACACGCGGCGCGCCAGTTATCGTGTAGGGTTTGCTTTGATCAACGGTGATTACGTCCCAAGATTTGGCGCCAGTTTTTGCGTCGAGGGCGATTAGTCGGCCATCTATCGTGCCCATTATAATTTTTCCATCTGAGTATGCCACGCCACGATTAACTGCATCGCAACATAGATCTGCACCTTTACTGCGATCGACTTGCGGATCGAACTGCCACTTCAATGCGCCAGATTTGGCATCTAAGGCGAAGACTTTATTCCATGTCGCTGTGATGTAGATAATTCCATCAATTACCAATGGCGTTGCTTCGATACCACGACTTACGCCTAAATCAAAAGACCACGAAAGGCCGAGATCAGCAATAGTTTTAGGTGTAATTTGATTCAGCGGCGAAAAGCGCTGCTCAGCATCTCCACCACCATGCTTACGCCATTCGGTGCCTGCATTCATTTGCTTTTGGGGTTCTGAAGATGATGAGTTCGAGTAAGAAAGAAGCGGTAGTAAGGGTAGGCTAAAAAGGATCGTCACTTTTGCAAGAGCACGAGTGCGCAATTTCATTATTGTTAACTCCTAAGTTTTAGTATGTCTGTATATGTAGCTAATAATATGTTGTTTTTCGATTAGAGTTATATTTTTGTGTGCGCTACGTAAGGTGTTGTCATGATTTTAATTACGTGTGGGCGCTGGCAGGGTTTGTCATCCTTCGGTGTTCGTGTAGTAATTACTACAGGGAAATAGTGTAGTGATTTTGATTTAAGTGCAACGTAGACTAGTTTCTATTGTGTCGCACTTAAACCAACACTAAGTACGTTAGCTTATGGGGGTTACCTTAACGCCCATATAACTATAGCCTTTTACAAAGTTTGATTTAATGCCAACTGGGCCATTTACAACTTCGATCTTGGAGAATCGCTTTAGTACTTCTTCCCAAACGATGCGCAATTGCATCTCCGCAAGACGATTTCCCATGCAGCGGTGAATTCCATAGCCAAAGGACAGATGACTACGTGCATTTTTGCGATCGATGATAAAGCTGTCCGGATCAGTGAACGCAGATTCGTCACGATTACCAGAAGCGTACCACATAACAACTTTGTCGCCGGCTCGAATTTGCTTTCCACCTAAGACGATGTCTTGGTTAGCTAATCTCCTCATATGGGCGAGTGGTGTTTGCCAACGTATAATTTCTGAAACCATGTTTGGAACCAGTTCTGGATTAGCTTTTAACTTTTCAAATTCGTCCGGGAATTTATTCAAAGCATAAACGCCACCTGTCAGGCTGTTGCGAGTAGTATCGTTGCCGCCGACGATTAAAAGGACTAAATTTCCCAGTAATTCCATGGGGCGGTCCATCATGTCTTTGGTTTCTTCTTTAGATTGCATTAGCGAGATCAAGTCTAAACCTACTTCGTCTCCCGGCTGCTTTTCCTCGAGGCGTTGCATCCAAAGCTGTTGAAATGTTGAAAGACATTCAGCTAATCCTACTGCACGCTCATCAGGGCAAACTTCACCGTCTGTTAAAATTGGTGTGCCTGCGGCTAAGTCGGACCAGTAGGTTAGTTTTCGGCGATCTTCAAATGGGAAGTTAAATAGCGTTGCCAGCATTTGAGATGTAAGCTCAATTGACACTCTGTCGACCCAGTCAAATTCCTCGCCTATAGGTAGATTGTCAAGTATCGTACAGACACGCGAGCGAATAAGTGACTCCATTGCGGCAAGATTTTTTGGAGCGACTACAGGTTGAACAGCAAGTCGTTGTTCGTCATGGCGAGGTGGGTCCATGCCAATGAACATTTCGAGTGGTATTTCATCTTCGAAGTCTCCAATAAGGATACCTGGTTCTGAAGAAAAGAGCTCATGATGTTTGTCGACGTACATTATATCTTCGTAGCGGGTAACGGACCAAAATGGGCCAAATGGACTATCTTTTTGATAGTGTACAGGATCTTCTTCACGGAGACGCTTAAAGTATTGTTGCCAAATGTCGGTTTCAAAGAGTCTTCCGTCACTAAAATTAAGAGAATTAAGTTCCTCTGAGTAGGGGGAGGGGATGTTGGTTTTATTTAGGCTAATATTCATTTTATGCACCTCAGGTTAATTTTACATTTGGTGTTCAGGGACGTTCACAACCAATCCGTTTAGTTCTTTAGTCAGCACAACTTGGCAGGCAAGCCTGGAGCCGCCTTCTAAGTCTGGGGTCATTTGCAATAAAGAAGTTTCTTCGCTATTGCGAGCAGCAAGACGGCTTCCCCAGTTTTCATCGACGATGATATGGCATGTTCCACAAGCACAGTTTCCACCGCAGTCGCCATCAATTCCTGGAACCAAATTATTAATTGCCGCACTCATGAGCGACTCTCCTTCGGAGGCGTCTACTTCGTGTGTAGTTCCAGTGTGGTCTATAAAATTTATTTTAATCATAGAAATTTTCCTGTAAATAGCAGTAGTAAAGCTAAGGCCAAGCAAGGTTTAGCGCTTATCTATAGATTTCATGGTTATATCAACGTGCATAGTACTCACAGGTGATTATCTAAAAAGTATGGTTGTTTATATTTTTAATTAATACCTGTAAACATTAATAAGATATAAGTAATTTAATGATACTTATTCTATGCAGTTTCTAGTAAATACTAAAAAAAAGTAATCTTATTATCTTTAAAGGACAAAATTTAGTCATCTTGCTTATGGATTTATAATTAGCCGGTTAATTTAGGGTGTTTTTTCTGTGTAAGCAAAGCGCCATAGGTGGTGATATAAAAAGCCCATCTTTAGATAGGAAAACCCACCCATTAATCTTCGCAATGCCAATCAAAAGGTTTGGGCGCCTCTGGGTTTGGTGTGCAATCATTTAACTATGAGTATATGGAAGCAATTTTTTGGTCAGTGGATTCTGATTGAGAGATTCAGAAATCTCTGCTACCAATACGCTGGAATTAATTTTTACCAGAGCTGCGTTGAAATTTTTTCCGTAAGAATGTTATTCAATTTGATCAGCTCAGTGAGCTGATTAAGGTTAGAATATTATAATAAGCTCCACGATTCAAAGTGCAGTACTTTAACCTTGAATATCAATCAATGGCAGGTTGAGTGCCGTGTTTTAGCTTGGTCGATAATACAAAGAATGAGGTGTGGAAATGGATAATTATCGTTTTCGACTTGCCGCGTTAATAATGCGCAATAGGTTGATGGTCGCGATATTGTTTGCTGTGATAACTGTTTTTTTTGCTATTGGAATTAACGGATTAACAATTAAAACAATATTCTCTGACTTACTACCCAAAGATGACCCTTATGTTCAGGTGTTTAAAGATCACCCGAATTTCGGAAATCCCCTTACAGTAACTGTTATGATAAAGCGAAAAAATGGGGATATATATAATACGGATACGCTTCAGAAGGTTTGGGATTTTACTCGAGCAATAGATTTGATTCCGGGCATAAATCACGACTCGCTAATTTCTATTTCCACAGAAAAAGCACGGTATGCTGAGGCCACTCCTTATGGCGTAGATATGCGGCCATTAATGGGTGATTCCGTCCCAGGTGACCAGGGTGAGTTAGACGAATTTCGTAAAAAAGTAGAACAAAGTCCAAATGTTAGAACGTTTTATGTTTCAGGAGATGAAACCGCAACATTAATTACAGCGGCATTTTTGGAAGACCTTTTAGACTACGATGTCGTGTTTCGGGAGGTTCAAAAATTAGCGGATGAATATAGAGATGGCAATCATGAAGTGTACGTCGTCGGGCAACCAGTTCTAACGGGGTGGGTGTACAAGCTACAAAATCAGACATACACAATATTTGGCATTACCTTGCTTGCTTTAATTGTTGCGCTTGGCCTGTATATGCGGAATATTGCAGGTACGTTGACGCCGATTATATGCAGTTCAGTCGCTGCGATTTGGGGCTTCGGTATGGTGGGTTGGATATCGTCGCCTATTGAACCATTGTTAATGATTGTCCCGCTTTTACTCGTGGCTCGGTCCTTTTCACATTGTGTGCAATTTAGCGAGCGATATTACGAGATATACTCGGTAATAGGGGACAAAAAGAAATCAGCTGAAATCACAATGGGTGTCATGATGGCGCCATCTATCCTTGGTGTTGTTACCGATACAATGGGTATTGTGTTTATCGCACTTGCACCTATTCCTGCAATGGAACGCTTTGCGTTATTCACCGGTTTTTGGGCTATTTCCATAATCCCTACTGGCGTTTTTCTTATATCCATAGTGCTGTCCTATTTGCCGACGCCAAAGAATATTGAAAAATTGGTCTCGCATGGTGAAACTGACCATGAAGGTCATGGCCTGCAGCTGAAAATGTTGCACACCATCGCAAAAGTAGCTCAAGGAAAGCGTGCAAGGGTTACAACCGTTGTGGTTGCAATAGCGACAGCACTGTCTGTTGGTTTGGCAATGCAAATTGAAATTGGTAACCCGGTTGAGGGTTCAAATATTCTTTGGGAGGATTCAGAATTCAATACTGCGATACGTGCAGTAAATGACCACTTTCCTGGTGTAAATACACTCGAGATTATTCTTGAAGCAAAGACTGGAGATTTAAATCATCGTGTGGTCCGAACACCCGAAGCCGTAGCTGTATCCTTGCAGATTCAGGCTATGGTTGAGTCAGATGAGATTTTGTCTCCGCGTGCGACATTATCTTTTGCAGATTACATGATGGAGGCAAATCGATTGTTCTCCGGTGGCGACCCAAAGTGGTTACCTTTAGACCCAACAGATGCTGCGGTTAGGGCAGCGGGTACGGCAGTTGTTTTCGGTACAAATCCGATCAACTTTTCTCATGTGTCAGATTTTGAGTTTCAAAACTCCACTATTTCCCTTTGGTATAAGGATAATAAACAATCGACTGTCGATGCTGCGTTGGCAAGTGCTCAGCGCGCGGTGGATACAGTGGGTGCAGAGCATAAAGATTTTACTGTTCGAATGGGTTCTGGGACGATAGCGCTCCAGCAGGCAATGAACTCTGTGGTGAGTCGTTATCACTGGCTTATTTTGGCACTCCTTAACGTCGCTATTTTCTTTGTTGTAGCTTATGCATATAGGTCAGCTGTCGCCTCATTAATAATTCTTATTCCAGTAAATATTTCAAACTTCATGTTGTCTGCGACCATGCACGTATTGGGTATCGGGTTAGATATAAACTCAGTGATGGTGGCGGTATTGGGTGTTGGGGTGGGTATAGATTACGGTATCTATTTGATGTCGAGAATCTGTGAGGAATATACGCCAGACACTGGTTGGTCAAAAGCGATTACTAAATCAATCACTACCACGGGCAAGGCAATTATGTTTACAGCATCAATTATGTTGATTGGGATAATGCCATGGTATTTACTTTCAGACTTAAAATTTATGGCAGATATGGGGCTCTTGTTAGTGGCAATCATGCTTATAAATATGGTTCTTTCGTTGGTGGTTCTACCTCTATTAGTTTGGTTGATTAAGCCCCATTTTGCGAGCAGAGATGATCTCATGATAGGAGAAGGGATTGATTTAAGTATATTTTCAAATACTGAACCATTTGATTGCGAGGAGATAAGTAAGGAAAATCATAAGAATAATCAACTTGAGTTAGCGTCGAGTTAAAAGATACTTTTAGATATAAGTGTGGTGAGTGTAAAACTTAAATTATGGAGATATAAATATGATAATTAAGAAGTATGATCACGACTATGGGCGTCGTCAACTTATGAAGAATTTGGCGGCTGGTGCGGCTGCCGGTGTATTAATGCCGCTTAATAAAATATTCGCCTCAGGCGGGGACCTTGCTAAGGTTTATCCTGACGAATTAATGTCTATCGATATGTATACAAAGGGGAAAATAAGTACGGGTGATTATTTGACTGCTGATAATGTCGATCATGTCAAAGAGCTTTTAGATCCAATCTGCTTTGATCAGATTAAAACAATGGGGCGGCGCGTCAGAATTCGTCCGACAACAAAAGATTTCAGCGCCATGTTCCCGCGCGAATTTTATGACCGGACGCTTTATAATATGAACAACGGTGTGAGCGCGGTGTTCGATAAAGACGGTAATGTTAAAACAAATAAGGGCGGCAATTGGACTGGCGGATTGCCTTTTCCCAATCCGCGTACCGGACCGGAAATTCAAGCTAACTTAGCAATGAGCTGGGGGCGCGCTGATTATAATCAGTATGCGGTGCAGGATACCGTACTGAATCCGGATGGGACATTGGCATATGATTACGAATTCATTTGGGCCGAGCTCCAAATGGAGGCGCGAATGGATGGTAAGCCATTCCGCGGTATGGACGATATGATTCGATTGCAGACCGTTTTCTTTACTTCTACTCAAGATGTTGCTGGTAGTTCATTCCTCTCAAGGTGGTATTACGATCAGCGTAAATTCCCAGACCTTTACGGGTACTTACCTCAGTTCCGGCGTGTACGCCAGTTCCCTACCAATCAACGATTTGAACCGCTTATCCCTGGTGTAACTTGGTTTCTTACCGATCCGTGGGCGGCCGGTGACCCAATGTTGACATGGGGTGATTACAAAATTGTTGAACGTAAGCCAATGTTGGGCGGATTCAACGCTAAGTGGAACGGCGATAAAGAAAATTGGAAGGCAGATACGCACGGTGGTCCAAACGGCGATACTTTCTGGGATACGGATTTTGAATTGGCGCCTGAGGTTGCGATATTAGAATCTAAACCTACAGGATTTCCGCGTGCACCAGTTGGTAGGCGGCTAGCATATGTGGATGTCCGTAATAATATGTATTGCGGAAATATACGATTTGACCGCCAAGATAAGCCTTGGGTGAATTTCGAGACTAACTTTGGCCAATACAAACTCGGTGACAAAATTCAAGTCGGTCCAGATGGAAAGAGCCCAGCATGGTCGTGGACTAACATTCATTCGTTTGATGCCCAATCTGGAAGAATGAGTCGTATTACGCACAATAAGGAAAATCCGGGCGGCCATAAATCAGATTTTGGTGCGGATCAGGATAAAGCGTATAGCCGATTCTTTACACAGCAAGCGTTGCAGCGTTTAGGTCAGGTTTAATTTTATCGCCGCAGTAATTAATTGCTGCGGCCATATTTTTATAGGTGATATCTTGATATTAAAAATAGTTACGTATTTTTTTATTTTTTCCGTTATATCTTTTTCAACCTTTGCCAGTGAAGTTAATGTAGATCTCATTAAAGGAGGTATACCTCATGATGCTTTTTTTGATATTGATATGCGCGGCAAGGAAGGCTTTGCAGTAGGTACCGGCGGTTTAATTTATCGGACTGAAGACGGCGGTGAAACATGGCTTCCTGAAGTTAATGATAACCGTCTTGCCTTGCTTAATGTCAGCTTTAGTAAGTTTGGGGCTGTTGCGGTCGGGCAGTATGGATTGATTTTGGTACGGAGTTCTGGTGGTGAATGGGAGAAGGTCGAAAGTGGGACCGAGGAGCGCTTGTTTTCCGTCGATATAAATAATAACGGTTATGCAATTGCTGGAGGTTCCTTTGGCACCATTTTGCGGTCTATAGACGGGGGGCGTAGTTGGAATTCAGTTTCACCGGGCTGGCAGGATATTTTTGATGATCCGGATAATCGGTTGGGGGGGCTGTTTGAACCTAGCATTTATGGCGTAAAGGTAAGTGAGTCCGGCAGAGCGTGGGTTGTTGGTGAACTCTCCTTGATAATGAATTCCGATGATAAAGGAATGACGTGGACGGTAAGAAACGCAGGTGGGAGTTCAGAGAGTGGTGTTTCTCCGACATTGTCCGCTATTGATATCAGAAAGGATGGTGTTGCGTTCGCGGTTGGCCAAGAGGGAACTATCCTGAAAAGCCGTGACTATGGTCGTTCATGGCAGGCTTTACAGCCGTTTACCCATCAAAATCTGCTGGGTGTAAAAACAAAATTGAATGGATTGATTGTTGCGCCGGGAATGAGAGATATCATCATAAGCACGGATGATGGTGATACTTGGCAGTCAGTTAAGGGGCTTGATATCCAAACGGGGTGGTATGGTGCGGTTGCAATTCCATTTTCCAATGCTGGCGCATTTGTTGTGGGAAATAAAGGAAATATAATTAAAATTAAATAGTGGTAGGTTTATATTTTATATTTAATTAGTTGAATTATATATTTATTATTTAGGAGAAATAATAATGATACTTAGAGACAAAATAACAAATCGCTTATCATTCGTTATTGTTGTGTGTGGTGCTATTTTGGGCAATATGGCGTCAGCCTCGGACGGAGGATGGTTTGATGACGTTGACTTTTCATACAATGGGTTCATTCGCGCTGAAGCTGCGTTTGCTACAAGTGGCGAAGAGAATCCGTATAATCAAAATGGGATAATATATAACGACCGAACTATATCGCGACAAGCTTACTTACCGCCGGCATTAAATCCTACTAGCGGGCTTGTTACAGGAGTGTTAGGCAGTGGTGCCCCAGGCGCATGGGGAACGGTTCCGTTGGTTGGTGTCAGCGACACGGTACGCAGAGGTGACTTCATTGAAACAACGGATAATGATTTTAACTATACAATCTTGAGGGCTGAAGTCGAGTTTACGGCGGCGTTAACTTATGAACTGCGTTTTATCGCTAGAGTTAGAGCGATCTTTGATCCCGAAATATACGATGCATTTGATGCAACTGACGTAGCTCACCTCCAGGGTGGTATACAGAGTGGGCCCGGTGTTGGTAACAGCATTTATGAAGGTTCGCCGAATTATTTCGATTATATTGCGGACGAAGGGGGGAACCCAAACTCCTTGGAGTGGACGGGGAAAAATTATCAAGTTTATTTTCCAACGTTCCTATTTGAATATGCGTCAGGTGACTTAGCGTTGCGCGTTGGTAACCAGCAAATTGCTTGGGGGCAGGCAATATTCTTTCGAGTGTTTGATACTCCTAACGGTCTTGATTTACGGCGGCATTCTATATTAGATCGGGGCATGGAAGAGTTCTCAGATAAGCGGGTTCCTATGCTCTCCGTGCGCGCGACGTATCAGTTGACAGACAATGTTTTAATTGACGGTTACGTTGGGCGGTTCCAGCCCACTGTCTTAGGTAATCCGAATACACCTTATAATATTATTCCTTCACATTTTACAATTGCCGATAGTTATGAGTCGGGTAATTATGACGAGAAGTTTTCTGGAGGGTTTCGCTTAAAAGGTGATTATGGGCAATGGGGTTGGCAGGCATCCTATGTGTCTAAATACGGAACAGAAGGAACGTATGCCTGGCGAAAATCTGGCATAAATCAGCCGCTGTCTGGCACAGTCGGTGCTTTGATCAATACGGCTTACAATGCCAAGTTGCCTAACTGTGGTGCTTTGTATGATCCAATGCTTTGTAGACGCTATTCGGATTCTGGCGAAGCACTCGCGAATTCGCCATTTTCAGCCAGTCCGGGCGGTATTTATTCGGCAGACGAGTGGTTTGAATACGCTGCATTCGCGCGTTTAGATGCTATTGGCGGACTAAACTCAGCTATTGAGCCATTCGATGGTTCTCTCGATATTTACGCCTCGCCTGGCGCTGATGTTGGCGAAACGGTTGCGCAGTTGAATACCTTTTTCATGGCCGCAGGGGGCAGCTTGCGTGGAACGCTTGAGCGTCGTTACCACCGAGAAGATGATTTTGCCGTTGGGGTGAGTTACGTAAATGAAAGTGAGAATAATTTTCTAAATCAATTAATCTTTAATGTGGAGCTTCAGTACACGCCAAATCGCAGTTACACCAGTCCACAATTAACACAGGAAGCGCTTGAAGAAGAAGAGTATACACTCGCCTTGGTAGTCGATAAATGGCACCGATTCTTTAAGGATCTACCTGGTACCTATCTTGTTTTTCAAGCATTGACCAAAAATAAGAGCGATCTCCTTGGGCGTCATTTGAGTGGATATGGTCGTGTCGGCGTAGATCAGCTGTCAGATAGTGATACATCAACTGTTAAAGATGAAAAGAAAGGGAATGCTAATTATATAGTATTTGGCTTTAGCCAGCCTACGGCGAATAAAATATTTGAAATTGAGCTAGCTACATTGGTGGATATGGACGGCGGGATTCTGTTCCAACCCGGCATTCGCTGGAATCCGGGTGACGGGATTACGGTTGAAGGATTTTATAATTACATCAATGGCGATGCCTGGGGGGATAACCCTAATAGCAACGCAGTTTCGACCTTTGATTTTGCTGATGAGGCTACTATTCGATTAACGTATCAATTCTAACGAAATAGGTATTGGATTAATGCGTAAATAAGTAAGCTTATGAGGCCGTGAGAAGTTAATGCTCGGTTGTTCATCTGGAGTCTGACATGAATTTGTTGAAATGGTCTTCTCGAATGGATCGTAGAAAGTTTTTACGCTATGGATCTGCTTTGTCCGGTGCGGGGGTCTTGGCGCCTTTATGGTCTACGATTTCATCGGCTGGCGATGTATCAAAAGCTTATCCAGATGAACTGCTCTCAATAGAGATGTATACAAAAGGTAAGATAAAGGTAGGAGATTATATTACTGCTGATAATATAGAGCTTGTAAGGGACTTGTTAGATCCTGCGAAATATAAGCATGTTGCTGAAATGGGGCGAAAGCTTAAAGTTGTCGCTACAACCACTGACTGGATGAAAATGGGGCCTTGGGAATATCAACAGGCAACCTTGTCAAATCAAGGGTTGGCGAAATTTGACAGTTCCGGCAATGTGGTTACGCTGGACGGTCAACCATGGATAGGGGGGCACCCGTTTCCGGAAAGTGAAACAGCGTTGCAACTTTTCGCGGGTTTAACACTGTCGTGGGGTAGGCATGATGCTAACCTTTTTGCTATGAAGGAATACGACCTCAACGCAGATGGGGTAATAGATTATCAGTATGACCTAGTATGGGCTGAATTATCACCTGTTGGGCGTTTAGTATTAGATCCAAAGCCATATTGGCCAAAGTACATGGATAAATTGCGTTTCAATACGGTTGTTTATACGGCACCTGAAGATCAGCGAGGTGCGTCGTATCTTAATGTTTGGAGTTACGACCAAAATAAATTGCCTGATTTATATGGTTATGTACCGCATTTCAGGAGGGTTCGACAATTCCCGACGAATCAGCGATTTGAACCTTTGGTTCCGGGATCTGCATTGTACCTTTCTGACGCATGGGCTGCGGGGGATCCTTTACACACGTGGGGGAATTATAAAATTGTTGGAAGGCAGCCTATGTTGGCTGGATTGTCCGGCGGTTGGAATTCTACACATGATAATTGGGAGCATGGAGTGCATGGTGGACCGAACGACGATAGCTTTTTTGATAGTGTTGTTGAAATGGTACCTGAAGTGATTGTGTGTGAGGCTGAACCGACTGGGTTCCCGCGGGCACCAATAAGCAAGAAGCGTGTTTGGTTCGATGCGCGGAATAAAATGCCCCTTGCTATGGTCACTTATGACCGAGCAGGGCTGCCATTTCGCTCCTTTGATGGCTGCTATTGTCAGTTTGAAGATGCCGATAAAAAGGTAAGTAATGGCGCGCATCCCTACTGGTCTTGGACGTACTTTCATGCATATGAATTTCAGAGTGGGCGTATGACTAGAGTTGAACATGTCAAGGAACTGCGAGGGGGCCATAAAAGTTCAGTAAATGACGCGTCGATTTTTCAGCGGTACCTTACTCAGGCCGCCTTGTCACGATTGGGGCGTGTTTGATTTTTTCAAGCTCGTGATCTTATGGTCAGGATTTTTATAGGTATAGCATTTAATGAATTTATTATTTTTATGTGAAGAGGTTTTGTAGTGATGAATGATTTGGAAGTTAAAAATAAGAAAAATTTATCGGGTATGCAGGATTTCCCGATGAACTTGGCGTCTATTTTGGAACACGCGGCTCGCTTTCATGGCGACCAGGAAATTGTTTCAAGGCTTGCCTCAGGTGATGTTCATCGCTACACCTATAGCGACGCATTAATGCGTGCTAAGAAGCTTGCGAATGCGCTTAAATCATACGGTATTGAAGCCGGTGATAGAGTTGCTACACTGGCGTGGAATGAGTATCGTCATTTAGAAACATGGTATGGGATAGCTGGGCAAGGTGCGATTTGTCATACGGTAAATCCGCGCCTTTTTTCTGATCAAATCCGCTTTATTATAAATCATGCTGGAGACCGTTTGGTGTTTGTTGATCCGGCTTTCGTTGCACTACTTGAAGGTATTAAGCATGATTTACCTAGCGTAGAGTTGTTTATAGTGCTTTGTGACAAAGATCAATTTCCAGCTACAACGTTGAACAATGCAATAGATTATGAAAGCTTTATTGCGGATCAGTCTAGTGATTTTAGCTGGGCAGAGCTAAGTGAGGAGTCACCTTCTTCACTTTGCTATACCTCGGGTACAACTGGCGATCCGAAGGGTGTACTTTACTCTCACCGCTCAAATCTCCTTATGGCGTATGCCTCATGTTCTGCAGATGCATTTAATCTTTCGTCGCTATCGACGGTATTGATGGTAGTGCCAATGTTCCACGCTAACTCTTGGGGCTTGGTATACTCCGCTCCGATGACAGGTGCAAAATTAGTTCTTCCGGGACCACATCTAGATGGCGCTAACATATATGATCTAATATCTTCAGAGCATGTCTCTTTTTCCGCTGCTGTACCAACGGTCTGGAGTATGTTGTTGGAGCATATGACGAATAATGATCTGCAATTACCAGACTTGAAAGAGGTGGTGATTGGCGGTTCAGCTGTGCCAAAATCTATGATTATTCGGTTCAAGCGTGCTTATGACGTTGATGTCTTACAAGCTTGGGGTATGACAGAACTTAGTCCCTTGGGCACGCTCAATCGGCCTAAACCGGCAACTCTTAAGCTGGACGAGGATGCCCAGTTTAAGATGGCAGCTAAGCAGGGGCGGGCATTATTTGGTGTGCAAATGTGTATTAAGAGCGATGACGGACAGGAGTTGCCTTTTGATGGGAAAACGCCCGGCCGATTGATGGTGCGGGGGCCATGGGTAGTAAGGTCTTATTATAGAAGTGATGTGGTTATTCTAGATGATGACGGCTGGTTTGATACTGGTGATATCGCGACGATAGATTCTGATGGCTTTATGCAAATTACCGATCGTGCTAAAGATATTATTAAGTCGGGCGGAGAGTGGATATCTTCCGTAGATCTTGAAAACGCTGCGATAAGTCATCCTCATGTTAGGCATGCAGCTGTGATCGGTATTCCGCACCCTAAGTGGGAGGAGCGGCCGCTATTGCTAGTCAAATTGAAAGATGGATGCAGTCTTGATGATCAAGCGCTTAAAGATTTTCTTAAAGATGAGGTTGCTAAATGGTGGATTCCAGAAGACATTAGATTTGTCGATGATATTCCGCTTACAGCTACTGGTAAATTTGATAAGAAAGTATTACGGAATCAATTTGTTATTAATTCAGATTCATAAATATTCTCTTTTATAGAAAATCTGAAAAGCGATATTAAGTCAAAACTAATAGGAATAGGCTGATATAGTTTCTATACAGTCTATTCGACTTTATTAGTAATAATTACTAGCCTAATAGTAGTTTAAATATAGCAGTGTTAGGCTCATTCGCTAGTAGATATCCTCACAGGCGTTGGGACGCCCTTTGCCCCTTCGGGGGCTTTTTTATTAAATCTGCGGTTGCTAACTGATGGATGATCCCACGCTGTCCTCCGATTCTTATTATAAATTGTCTCCTACAAGGGCATGACTCGCTAGCGATGCCTATTGGGGAAAAAGCATTGAAGGTGGCTGGATGCTATATTAAATTTGCGGTGACAGAGCGGGCGTGGGGTTTGATAACGACGCTGTAAATAGACGTTGGTGTGGTCACCAAGTGAATTCTTATATATGCTGCGAAACAGTCTAAGACACGAATTATAAACTATGAAAAATCCGAATGGATATTAAATCGTCTAAAAAAATAAGGGGCGCGACGTTGACAAATTTGGCGATAATAAGGCAGATCAGATTGATGATTTTGACGATGTTTGCCTCGAGATTTAGCTGTAATCCCAGTAGAAGTAAAATAATATATCGCTGCGGTTTTGAATTCTAGGGTCAGGCGCTCCTTAATATTTACTCTCGAATTTGAGGACTTTGGTAATTTCTTGGCGAGCAGCCACTCCAGCGCCGAAAGGCTCGAGTGAAACTGCTTGTGTCGGTGTAGCCTAAATGCGCAGCTAATTCCTCTATTTTCATGTCGCTGCTTACTAGAAGTTGGAATGCCAATTGTTTTCGTTCTTCCTCAACTAACGCACGGAAGCTGGTGTTTTCATTTTCTAATTTGCGCCGGAGTGTGCGGCTAGATAGGTTTATTGCCGATGCAACATCCTCTAGCGACGCCATTAGCCCTAAATCGCCTAAAATCAGGCTCCTAACGCTATCGCGAATCCCGCCAGTTTGTCGCTGGCGCAATTGCCTTGCGCATTGATCGCTTAATAGTCTCGCTAGGTTGGCATCGTAAGTAGGCTGTGGTTTATCAATATATTTATTAGAAACGCGAATGGTGTTGCGCCTGCTTTGATAAAGTGGTTTAAGCCCGCAAACCGACTCTATGTAGGCCGAGTTTGTTGTATCTAAGGTATTAAGCTCAGTCTGCACAGTCTGAATTTCATTTAGGCTAAGCTCTTTGATGATTATGATGCTGGCGGCCATATCTCGTTCTAACAAGAAATCGCGGAGGTGGCTGGGTATGGACTGTGGGTTCATGAGCAAACCAAAATAGTCGTCTTCCTCAAAGGCAGTAATCTCGCAATAAGCGGTGCTTAAAGGTAGAAAACGCAGTGCGGTGTGGAGGGCGTCTCTGATGGTTCGACAGGTGCGCAATGAGAAGCCCCAAATACCAAAAGTGGCGATGTTGTAGCAAAGGCCAATTTTAAAGCCTAGTGCGGGTATATTGGGTAGTGCAAGCATGATGTTTTCAATGAGCCGCATTTCCTGAGCACGCTCAATGAGTACATCGCCGTTGTGAAGGCTGTGCTCTGAGATGTCGGTTCCAAATAGGCAGGTTTCGGTATCTACACCGTGATTTTCCGCAAAATTTATCATTACTTTGCTTATTGCGATTGGGCGACGGGTGGTCTGGGTATTTCCCATTGTATAAAACCTGAGTTAGGTCGAGCTAGTATGTGGCCATAAGTGTCGCACGAAAGGACATAAGTGCCATGTTATTTTTGGTGCCTTCTCGGTACTGTTGAATTATTCACTTTCTAATTGTCACATGGTAATAATAATGCAGGAAGAGCTAAAAGATTTAAATAAGAAGGCATTAGGTTTCGCGATAAGTTATATGGGTAAGGTTGCTTGGCCGACGATAGCGCTTACATTGCTTGTATGTAGTCTATTCGTACTGTGTATAGTGCTTTTTGCAAATGATGTGATAAGCGTTTGGTTGGCTACACCGCTTGTTAGTGTCCTAACTTATATGGCGTATACGCCCTTGCACGAAGCGGTACACGGAAATATTCATGGGGGTAAGTCGAGGATGCGGTGGCTGAACGACGGCTGTGGCTATCTGGTTGCGCCCATTATAGCTGTTCCGTTTGCCTCCCATCGTCACGAGCATTTTACTCATCACCGTTATACCAACATTAAAGGAAAGGACCCCGATTATTTGATTAGCGAGATGAGTAGGGGGCCTTTTGGTGTATTGCTGACAACCCTAAAGTTCTTTTATGCTCAGAATAGCTTCTTTGCGGAAAACAATTGGCACTCTGCCGATTTAAATGAGCGTGTTGTTTACATTGCTGAGCTGTGTTTTTCGCTGGGGTGGCGTCTACTTGCTATCCTGCTTATTGATCAGTCTGGCATCGCTATTGTTGTTTTGGTGGGGTATTTCTTTGGCGGTCTTTTTACGGCTTATTGGTTTGCGTATCGGCCGCATTATCCGTATGACAATACTGAGCGCTACCAGAATACGAGTAGTCTCATTATGCCTTCGTGGATGCAACCGTTGGAATGGTTTTGGCTGGGCCAAAATATTCACTCAGTTCACCACTTATTTCCTCGAGTTCCCTTCTATCGCTACCACGCGTTGCATCGGGATATTGAGCCGATACTGCGTGCGCATGGCACGCCAATTCTTGATATCTGGAGCCGGGCGCCGGTGACGAGGCGTTAAGGCTGATTTTTATCGAGTTTGCTATTGCGGATGAGTTTTCGAAATATAAAAGTTCTTCTTAATGGCAGGTTGAGAAGAATTGTGCGGTGCGTTTATGTTTGGCCCCCTTTTATGTTGAATAAAGGAACTGAGTGTTATGTGTCTAAAGTTGGTAATGTCGTTGATGACCTTTTTACTAGTGCCGGTAGCATATGCAACAAATGGAAATTTTTCGCACGGTTATGGTGTGGTTAATAAAGGTATGGGAGGTGCTGGCGTTGCGTGGTCTCAAGACGCTTTGGCGGCAGCGACTAATCCGGCAGGTATGAATTCGGTAGGGAATAAGTTTGATTTCGGTGTTGAGTTGTTTTCGCCGCGTCGCGGCTATGAGGTTGAAGGTGGCCCAGCTGGCGCGCCGCCTGAGGGCACTTTCTATCTGCGTGAAGGCAGTTACCGTAGTAGGCAGGAAAGCTTTGTCATACCCAGTTTTGGCTATAATAAAGAGTTAGATGATGGTTCGACTCTTGGTGTTTCGGTATATGCGAACGGTAATAATACAGATTACTCCGATGACACCTACTACGGTGGGGATGCCGGGATAGACTTGCGTCAAGTAATTATTGCACCAACTTACTCTTGGCGATTAGATGATGCGTATGTATTTGGCGTGTCGCCTACTCTGGCCTACCAAACCTTCGAATTTAGTGGCGTATCGCAGTTTGCAGGCTTGTCATCGAATGGCGATCGAATGAGTGATCGCGGGCCGGATCAAAGTTGGGGGTATGGGCTGACCGTTGGTTGGCAGGGGGCGCTGAGTGAGTCCCTTCATGCTGGGCTTAGCTACCGAACCAAGATGCGTATGGGGAAATTGAATAAGTATTCAGGTTTGCTTGCCGAGCAAGGTGCTTTTGATATCCCTGCAAGCTTAACCGCAGGTTTGGCATGGCAAAGCGCTAACCATAATGTTTTGTTTGATATTCAGCATATTGCGTTTTCTGATGTGAGATCCGCAGCGAATCGATTCTTACCAAACCTGCAGGAGAGTCGTTTAGGGGATGCAGGTGGAGCTGGTTTCGGTTGGAAGGACATGACGGTTTATAAATTGGGCTACCAGTGGGAGGTTCGGCCTACCACTAGCTTAAGAGCAGGCTTGAATTATGGTAAGCATTTTATCCGAGACTCTGAAATATTTTTAAATTTAATGGCGCCGGCGCTTCCAGAGTGGCATTACACCGCGGGACTTAGTGAGCAGATATCGTCTAAGTGGAGGGTCAATGGCGTTGTTTATCTTGCCAAAAAGGGTGTTTTGACTGCGCCTAACCCCCTGGGGCCGGGGCAGATACTATCGACTTATATGTATCAAATTGCAGCGGGCGTTAGTTTTACTTACAGTTTTGGTGATTGATTTTGGTGTGCGCTTAGCAAAATAAGGCGGCTTCTTGCGAAGCCATCTTATTTCGTTATATCCACTTGTTAAGGTGGTTGGTTAAACGATTTTCTTCATTGCAGTCATGTAACCGCGCAGTCTGCGGCCAACAACTTCAACTGGGTGGTTGCGAATCGCCGCGTTAACGGTGATCAGCTCTTGGTTGTCTACACCGAGGTCTTTGGTATTCAGGCCTTTTCCGATGATGTCGGTAGAAACCTTGCTCATGAAGTCCGCTAGCAGTGGGCGGCAAGCGTGATCGAACAGGTAACAGCCGTATTCAGCAGTGTCTGAAATAACAACGTTCATTTCATACAGTTTGCGACGGGCAATCGTGTTGGCGATCAGTGGCGTTTCGTGCAGCGACTCGTAGTAAGCAGACTCTGGCTCCATGCCGGCAGCAACCATGCACTCAAACGCAAGCTCGACACCAGCTTTACACATAGCAACCAACAAAATGCCGTGGTCGTAGTATTCTTGCTCACTGATTTTAACATCGCCGGCAGGGGTCTTTTCGAAAGCGGTTTCTGCGGTTGCAGCGCGCCAAGCGTGCAGATTTTTATCATCGTTGGCCCAGTCTTCCATCATGGTCTTGGAGAAGTGACCGCTGATGATGTCGTCTTGGTGCTTTTCGTACAGCGGGCGCATGATGTCTTTTAGCTCTTCAGCCAAATCAAAGGCTTTGATTTTGGCGGGGTTGCTTAGACGGTCCATCATGTTAGTGATGCCGCCGTGCTTCAGGCCTTCAGTTACCGTTTCCCAGCCGTATTGAATCAGCTTAGAGGCGTAGCCAGCGTCGATGCCTTGCTCAACCATTTTGTCGAAGCAAAGAATTGCGCCCGTTTGCAGCATGCCGCAGAGAATAGTTTGCTCACCCATCAGGTCTGATTTAACTTCAGCGATGGGTGACGATTCCAGAACACCGGCGCGGTCGCCGCCAGTACCAGAGGCCAGTGCCTTGGCAATTGCCATGCCTTCGCCTTTAGGATCGTTTTCGCGGTGAACAGCGATCAGGGTGGGAACACCAAAGCCGCGCTTATATTCTTCGCGTACTTCAGTGCCTGGGCATTTGGGGCACATCATCACAACGGTGATGTCTTTACGGATTTGCATGCCTTCTTCAACTAAGTTGAAGCCGTGGGCGTAATCTAAGCAAGCGCCTTCTTTCATTAACGGCATAACGGCGTTAACAACAGGGGTGTGTTGCTTGTCAGGGGTCAGATTCATTACCACGTCAGCGGTGGGGATGAGTTCTTCGTATGTGCCGACCGCAAAACCATTCTCAGTCGCGTTCTTCCAGCTCTGACGCTTCTCGGCAATGGCCTCAGCGCGGAGTGTGTAAGACACATTCAGGCCAGAGTCCCGGAGGTTCAAACCTTGGTTAAGGCCCTGTGAACCACAGCCGATAATGACAATTTTCTTGCCTTTCAGGTATTCGCAGCCATCTGCGAATTCACTGCGATTCATAAAACGGCATTTGCCGAGCTCTTGCAGCTGAAGACGCAGCGGCAGGCTATTGAAGTAATTCTGGCCCATGATTCTCTCCTAATAGGTATGTGCAATTGGTCTGTGGGCAGGTGCTATCCCACAATGGCGGCCACTTTAGCATCGCTTGTTTGTTGCGTAAAATGATATATAGTTGACGCTATGTTGCTTAATACGCATTACGCGTGATGGGAGACGGGAGATGCTAGGGCTGCGAATATATAGTGGGGTTTCAGTCGAGCGGCGCGCGTTACGCGCCTGTCCGCTATCTTTTGCGTTTTCCGTCTCCCGTTTAGCATCCTGCTTGGTTTGGGCGTCTCCCGCCTCCCGTTTAGCATCCTGCTTGGTTTGGGCGTCTCCCGCCTCCCGTCTCGCGTTTCGCGTCCGTTTCCTTCAATGAACCTCAAAGAACTCCAAACCTTCATCCACCTCAGCCAATCCCTGCACTTTGGCCGCACCGGCGACGCCATGCATCTCAGCGCTTCGGCGGTAAGCCGCTCAGTGATGCGTTTAGAGGAGCAAGTGGGCGTTTCATTATTCGAACGTGATAATCGTCGTGTTCAGTTGACCGCCGCAGGTCGGGAATTTCTGCGCTATGCTGAACAGGCTGTGGTGAATTGGCAGTCCATTATCCAGCGCCTGCACGTGCACAGTGAAACCCTGCAGGGAGAGTTGGGCTTATTTTGTTCGGTTACGGCTTCTTATAGTGTGCTTAGTAATATTCTTGAGGTGTTTCGGCAGCGTTATCCTGCTATAGAATTAAAACTGCATACCGGTGACCAAGCAGATGCAATAGAGCGAATTGCCGAGGGTGGCGAGGATTTAGGAATTACCGCCAAGCCAAAGCAGTTGTCGCCGCGCTTGCAGTATCAAGAGTTAACGCGCTCGCCACTGCGTTTGTTAGTGCCTAATATTCCCTGCGCGGTAAATGAGCAGATCGCTGCGGCGGGTGAGGTGTTGTCGCCGGAGATCTTGGCGACGTTGCCCTTTATACTGCCGGAGCGCGGGGTGGCGCGGACCTTGATCGAACAGTGGTTTCGGCAGATGCAAATTAAACCCAGTGTTTACGCTCAGGTCAGCGGCCATGAGGCGATAGTAAGTACTGTGGCGCTCGGGCTGGGGATTGGTGTGGTGCCAGAGCTGGTTTTGGCAACGAGCTTTTTACGGGGGCGGGTGCGGGTGATTCCGGTGGAGCCAGCTTTGCCAATGATGGAAATTGGGGTGGTGGTCTTGCAGCAACGATTGTCCAATCCGCTGGTCAAAGCGTTTTGGGATTGCGCTAGGTCATCGTACAGTTAGCGCATTTA
>NZ_JBFHDY010000039.1:0-29198 GCF_041584495.1 Zhongshania sp.
GCCAGCACTAACTGATCTATTGTTTTCACTCGATATGACCTTGCACTTCAATTTTACCCAAAAAAAACGCCGCTGACGCGGCGTTATATTCGTTTATCCCTTAGGACAAAATCAATACCAGCGGTAAGTCGCCTGCAGCGCGATGGTCCGTGGCGCCTCTACAAAACCGTAGTGACCTGCCGCGCCAAAAATGCTATTCGCTAATGGCGTATCATTTGAGTAAGAGATTGTCGTTTCATCAGTCGCATTCTTAACCAACAGAGCGGCTTCCCAACCAGCCGTCACGTCAGCTAAAGAGAAGCGCAAGTTAGTTTTAATATGCGCATCCTGCTCCTGACTTGGATCGAGGTTCTGCGAAGAGTTGTAAGCGCCAGTGAAGACAAAGTCAGCACCGCCGCGAAACTCCAAATCCTTGCTCACCATGGTGGTGTAGACAAAGGTCATATTACCTGAGTAGTCTGCCACATACTGGTTAGTCTTGCCCTTGTAATCACAGTAAGGATTACCTTCAACCATATAATCTGGCGTCTGCCCCTGGTAACACTGGCCATTTTCAAAGTCAGTAAACTCAAAGTCTAAAAATGCCAAGGCACCGGTCATCATCAAGTTTTCGGTCAGGGCAATACGACCGTCTAGCTCGATACCCATGGTAGTTGCTGCGCCAGCGTTACCGACGTTAAAGCCCAAGGTACCATCAAAAATACTAACCTGAAGATCATCGTACTGAGTGTAGAAAGCTGCAATATTCAATTCAGCCGCGCCATCTAGCAAAGCTGTTTTAGCACCTGCCTCCAAGCTAGTGGCCTGCTCCTCATCATATTCGAAGCTACCAACTAAAATTATCGGTGTGGGCTCTTCAACATTCTGCAACGGACGAATTTCATTTGCATCAGGAGAGGCATTTGAACGCGCATCGTAACCGCCAGACTTATAACCAATACTTGCCGTTGCATACAGCATCACATCGTTGCTCCAGTCGTGCTGGATATTCAACGACGGCGCTAACTTCCCGCCCTTACGCGTGCCCTTTAGGTTATGCCTTTCTGCAGAAAAGTTTTTCGCAACAACCGTATCAATTTCACCTTCAGCGCGAATTTCACCGGTAGTTATATCGCTGAAATTTAGACTACGGCTGCCTTCTTTTTCTTCATAAGAATAACGCAGGCCAAGGGTTGCGCGAGTCAGATCAGTGACATTCCACGTGGCTTGCACAAAACCTGAGATCAAGTCTGTAGTGGAGCTAAAGTCGCGAGGCGTACCCAGATTTACTATTTCGTCACCAGCGTCGCCTAAACCACCAAGTTCCAATACACCGGCATCAAATAGCGGCTGGAATAGCGGTGCCAACGGTGTACCTGCGACCTGCGTCTGGGTAACATTATCAAACGGCCCACCCGTGACATCACCCCCTGTAGGCCGCTCACCACGCGCACCCGCTTCCTGGATATCAGCTGCGTTCAACAACTGCGGAAGAATATCGCTGTCGACACGAATACTGTCAAAGAAATCTAACTCACTGTGTTGAAAGAACGCACCGGCAATAAACTCGAAGGTTTCACCAACCGGCGACACCCAGCGAAACTCCTGGCTAAACTGTTTGTATTCTTCTTCTGCCGCAACACTAAATACTGAAGCGCCGGTAAAATCACAGTCACACAATTCAGAGGTTTTATAACCAAGAACACCCGTAATAAAGGTAAAGGTATGATCGCCCCATACGTAATCAACATTCAGCGTTACGTTATGAGTATCGTTGTAGCTGTAATCACCATTAGATGAGCGCTTATAGTCTTGATAGTTGTTCAAAACCGACGAGTCGGCATCTACGTCAACTAGCACCACACCCGGAACCGGCGCAATTGTCGTTCTATCTAGAATTTGGCCATAGGTACGACCATTAAACGCGTCTGTGTCAGAGGTCGACCTCTGGTCATTAATAATTTCGATTTGACGGCCATCTACATCGAATTGCCCGATTTCAAATTTTAATGCAGCAGTTAAATCTGCAGTCGCATCCCACACGAACATAGCACGTATTGTCTGCTCGTCACGCTGAGGCTCATCACGGTCAAGGGTCAAGTTCTCTATATGGCCGTCGATTTCACGTTTGCGAATCGCCAAACGACCACCAATATTGTCTGTCAGCGGACCAGAAACAACAAAGTCCAAGACTCGCTCATTGGTTTCCGCTTCAAAAGTACCAGACACCAGGCCTTCAAATTCTTGACTAGGCCGCGCGGAGATCAAGCTTAAGGCCCCGGCAATACTGTTTTTACCAAAAAGTATATTTTGCGGACCACGCAAAACCTCAACCCGCGCTAAATCCAAGAACGGTGCACGTGTTAATTGCGCGCGGCCGTAGCTAACACCGTCGAAATACATACCAACGGACTGTTCGAAGCCAGGGTTAATACCCGAGCCAATACCGCGAATGTAAATATTAGTGCCGATACCGGTCTCTGACATGGTCAAGTTGGGGACGTAAGCTTGCAGGTCTTCTACCTTGCTAATGCCCGCCTCCATCATTTTGTCACCAGATACCGCGTTGACTGATACTGGAACGTCTTGAAGACTTTCGGCTCGTAAAGTGGCCGTAACGATGACTTCCTCGAGTACGCCAGCTGCTTGACTGTGTGCTGAACACAACAGAAGACCAGCGGCTAAAGCAGATAAGCGAAAGTCAGAAATGGTTCTTTTCAAGGTCATATGACCTCCAGATGCTGTTAATTTTTATATGCTGTCACCTGACTGAGTCAGCTGGACTAGCGGCCTATATAAAGCTGTCGTTATTATACGTTGCCAGCAAAATGTTTGCATTGAAAACATATAGCATTTTAACTAATGGTTCAATGAAATAGCATTTTTAATAAGAATAACAACTATAGCCACCTAAAATAATCGTCTGTTTTATGTAGTTAAGGCCGAGTAATATAGAGCAACTCACTTAAAGACTAACATGATAGACCAACCCTCATTGAGAGCCGGTCGTCATTTTTTCACCAGCGATAACTGGCCTGCACAGCTACGCTGCGGGGCCGCTCAACGAACGCGTAATGGCCGACACTACCGAAACTACTGTTCGCTAATGGCACGTCATTTGAATAAGCAATGACATCTTCATCAGTTAAGTTTTTACCGATTAAAGCAAGCTCCCAACCTGATTTCACGTCCGCTATTGCCAGGCGCGCATTCACCTTCACATAGCCATCTTGCTCTTGACTAGGATCTAAATTTTGCGAAGAGTTGTAATCATCAGTAAAGACAAAGTCTGTACCTGCGCGCAACTCTAAGGCATCACCAAACTCACGAGTGTACGTAAAGGTAACATTACCAGAGTAATCGGCTACATACTGGTTGGTCTTACCCTTGTAATCACAGTACTTCGTCGTCCCAACTGTCTGCGTTGCAGTTTGCCCTTGATAGCACTGACCTTTTTCAAAATCGGTAAATTCAAAGTCTAAAAAGGCTAAAGCAGCTCCCATCATCAAACGGTCAGTCAGTGCAAAACGACCATCCAACTCAATGCCCTTAGTCTCTGCAGCACCAGCATTACCCACATTAAAACCGAGGGTTCCGTCAAAAATGCTCACCTGAAGATCATCGTACTTGGTAAAGAAAGCCGCAATATTTAGCTCGCCGCGACCGTCCATAAAGCTGGTCTTAGCACCAACTTCAAAGCTTGAAGCCTTTTCTTCGTCGTATTCGAACGAACCCGCAATAGACGCACCGACGGCGTTGGGCGCTGCGCTAGGCGAGGCATTTGAACGTGCATCAAAACCACCGGATTTATGTCCGATACTCGCCGTAGCATAGGCCATAACATCATCATTAACGTCATACTGAACATTTAATGACGGCGCCAAATTTCCGCCTTTTTGAGTGCCTTCTAAGTCATGACGTTCAACCATAAAGACGCCGGCAAGCACACCATCGACAGTGCCTATAGCGCGCTCATTCCCGTTAAGGTCTGCTACTGTAAGATCGCGAGTCCCCTCTTTTTCCTCATAGGAATACCGTAAACCCAAGGTCGCGCGAGCGCGGTCTGAGGCGTTCCAAGTAGCTTGCCAAAACACTGACCACAACTCGGCATCACTGGTAAAGTTTCGCGGTGTTGTGGTATTTGAAATCGAAGCCCCGGCAGCAGGCGAGCTTAATGCATTTCCGACAACATTCGGCAGAATCAAACTGTCAATGCGGATCTCATCATAAAAAGCCAACATACTTTTTTGGTAGTACACACCGCCAATATGTTCAAAGGTTCCACCTGCGGCCGACACCCAGCGTACTTCCTGACTGTATTGGTCGTAGTCTTCATCGAAGGGTACGCTAAATACCGGTGCGCCAGTAAAATCGCAATCACACAGCTCGGCAAATTCATAATGCATAAAGCCGGAAATAAACGTTAAGGTGCTTTCACCCAAGGCGTAATCCACGTTTAAGGTGAAGTTCTTGGTGCGGTTATTACTGTAATCACCGTTTGATGAACGCTTGTAGTCTTGAGTTGTATTCAAAACCGACGGTCCCGCGCCCAAAGCAGTTAACATTTGCGAATACTTTAAACCCGCAAATGGGAAAGGAGCTGCCAAAGTAGTGACTTGGTCATTCACTATCTCCACCTGGCGCCCCAACACATTAAACTTACCAAGCTCAAACTTAAGCATTGCCGTTAAATTCTCTGTGGCGTCCCAGTCGAGAATGGCGCGAATGGTGCTTTCATCGCGCTGTGGCTCATCACGATTTAAGGTAATGTTTTCAATATAGCCGTCCATCTCACGTTTACGCAATGCGATACGACCACCAAGGGTGTCGGTAATCGGACCCGACACCATAAAGTCCACGACTTTTTCGCCATGATCTGGCTCGTACAAGCCTGAAATCATGCCCTCATTCTCTTGCCCGGGACGGGCAGATATCAAACTCAGCGCACCGGCAATACTGTTCTTACCATAAAGAATATTTTGCGGACCGCGCAAGACCTCAACGCGGGCAAGATCGAGAAACGGCGCGCGGGTCAGCTGGCCACGACCGTAGGATATGCCGTCAAAATACATTCCCACCGACTGTTCAAAACCAGGGTTAATACCCGAGCCGATACCGCGAATATAAATATTGGTGCCTATACCTGTCTCAGACATTGATAAATTGGGAACATAGGCTTGAAGATCTTCTATTTTATCAATGCCCGCCTCAGCCATTTTTTCACCAGACACTGCATTTACCGACACCGGCACGTCTTGCAAACTTTCGGTACGCAAGGTGGCCGTAACCAGCACTTCTTCGAGTGCAGGTGCGGCAAATACGGCAGTATTTGTACAAAGCCCCACAGCCATGGCCAAAGGCACTAAATGGCGGTTTGATTTTGAGTGCTTTTTCATCAACGTCTCTCCCAAAGAGATTTATTGTAATTATTTCCGCTCCATTAGCGGTGCACCATCAGCGCACATATAGGGGCTAATACACAGTCTAGTCGGGAATCCGGTAATGTAAAATGTGAATAACCCCTATAAGCGCCTATGAATGGCACAAGAAATGCTACGAATAGTAGTGGCGCTTAGATCAAGGATAGCGGCAGGAAATCGGCTAAAAAACGCCAAGTGCGAGACCAGCAGCAAAGCCTGCCCCAAGCTCATCAGCTTGTGTAAAAGCCTCGGCATTAGGCTCCCCATAGCAAATAATCGCTTCGGTGACACTGCGCCACGCATAACCTTTGGCTATCCGCTGCCATTGGCGCAAGGCATTGCTACCATCGTTGCCGGTGCAAATAAATACGCCGTAAGGCCTGATAAGCTCCCTCGCCAGTACCGGGTAAAATGTTCGGTCAAAAAAATCCTTCATTCCCCCAGCTAGCGCACCGAAGTTTTCCGGCATAAATAATAAAAGACCGTCGCACCACATGATGTCGCGGGTGCCAGCCTCGGCAGCGCGGAGAAGCCGAATTTCAAGCTCAGGCTCTGCCATTATGGCCGCGTCATGAGCCGCATAAGCCAAGCGCTCATTCCTACCCGACTGGCTGTGATATACAATTAACAGATGTTTGGATTTGGCAACCGCCACAATCAAGCCCTTAAGTAGCAATTAAATATTAACGAAAACAGCGCTACAAACGCCGATGTACAACCAAGGAAATAACACCATGAAATTTTTACACACAATGATTCGAGTTAAAAATCTCGACGCGTCATTGCATTTTTATTGTGAGCTACTCGGCCTCAAAGAGGTTCGCCGCTACGACAATGAAAAAGGGCGTTTCAGCCTGATATTTCTCGCAGCGCCTAATGATTTTGACACTGCGCAGACAACCCAGGCACCGACTATCGAGCTTACTTATAACTGGGACCCCGAGGATTATCAAGGTGGCCGCAATTTTGGTCACCTCGCCTTTCTCGTCGATAATATCTACGACATCTGCAAGACCCTGCAGGACGGCGGCGTCACCATAAATCGCCCGCCAAGAGATGGATACATGGCTTTTGTACGCTCACCGGACAACATCTCCATTGAATTATTACAGCGCGGCGACGCACTGCCACCCCAGGAACCGTGGCGATCGCTCGCCAATAGCGGCGAATGGTGAGCACTTAAAAAATCCCAAAAAACCAGCCACCACTCTTCAAATCTTTTTCACAGCGAGCCAATTGCGCCGTGTAGGTCTGAGAGCGGGAAGTGACTTTGCTCGCAACCCGCTTCAGCCAAGGCTTACTATTGTAGCTACGTCGTTTAAAACCGCCGTGCCCCTCGTGATAGGCCATATAAAGACTGTAGGTGTCGTTGGGGCTGATGCCGACCATGCGGTTGCTGACATTATTATACCAACCGATAAAATCGATAGCGTCGGCAAAATCGTCACGATCTGCCCCCCAATTCCCAGATTTATCAACATACCATGCCCACGTTGAGTCTTTGGCTTGGGCGTAACCATAGGCATCAGACATGCGACCTGCCGGAATAAAACCCAACCAGTACTTTTTGGGAGGTTTGGCCTTGGCCACAAAGGCAGACTCTTGGTACATGATCGACATCATAACCGGGATGGGTGAATTCCACTTTTTAGACGCCGACTTCGCGTCGCCGTACCAATCGTCTTTTTCGCGAAAAATCGAGCAAATATCTCCGGGGTTGCGCGGCGGCGACGTGGTGCAGCCACCCACTGTTAACAACAGTATGACAAGCCAAAGCATCCTCATACCTTACTGCCATGTTCAGTAAAAAACTGCAGTAACTCTTGTTCGTTAATCACTTTTACCCCTAGCGCCTCGGCTTTAGCTAACTTTGAACCGGCGCTAGCACCTGCGGCAACACAATCGGTTTTTGTTGATACACTGCCCGCCACTTTTGCGCCCAATGCCTGTAGTTTTTCTTTTGCGTCACCACGCGTCATTGACTCTAGATTGCCGGTCAGCACCCAAGTCTGCCCCGCAAGAGGTTGTTCACCACCCGCCTGTCGCGGTGCTGGCCAATGGACCCCCCGCTCCAGCAATAAATTGATAACCTCTCGATTATAGTTGCTGCTGAGAAACGCGTGGATATGGCTCGCCACTATTGGGCCTACATCGGCAACGCTAAGCAACTCTTCTTCGCTCGCGGCGATTAACGCCGGCAATTCGCCAAAGTGATTTGCCAAGTTCAGGGCGGTAGCCTCACCCACTTCGCGAATGCCGAGCGAGTACAGAAATCGCGGCAGGGTGGTCGTTCGCGATTTGTCCAGGGCAGCCAGTACATTTTCCGCAGACTTTTGCCCCATACGATCAAGCCCCGCAAGCGCATCAAGCGTAAGCACAAATAAATCTGCCACGGTTTCGATCAAGCCAGCGTCAACCAATTGCTCAACGAGCTTATCACCCAAGCCCTCGATATCCATGGCCTTGCGGCTGGCGAAATGCTTGATTGCCTCCTTGCGCTGCGCCCCGCACACCAAGCCACCGGTACAGCGTAAGACCGCCTCACCGGGCGCCCGCTCCAATGCGCTGTCGCAAACCGGGCACCGCACTGGCGCGACAATAGCGCGCGCCTCAGCGGGGCGACGCTCGTCGACCACCTGCACAATCTGCGGAATTACGTCACCGGCGCGGCGTACCACCACATAATCGCTGATCATGACATTGAGGCGGGCGACCTCATCAAAATTATGCAAGGACGCATTACTGACGGTTACCCCACCCACGAACACCGGCTCTAATTTTGCGACCGGCGTGACGGCACCAGTGCGCCCAACTTGAAACTCAACATCTCGGAGTTGGGTAATTTCTTCTTGGGCCGGAAATTTATGTGCTATAGCCCAGCGCGGTGCCCGCGACACAAACCCCAGCGTGTCTTGAAGGGTCAAGGAATCAATCTTAAAAACAATACCGTCAATGTCATAGGCCAGACTATCTCGGCGAGCGAGAAGATCTTGGTAATATTCAAGGCAGCCTTCGATGGAGTCCACCACCCGCAACTCTGGGCTTACCAAAAACCCCCAATCGCGAAGTCGCGCGAGCCCCTCACTGTGACTGTGAAACCACGCGTCACCGTCGCCTTGAGCAATGCCATAGCAACTCATTTCCAGTGGACGACTTGCCGTAACCCTACTATCTAATTGCCGTAAACTCCCGGCAGCCGCGTTGCGCGGATTAACAAATACTTTACCGTCACTATTGCGGGCTAATTCATTTATCCGTGCAAAGCCCGACCGCGGCATATAAATTTCACCCCGCACTTCCAGTTCATCTGGCCAACCACTGCCCCTCAGCTTCAGCGGAATGGACGCGATTGTTTTAACGTTTTGGGTAATATCTTCACCAACTCGGCCATCGCCACGGGTAGCCCCCCTGACAAAAACACCGTCAACGTACAATAAGCTCGCGGCGATGCCATCCAGCTTTGGTTCACAGGCATAGCGGAGTTCAGCGCTGTCGTTTAAACGAGATTTAATGCGCTGGTCAAAATCCAAAAGCGCTTGCGCAGAAAAAACATTATCAAGGGAAAGCATGGGTGTTTCATGACGCACCTGACTAAACGCCGCCAACGGCGCCGCGCCAACTCGCTGACTTGGGGAGTCTGGGCTATGCCACTCTGGATGCGCGGCTTCTATTTCTTGTAGTTCTGCAAATAAGCGGTCGTACTCCACATCTGGAATGCTCGACTCATTGAGAACGTAATAGTGGTAGCTATAGCTATGAAGTTGTTCGCGAAGCATTTCTAAGCGCTCGCGCAGGGAAGGTTCAGCCATTCATGACGCCGTTGTTATAGTAAACTGCGCATCAACCACCCTTACATAAGGGTAAGCTGACGGCGCTCAAAATCGCGAATTCGCTGTTTATAGTGTTCAAGAGTCTGCTTTGTTGCAACACTGTGGGTCTGATCGCGCAGCTCCCCTTCTAGATTTTTTACTAGGCAGCGGGCAGTTTCAACCATTGCCTCATAGGCTTTTATACTGTCTGCCGGGCCTGGAAGATTCATAAAAAAGACCACACCAGGAGTGCTGAACTCGTCTATTTCATCCAAATCAAAATTGCCGGGCTCTACCAAATTCGCCACGCTAAATTGAATTTGACCGCTGCCATCGGCATTTTCATAGCGGTGAAAAATATTCATTTTGCCGTAGCGAACATCACAGGCCATCAAAATCTGCAACAAATCATTGCCCTTAAAGGGTTTACCCGTGGGCGACATGACATTGAGCACAATCAACTCTTGGTGCGCCGACGTTAACGATGCGGTTTCTTTCTCTGGCCGACGCTCAACATTGGCCGCCAACGGCTTGTCTTCACTGTCAGGCTGGCCTAATTCTTCGTTATCACCTAACTCACCACGCCAACCAGCAGCTACATCGTGATGATCGTCGCCACCTTTCCGCGCGTATTCCTCGGCAGGATCGCGAAATAAAATATCATCGTCGTCATCTGCGGCAACGCTTGCAGACGGCGCTTTACGCGGTTCCGCTGGGCTCGTCGTCGGCGCCCGTTTTACATGCAAGCTTGGCTGTTCACGAACCGCGATAACGCGTGCTGAGCCGCCGGGCAGTTCCGGGTTGACCAAATCGTCATCCACTTCACTGCGCGCCTTTGGCGTTAAGCGTATAGTATCACTGCGGTCTTTGTGCATCCGCCGATAGCCATCTAGCAATACTGCCAGCGCGAGCAGTGAGCCAATTATAATTAACCAATCTCTGACACTGAGGTCCATTATCTAGCCCTTTTTGGCCATTACGACCGCATCCCCAACAATTCACTATGGCCTTGGATAAAATTCTGACGCTATTGTTCCACGCGTTTTGCTAAATTTCCATGTTTTCGCAATTAACGCAGCACTATAGCAGTCAAGCTTATCTTACATTGCCGCCATTTCCGCTGCTTTTTCCAAATCAACTGAAACCAACCGCGAAACGCCCGGTTCGTGCATGGTCACGCCCATAAGTTGATGCGCCATTTCCATGGCAATTTTATTGTGGCTAATATAAATAAACTGCACTTCCGAGGACATCTCTTTCACCATCCGCGAATAGCGGCCAACGTTGGCGTCATCTAACGGCGCATCAACTTCGTCCAGCATACAAAACGGTGCCGGATTTAAGCGGAAAATCGAAAATACGAGCGCAATTGCCGTCAGTGCTTTTTCACCACCTGAAAGCAAATGAATGGTGCTATTACGCTTACCCGGTGGCCGCGCCATGATCGAAATACCGGTATTGAGCAAGTCATCCCCCGTCATTTCCAGCGAGGCACTACCACCGCCAAACACCTTGGGAAACAGATCTTGCAAGCCAGCATTAACACGATCGAAAGTTTCTTTAAAACGATTGCGGGTTTCCTTGTCGATACGGCGAATAGCCGCCTCCAAGGTTTCCAGCGCCTGTTCTAAATCCGTATTTTGCGCATCGAGGTAGTTTTTACGCTCCGACTGCTGTTTATACTCTTCTATGGCCGCGAGATTAATTGGCCCTAGGCGGGCAATACGCCTACCGACCTGCTCCAGTGATTCCAGCCACTCCGCCTCGTTAGCGTTTTCTGGCAAGCTGTCGAGTACCGACTGCAAATCAAATTGCGCTTCCTGTAACTGATCTTGCAAACCCTTGCGGCGCACTTGCAGACCTTGATTATCGACCCGTGCCTGCTCTAAGCGACTGCGCACAGTTTGCAAACGCTGTTCAATACCATGGCGCTTTTGCTCATTTTCGCGCAACTGATGATCGACAACTTCTAAGGCTCTGCGCGCTTGCGCCAACTCTTCTTCGACAGCAAGGCGCTGCTCTAAGCGAGATTCCAACCCAATTTTTAAATCATCTATGGGCGCATCGTTGTCTTCTAAGGTCAGCGCTAATTGCTCGCGGCGCTCCTGCAATTGCGCCAGCTGTTCTTCGGTGCGGCCAATGTTCTGCAACACCGAGTCACGTTGAGTGCGCAGCGATTGATAACGCATTGCCAACTGATGGGAGTGATCTTTGGATTGCCGCGCCGTTTGACGAGCGGCATCCAATACGGTGCGGTTATTATCGCGCTCTCCCAAGAGGGCTTCGCGCTTACCGGAGTCTTGCTCCATTGCCTCAATCGCTTCTTGAAGCGTCATCCGCGCTTCGGCAACCGACTCCTGCTCCATCGCAAATTGATTACGCAGCTCCTTGCCGTCATTTTCTAACTGCAAGCGCCGAGCACTCAACTGCTCGATTTTGGCGTGCTGCGCACTTAACTTGGCTCTGAGCTCACTTAATTTGCGATTGAACTGCTGCACATCGCGGTTAAAATTCTCGCGATCTTGCTCCAACTTTTTTAATAATTCGCGATCCATATCCAGCGCCGCAACAATGGCCTCGATACGGGCTTCGCTATTGGCTATACCTTCGCGCAAGTCTTGGAGATCTTGTTGGCGCTGCAGCACCCCGCCTTGGGCAGTATCACCGCGACTAACCCGCAACCAATTAGCCCCACACCACAAGCCCTCCGGCGTGATTACCGACTCGTGAGCCGCTAAACTACCGCGCATCGCCAACGCCGAACCAAGGTCGTCGGCGAGTTTAACCGTAGCCAAAATACCGGACAGCGCCGCATTGCCACTGACTTTATCGGCCAGCGAGGCCCCAGAACTAGCCTGCACAGCTTTGTGCGGTTCAACAAAGGCCACACTGCCCTCGGCGAATCCCGCCAATAACTCGGCAACGCCATCAAGCGAATCAACACACAGTGCCTGCAACTGATCGGCCAACACTGTTTCGACCGCCTGCTGCCACCGCTCGTCAACGTGCAACTGTTCGGCGAGCCGCGCTTGCTTATCGAGCCCGTGGCTGGCCAACCACTGACTGGTCGCCTTATCGCCCTGCCCCAATGCCGCCTGCTGCAGCGCTTCCAGCGAGGCCATACGACCGCGCATACCCTGCAAATCGCTGCGGCGGCGATCTAATTCATCATTAGCCTGCTGAATGCGCTCTCGACATTCACTAATTTGCGGCAACAGCGCGGCGTGGCGCTCTTGAGCCGTCATTTCTTCCAATTCCCCCTCAGCCACTTCCTGCTGCAGCAGCTCGATGTCCTCATCAACATCGGCAAGACTCAGCCCTTTGCGCTCGTGGTCAAGTTTTTCAACCCGCTCCTGTATGCGCTGCAAACTCAATTCAAGATGCTGAATACGCGACTGTTCAACCTCGGCGCGCTGACGTGGCCCAGCCGCTGCATGGTTAAACTCATCCCAACGCTGCTGCCAAGACTGCATGGCCTCCTCTGCCGCTGCCAGCGCCTCACTAGCGCCCTCTTCGCTGGCTTCGGCAAGCTCCAGCTCAGGCTCTATCTCTGCTATTTCTTCTTGCCACAGCGCAATCTTTTCTTTGTCGCTGTTGAGATGGCGAGTGGTTTCGGCAACGTTGCCAGCGACCTGTTGCAAATCTGCATCGAGCTGGCGACGGCGTTCTTGCTGATGCTGAATAGCTTGCTCGGCCCGAGCGATTTCAGCGCCAATGCTGTAAAACCGGCCCTGAACCTCGTTAAAAGTGTCATTTAACTGGCTGTGCTGATCCCGCGCCTGCTCAATACCGGTATTTAAGCCTACTTGCTCGGTCACGATCGCTTCGCGGTCGAGCTCTAGTTGGTTTATGTCTTTTTCTTTGAGGCTGGCTTGTTCATCAAGGGCCTTCCACTGCAAAACCTGAACTTGGGCCTTGAGTAGTCGCTCCTCTTTTTTTAACTCAGTGTATTTTTCTGCCGAGGCCGCCTGACGCTGCAAATGCTGCAGCTGGCGCTCTAGCTCATCGCGCAAGTCGGTAAGCCGTTCGAGGTTTTCTTGGGTGCGCCGCATGCGGCTTTCGGTTTCGCGGCGGCGTTCTTTGTATTTAGAAATACCCGCGGCTTCTTCAATGAACACCCGCAACTCTTCCGGCTTAGACTCAATAAGCCGAGAAATCATACCCTGCTCAATAATGGCGTAGCTGCGTGGCCCCAAACCCGTGCCTAAGAAGATATCGGTAATATCACGGCGGCGGCATTTACTGCCATTTAAATAATACTCGGACAATCCTTCGCGAGTGACTTTCCGGCGAATGGCTATTTCATTGTACGCGGCGTACTCGCCGCCCAATTTTTTATCGGTATTATCAAAAACCAACTCAATAGTAGCTTGGCCTACCGGCTTGCGATTGACCGAGCCGTTAAAGATAACGTCCGTCATAGACTCGCCACGGAGGTTTTTAGCCGAGCTTTCGCCCATAACCCAGCGCACCGCGTCGATGATATTTGATTTACCACAGCCATTCGGGCCGACAACGGCCGACAAATTAGTGGGGAAATGGACCGTTGTGGGGTCTACAAAGGATTTAAACCCAGCCAACTTAATACTTTTTAGACGCATAAACCAATAACCAAAATATGAAGCCCTTGTCAGCCGCTGAGTTTTTATCGTTTTCGGGGCAAGCGCAGAATAAATTTGCGCAAAGCGCGATTATAGCGGTCATAGCTACGACTGACAGTAGAAATTCCGACTTTGCGGGAATTTCTACTTAGCGTCTTGTATTGCGTTGATGGTCAAGGCGATCGCGCTCGCCTCCGCGTTGGCTTTAAGGCTTACCGGCTCAGCGAGCCAGTCGCCAGCACGCCGAATGGCGGTGCCCGCTAAACTAATGTGGGCGGACACCACTAATTCAGAAAAATCGGCCAATACCTTACCTTGGCGAATAACATCGCTGTCGGTCAAATACACTGTTACTGGCCATGTTTGCTCTGATGCAGCGGGAAGCGGCACACGCATTGCCGCCACCGGCATGGGCGAGCCATCTGCACTTTTAGCCACCACAAACAATACCCCAGCAGGTGTCGGTCCCAAGTCGGCGTTCACCGTCACGGTCACCGCCAGCCCCTCTAAATCACCACTCGCCACGGCGAGACGTTTGGACTCGGCAATACCACCGGCGATCACCCCAGCTTCGGCGGAGTTCGGCGGCAATACCTGCAACAAGCTCTGCCAATATTTTAATGCCTCGCTATAGCGCCCAGCCGCGAAAGCGTTAATTCCCAAGACCCCCAATGCCGTTGCCTGCCGGGGGTTAATCGCGAAAGCCCTATCGAGCAAGGCTTGGGTTTGCTCGTCTACTTGACGACCATTAAGCAAATAACGCGCCTGCGCCAACTGCGCCAGCACATCGGCATCATTTGGATACAGCGCCTCAAGCCGCTGATAGTAAGGCAGTGCACCGGCAAAATCGCCTTGCTGGCGAAACAAGGTTGCCATCATCACCAAATGTTCGCCACTCTCTGGGCGACGCGCCAATATATCGGCAACAAGGTCTTGATAGCGCTGCCACCGCGCTTCATCGATACCTTGCGCAACAATCTCGCGCTGCAAGCTCTGCAACTGCAAATCTAAGTGATAACCTAACTGACCATAAAGCAGTATCGCCAGCAGCGGCAGTGCCATGGCCAATATTACGATCAATGAACGCTGTCCCACGCGCTGCATGCTAGGCTCCTCGGTAGCGGACTCCACCACCAACTGCCGATCCAGCTCACGCACAAGTTCTTGGTATTGATTGTCTTCGATCAAACCGGCATCGCGATCGGCAGCTAACTCCGCTTGGCGCTGACGATAAAAGCTACGTTGGGCGCTGCGATGCAATTGATTATCGGCATCGGCAGGTGCATGACGGCGAATCGCCAGCAGCACAAAAGAGGCGGCAACCACCAGTAGTAATGCTATTCCTAAATACAGCGCGATCACTTATTGTCCCCATCTTTGCTCGCCGAGTTTTCCTCATCCAGCAAATCCTTTAGCCGTTGTTGTTCTGTTACCGACAGCGCCTCATCACTTGATAACGTAGGCTTAGCCCGCCTCGTTGCCATGCGCCACCACACCAGCAAACCAAGTAACAATAAACCGAGTGGCGTCAACCATAAAACTGCCGTAGCAGCGTTAAACTGGGGCCGGTAAAGGATAAAGTCGCCGTAACGTGCCACCATATACTGGGTGATTTCAATATCAGATTTATCGTCCATAATCATCTGATGAATCTGACGACGTAAGTCTTTTGAAATTGCCGAGTCTGAACCCGATAAATTTTGATTCTGGCATTTTGGGCAGCGCAACTCTTCAATAAAGTGATGGTAACGAGCGCGCTGCACATCGTTGTCAAATTGATACGTTTCAATGACCCCATGCGCACTAAAGCTCAGTAAAATGAGCCAGCCTGCCACGAGTAAACACCTCATTGCTTAAGCTCCGCCGACGGCGCTGCTAAGCCAGCAATAAGCGGGGCAAACTCGCGATCCCATATAATTTGATCTAACGCACCCTGATAGCGAAAGCGAACGATGCCCGCCGCGTCTACCAAATAGGTTTCTGGCGCGCCGGTAACACCGAGATCTAAACCAAAGTCACCGGCTTCATCAAAGAGCGTCGCCACATACGGGTTGCCCTTCTCTGCCAGCCAACGCTGTGCCGCCTTGGCGTTATCTTTGTAATCGACACTGACAATTTTGACACCCTGATCGGCGAGCGCAACGAGAAATGGGTGCTCGTAGTGACAAGTAGGACACCACGTCGCCCACACATTCAGTAAAAACCACTCACCTTGAATATCGCTGTTGGTGAGAGTTCGACCGTCCTCCAACGCAGGTAAGGAAAACGCCGGCAACGGTCGATTGACCAGTGCCGACGGCAAATCGGTTGGCGCGTATTCACCGCGCTGCACGCGGCGCTCAACACCAAAAAACAGTGCCGCTAGCGCAACAAACACCAACAGGGGAATAAAGAGTTTAAGCCTTTGCATGATTCTCCCCTTTTTGAACACGCGGTGAAGCGCTTCGGTAGCGTTTATCACAAATTGCCAACAAGGCCCCTAGCGCCATCAAGATTGCGCCCAGCCAAATAAAACGGATAAAGGGCTTTACGTGAATACGCACCGCCCAGGCATTTTCACCCACCGGCTCGCCCAGCGCGATATAGACATCACGCAGCAAACTGGCGTCAATAGCGGCCTCAGTCATCACCTGACCACTGCGCGCATGGTAGCGACGCTTTTCTGGGTGCAGCTCGGCAACAAAGTCGCCCGCTTGCCACAGCGTAAAGCTACCGCGTTGGCCTTGGTAATTTGGGCCGGAAATCGATTGTACGCCGTCAAAACGAACCTCGTAGCCAGACACGTCATTCATGCGATCGCCGACGTCCATCCGAATATCGCGTTCATCATTAAAACTGGTGACCATCGCCACGCCAAGCATACTGGCAGCAAAACCGATATGCGCGAGCAACATGCCATAATACGACGGCGTCAAGCGGCGCAGCCCCGAGAACAGCGACGCTGCATTGCGGGTTTTACTGCGCAAATTTACCGCACTGCTGAGCACTATCCATGATGCAAGTAACACACCCACGGTAGCGCCAAGCTGGAATTCATCGGCGAAGGCATTAGGGAGGATTAACGCGATAATAGCACTGGCGATAAACGCACCAAGTAATGCGCGCCACCAACGCTGAGCCCCGGTGCGCTTCCACTGCGAAGAAGGCCCAATACCAACAAGCAGGGCCAATAAACACATTAGCGGGACAAAAATCGCATTAAAATACGGCGGGCCCACGGAGTATTTGCCTAGGCCAGCGAAATCCATAACAAGCGGAAACAAGGTGCCGAGCAGCACCGTCATGGCGGCAACCACCAGCACAATATTATTGGCCAGCAACAGCGCTTCTCGCGACAGCCAGCCAAAGCTCGGTGCGGTCTTTGCTGCCGGTGCTTTAAAGGCATACAGGGTCAAGGAGCCACCCACTACCAAAAACAAAAATGCCAGTATAAACATGCCGCGGGTTGGGTCCGCTGCAAAAGCGTGCACCGAGGTGAGAACCCCGGAGCGCACCAAAAATGTACCTAGCAAACTCAAGGAAAACGCAAATATCGCCAGCAATAAAGTCCAGCTTTTAAAGACTCCACGCTTCTCTGTCACCGCTAAGGAATGAATTAACGCAGTGCCGACCAACCATGGCATAAATGAGGCGTTTTCTACCGGGTCCCAAAACCACCAACCGCCCCAACCCAGTTCGTAGTATGCCCACCAACTACCCAGCGCAATGCCGACGGTTAAAAACAGCCACGCCGTATTGGTCCAGGGCCGAGACCATCGCGCCCAACTGGCGTCCATGCGACCACTAAGCAGCGCGGCGATAGCAAAGGCGAAAGCCACCGAAAAGCCAACGTAACCGATATAAAGCATTGGTGGATGAATCACCATGCCGGGATCTTGCAGCAGCGGGTTTAAGTCCTGACCATCGCTTGGCACGTTTAGCAAATGCCGCGCAAAGGGATTTGAGGTGAACAGCGAAAAACTAAAAAAGCCTACGGCGATCATGCCCATGACGGCCAGTACCCGGGCGAGAATATCGCGGGGCAATTGCCGAGAAAAAATGGCAACGGCGACCGTCCACAGGGTCAATATTTCTAACCATAGCAAGAGGGAACCTTCATGGCCGCCCCACATAGCGCTGAATTTATAAGCATTGGGGAGCAGTGAGTTGGACTGTGCCGCCACAATATCGACAGAAAAATCGTCGGTCATAAACGCATAGACAAGACAAACAGTGGCAATAGTGGTAAACAAAAACTGCGCAAAACTTAAATAGCGCGCCGCGGCCATCGCCATTTGGTCGCCACGTTGTACACCCCACAAGGGTATAACAGCCAGGACTAAGGCGAAGCAAAAACCAAGAATTAAGGCGAAGTGGCCAAGTTCTACAATCACAGGGAACCCTTCTCTTCTAGCTCAGCGCGCTTAGCGGCTGATTTAGTTAAGGCATCACTAACTTCCGGAGGCATATAGGTTTCGTCGTGTTTTGCCAACACCTCGCTCGCGTAAAAAACACCGTCCTCGGCAAGCTTACCCGAAACGACCACGCCCTCTCCTTCCGCAAACAAATCTGGCAAAATACCTTCGTACTCAACGGTGACAACCGCGCTGTAATCGGTCACCACAAACCGTGTTTTCAAACTGTCGGTAGCGCGCTGCACGCTACCCTCTTGCACCATTCCACCGGCGCGAATCGCTTTACCTACTGGCGCCTTACCCGACACAATTTCGGCGGGGGGGTAAAATAAATTAATATTTTCCTTTAAGGCGTAACCCAACAAGCCAGCGGCCAAAGACGCTACACACAAAATAAAAACAACAATCATTAAGCGCTGCTTGCGCTGGGGATGCATAGCCATAATTATTTACTCTTTGCCTTTCACTTTATGAGCGTTTGCTTGTTTGCGGCGAACCACCCCACGCACCCGCTGTTCAGCACCGAGACGACGGCGACGGGCTTCAAATAAAATAACGCACAACACCAGTGCTGTTATACCGTAACAGAACCACACGTAAGGGCCGTGGCCATCCATTGCGAACAACTCGCCAATCGAATCAAAGTACACTGCTACTCTCCGCGTTTTTATCATTACCGCAGACAATGTCTTGGACCCAGCGGGTATTGCGCTCACGATCAAGAATTTCATTACGAGTAAACAACAACATTGCCCAGGCGAAAAACAAATACATGCCCGCCATGGTCGCCATCAAGGGCCTCAGCATACTGGGATGAATAGAGGATTCACCGATAAAACGAATACTGGCTGGCTGATGCAGGCTGTACCACCATTCTACAGACCAGTAAATAATGGGGATATTAACTGCGCCCACGATCACCAGTACCGCACAGGCCTTGGCCGCTGCTTCGCGATTTTCAAAGGCTTGATGCAGAGCAATAACCCCAAGATACAAAAAGAACAAAATTAACACAGAGGTGATACGAGCATCCCATACCCACCAGGTACCCCAAGTTGGCTTGCCCCACACAGCGCCAGTCAACAGCGCAAGAAATGTAAGCGAGGCACCGATCGGCGCAATCGCTTTCATGACCATTGCCGCCAACTTCATTCGCCAAATCAAGTGAATCGCGCCAGCTATGGCCATGGTCATATACGCGCCCATGGCCACCGCCGACGCAGGTACATGCACATAAATAATACGAAAACTATTGCCCTGTTTATAATCGGGCGGCACCAGCGCTAAGCCCCACACCGCGCCACCAATGAGCAACAATAGAGACAAGCCCCCCAGCCACGGCAGCAAGCGGCCACTGAACTGATAAAACCAGCGCGGCGAGCCCCATTTATGAAACGTAGTCCAAATAGACAAAACTCTTCTCTCTTTTACTAAAGCCTAATGCCGCTCTGGCAAATAATTACCGCGCCGAAGTATACCAGATACCCCGCGCCACTACTGATCCACACTAATTCGCAAAGCGCCCGCTATCGCCAGCGGTGCCAGCGCCAAGGCAACCAGAAAAAACACGCCCAGCATCGCCAGTTGCGGTAGAAATGGGCCCCCGTCGACCGCCGTTTTGACGGCACTACTGCCAAAGATCAGCACGGGAATATACAGGGGTAAGATGATCAGTGACAACAATAAGCCGCCCTTTCGCAAGCCTACGGTTAACGCCGCGCCGATAGCACCAATAAAGCTTAATACGGCGCTACCAAGCGCCAAGCTCGCCATCAAAGCCAGCATCCCCGCCGTCGGCAAATGCAACAAAACACCTAATAAAGGCGAAAGTAGACTAAGAGGCAAACCACTTAACAACCAGTGCGCCAAGGTTTTAGCGATCACTTGCGGATATAAGGCTTGGTGGCTAAGCAGCATTTGCTCGAGGGTAGCGTCGTCGTAATCACTGCGAAACACCGTATCGCTGGCGAGCAAGGATGCTAATAAAGCCACTACCCACAAGATTCCAGGTGCCAACGCCGCCAATCGCTGGGGTTCAGGGCCAATCCCGAGCGGAAACAGCGCACAGACCATGACAAAAAACACGAGGGGATTTGACCATTCACTGCCCCGGCGCGCAGCGGCGAGCAAATCCCTACGCAATACGGCCAACGCCAAGCTAAATAACGTCATTACCGCTCCCCCAATTCAATAATACGAAGGGGGCGGTTAATCGAAAGTCGATGATGCGTGGTTAACAAGACCGCGCCACCGGCATTGGCAAAGTCGCTAATCCATTGTTCAATTTCAGCGACACCGCCTTGATCAATAGCGGTAAAGGGTTCGTCTAAAATCCACAGCTGGGCCGGAATACAAAATAATCTCGCGAGATTCACACGGCGCTGCTGCCCTGCAGACAAGCTGTAACAGGCTTGCTCTTCAAAACCCCGCAAACCTACTTTGGCCAAGGCCGAGAGAATGGGATTGTCGTCTGCGGGTAAACCACGCAAGGCGCAAGACCACCGCAAATTTTCCAGTGGACTTAATGCGGCCTTGATACCGGCGCCATGACCGATATACAGCAATTGCTGGAGGTAGTCAGCGCGCTGCTGCTCCAACGAGTGCTTGTGCCAAAGAATATCGCCGTGGTAACGACTGGATAAACCCGCCAAAATTCGCAGCAGACTGGTCTTGCCACTGCCATTAGGCCCGGCAATTTGCAGCACATCACCGGCATTTAGCGTAAAACACAGCTCAGCAAACAGCACACGATCATCGCGCTCACTGTAGAGTTGCCTTACCTCCAGCCCTGTCTGTGCCAAAATCACTCCCGTAGCAGACCAGCATCACGCGGGCCTCAGCATCTGCCAAAACGCTGCAAGTATATACGAAGCAGAGTGGAATTTAGTCCCTAAACAGGATTGTCGTCGAGTAAATCTATTGCTTGGCAGCAAAACTGACGCTAGTAATGCACACCGCGCTACCGGCGCTTCGCCCGGCTCTGTAGCCAGGCTTCCATATCCCTGGTGACTAAGTCCAGATACGCCAGGGCCTTATCAAGCTCTGTCTTTTGTTCAAGCCCCTGAAAGCGGATTAAGCGATTGCGCACCCAGCTCAACTCTTGAACCAAATGGCCTATACCGCTGTCGCCCGTCATCACGTCAGTAGCCAAAGCTGCTTGCGGCCTGACCATTGTCTCGGTAGCACTAGCTCCGCCAGCTTCACCGCCTCGGGCAGCAACTTTGCGCGACGTTGGCCCCCTACCTTTGCCGTAGAGGCTATCGAGTAAGTTTTCAAATTCATCATCAGTTATTTGATTTGTAGCAACCGACGGCAAGATGCCACCGGAATTTAGATTCAAGGGAGTGCCAGATTTACGTGATGTTAGGCGACCATCGAAAAACAAGCCCATGGGGTCGCTGTCGGCGTGTGGTGACACAATGGTATTCGCCGATTTATCGCTGCCATCTGCAGCTTGCACCAGACGCTGTTTTAACTCCCGGCTTAGCGCTTCAGGCTCCTGATGATTGATACGGCGGGCAAGCATTACCTGAACACTTTCCACTGCGCTTAAAATCAGCGACACCGCGGCCGGGCTCAAGGCCATTCGGCGTGTGCGCAAGCGCTCCATGAGTCGTTCAGAAAGTTGCGCGCACTCCACCAATTCAGCCAAGCCCAACACAGCAGCGCCGCCATAAAGAGTGTGAAAACCACGATGAATATCATCGAGGATACGCTGACCGTCGTAGCCATATTGCAGCTCGGCTAACTGTTCAGATAGGCGCTGGACAATTTCTTCGGCTTCCGCCAAAAAAATCGCCATAATCCCTTCGTGTTCAGTTTTATTCACACATAATCCAATTAAATCTCACGGTTCAACAAGCGCAGCAAGCACACATATTATGATTATGACCAAATTATTCTCTGGCTACTGTAACACCGATCACAATCCAGCAACTTGCCCGCGGCATAGCGTCATTAACCGTCAACTCTAGCAAAAATGCGCATTATTTTGCTTTCCAGCATTGCCGCAGTGAAAGGTTTGACAATATACCCGTTCACACCCGCTTCAGCGGCTTCAATAATTTGCTCGCGGTGCGCATCTGCGGTAATCATTAACACTGGAATATGGCGAAGTCGGCGATCAGCACGAATAGCCCGCAACAACTCAAGACCCGACATATGCGGCATCAACAAATCGGTAATAACAAAATCAAAATGCTGATTATGCAGCATAGGCAGTGCCGCTAAGCCGTCGTCTGCCTCACTAATGTAGCGATATCCCAAGTCGCCAAGGAGATTGCGAATTATCCGTCGCATTGTCGAAAAATCCTCAACAACCAAAATACGCATCTGGCTACGCAGGCCCGAGGCCGACGACACCGGATCACTGCTCTCCTGGTTGTGCTCAAAGGGATTCGGCGAGGAATTGTCACCCATCGCGACGCTCCCCAATGCCCCGTCGCTGAGAGTCCACCGCCGTTAATTGTTCAATAAAAAACAATAAGCGCCCCTCCATGCGGCTAGGCAAGGGCCACATTTGTAGCTTTTTGCTAACGTCACGCAAAGCTCTAGCTGAAACGCTGCTTGGCGCATGTAATATCACCGGATGGCGCTGGCGCACCGCATCGCGTAAGTGCTGATCAAAAGGAATTGCGCCCGTGTAAATCAAAGCGACCTCAATAAACTGCTGACACACGTTATTTAAAGTCTCAAAGACCTGCCACCCCTCCGCTTCGTCCGCCACCATATTAGCCAGTATCCGAAATCGGCTGCGGCCAAAATCCCTATTTAATAATTTAATCATGGCGTAAGCGTCAGTTATCGAGCTCGGCTCATTACAGACCACCAATAGCACCTCGTGGGCCGCGCTGACAAAATTTACCACCGAGTCAGAAATCCCCGCCGCAGTATCAACAATTAAAACATCCAGCTGCTCGGCGATCTCACTGAACGCCCGAATCAAGCCCACATGTTCAAGGCTAGACAGCATGGTTAAACGCCGTGTGCCGGACGAAGCAGGAATAATTTTAATGCCCGCTGGCCCCGTTAACATGACCTCTTGCAGCGAGCAGCGCCCATCGAGAACATCCTCGATGGTTTTGGTGCTACGCAAACCCAACAATACGTCGATATTCGCCAAACCAAAGTCGGCATCAAGTATTACCACTCGCTTACCCGCCTCAGCGAGCGCGACACTGAGATTAATAGCGACATTGGTTTTACCTACCCCGCCCTTGCCGCCACTGACGGCAATCACCTGCACCGGCCGGGAATTCACCCGTTCACCTGCGCAGCGCTAATACTATGCTCGCGCCAGGGCATACCGGGCAGCCGCCGAGAATAATCGCCAATTTGCTCTACATTACACATTGCCATAATCTTTTTAAGCAAACGCAGATCAACACTGTGCACATCAACTAAAAGCACGAGGCGGCCTGAATCAACATAGGACTGAAAAGGTGCCAAATTTGGATTGTTTTCGGTCAAGCCAACAAAGCCACCTTCCCACGCGCCAAAACACAAAAAGCTCAGCGGTAGCGAATAAAAAAGTATTTCGCGCGCTAAACCGTCGTTCAAATTAAAGGCAGACACAAAGATCATTACCAATAGACAGCCAAGCAGAAACCCCCAGAATCCACCACGCCAAGCTCGACCATAAAGATTGCTAAGTAGCAGTTCGGAGGCCACTGGCACGCCCATACGCTGCACATCGGCGACGTGCTTACTAACCACACACCAACGCCAGCCAGACAAATGAGGCTGATCCAGCATATCGGCAACTCCCCTAAGTTTGGCCGGGGTTTTACTTAAGAATATGAGGCGGTGCTTCATTAAATCGTCCTGATCTCATCACAAAGATTGTAAGCGTTCAGCAGGGCTAACGACTTCAGTCAATCGTATGCCAAGCTTATCTTCTACCACCACAACTTCCCCTCTGGCGACCAAGGTACCGTTAACCAGAACGTCGAGCGGCTCACCCGCCTGGCGATCCAACTCTACAATAGCACCCTGATGCAACTGTAATAACTCTCGGATTGGCATATCCGCGCCGCCCACTTCGAGGGTAATGCGCACCGGAATATCGAGCACCATTTCCAGATCTGGCGCAGCGGGCTTGCGATCTTGGAGCCGCGCTCCCGCATGTTGAAACGCACTGGTCGTCTGAAACCCCTCGCGGGCTTGACTGTTACCCGACGCGCCCGCCCCGCCCCGGTCGGCGGCTTCAATCTCTTCTTTGAGGGCCCGGCGCTGCCTGCGCAGCTCATCTTGATTATCCATGAGCGATACCTCTCAGCAGGTTTATCATTTCAATTACGCCCTTCGGTCAATAATTTTGAGGGCTAATTGGCCATTAGCCACGCCCAAGCTGGCCGTGGCCATCTCAACGCCACTGGCCTTTAATACTGACCGCTGACCCGCGCCCAGTGGAATAATATCGCCCACTTTCATGCTTGCTACTTCTCGTAAACTCAATATCGGCTCCGCAATCGTACATCGAGTGGCGACGCGTAAATTCAGCAAGGAGTCACGCAGAGCGGCTTGCCAATAGGGGTCTTCTACCGCTTGGTCAGCACTTTCTTTCTTACTCAGCTGATCTCGTACCGGCTCCAGCATTAATTGCGGCAATGTAATATGAAATTCACCGCCACCGCCGCCTTCAAGTTCAATTTGAAACCGACACAAAACCACGGTTTCGGACTGCCCGGCAATGGCCGCCATAGCGGGATTCACTTCCATGGCAAGCCCTTCGCACTGCACGTCTTTGAACAAAGCCCAAGCCTGCTGGTAATCGCCGAGCGCACGGCGCACCAAACGCGCAAGCACTCGGCGCTCAACCGGACTAAAATCGCGACCATCGGCGCTGCCCTGGCCACCGCTGCCGCCAAAAAATATATCAACCAATCTAAAGACTAAGCGCGCGTCAAACACCAACATTGCCGCCCCTTTCAGCGGGTGGACACGCATCAAGTTTAAACTGGTCGGCACGTAGAGCGAATGCAAATACTCGCTGTACGGTAGAAATTGCAGATCGAGGGCGACAACATCCACCCCTTGACCCAAAACATCAGAAATACTGTCGCGAAAGCGCTCCGCAAACCGTTTATTAAGCTGCTCTAGGCCGGGCAAGCGGCGCTTTTTCGGCTGCCGTCGACTGGCCAAATCAAACGACCGCGGTGGCTTCGCAGCATCTTCTGCGCGAACATCTTGGGCCTGCACATTGGCCAGCAGGGCATCAATCTCTGCCTGCGATAGCAAGTCTTTAACCATATAAAAACACAACCGTTAGCGCTGAACACGAATCATCAACACCAATGAATGCAAGGGACGAGCCAATTATTTTTTTATAAAATCAGTCACTTAGAAAAGCCATCACTGTCAACTAATTGACAGCAGCACTGAATTAGCCAGCACATTGCTCAATATTAAACGTGAGCAAGCCATTTATTAAGCGAGGCCATAGCCTCTTCAAAACTGCGCTGGGTATTGCCAAAATCTTGATCTATACCACTGAAACTCGCATCGCGACCACGCAACTCTAAACCGCGAAACTGCTGCGATAACCCCACCGCCCCCAGCGTGGCCGCGCCGCCTTTTAAACTATGAGCTGTCTGGCGCAGCGTTTCTGCATCGCGCCGCTCTATCGCTTGCCCTACTTGCAGTAAACGCTCCCGAGTATCTTCCTCAAATTCACTAATTAGAATATGAAGGTCGGCGTCCATAAACTCGCGCAATTCATCTAATAAACTCAAATCCAAGGCATTCATATTGGCATCATCCATGTTGTTTATTGCCCAGTTGCGCACTAATTTTTGCGTCTACAAGCTCAGAATACATCTATTTTACGCGCATCAAGTATTATTTCACCCACTGCCGCCATCTGCTTCGCAATGCTAACTATCTCGGCGCGCGCCGATTCAATTTCTGTGGGGCTAAAGCGCGAGCCAAGGGCGGCGATCGCCGCCACCTTATCCGCCGACAGATTGCCAAGCAGTTGCTTGCGCAACTCAGCACCAGTGCCTCGCAAGGCCGGGGCCAAAACTTCGGGGGCGAGCTGAGCAAGGAGTATTGTTAAATCTCGCGGCGCCATATTCGCAATTTGGGCAAAGCCAAACATGAGTTCCTCAACCCTCGCGGCACTTTCCGGCTGGGCATAACGAAGACCATTTAACAGTGCACTCTCCGTCCCAACATCCATTTCATTGAGCAATTTCGCCGCCATCGAGTCGCCTTGCAAGGCCCTGCCAACCGGGCGACCGAGGTCGCTGAAATACTGTTCCAACAACCACTCCAACTCTTCCAAAGCAGCGGGAGTAAGCAACTTAAGAGCCGATAAGCGCGCTAAAACATCAACGCGCTTTGCCTCGTCAAAGGCAAGCAACACCTCACTCGCCAAGCGAGGTTCCAAGCAGGCAACAACCACCGTCTGAATCTGAGGGTGCTCGCGGCGAATAATACCCGCGATAGTAGTGGCGTCTAACCACTTCAATTTTGCGATATGCTTTGCCTGACCATGAAAGGCCAGCCTATCGCTCATCAACTTAGCCCGCTCCTCCCCCAGCGCCTCCTCAAGCAGACTCGATACCGCGTCACTAACGCCCACTTTAACGCCAGAAAAACCGGCCACATCCCGATGAAAACGACGCAAAATAGTCATGAAATCGGCATTGTTTGGCGCAGACATCATTGCCATTGCCTCGACCACTCTATGTAAATCGCGAGGCACCATAGCGCGCATAACCGCAGCCGCATCAGCCTTATCTAAGGACATCAACAGTGCGGCCGCCTGCTCTGTACTCGATAGCGTCACACTTGCGGAATTTACCATGCGCGCACAAACCTCGCAGAACACGCTAGTGACATTACGCCCCCTTGCCAGGCCATATTATTGCCGCTCATCATTTAACCACGCACTTAACACCCCAGCAACACGTCCCGGCTCCTGCTTTGCAATCACCTTCAAAGCCAACAATTGCTCTTGATAACCATCGGTTTCTTGCGCTTTCAGCAACTCACGGCTGCGCCGGCGACGCGAAAACCACACAACCATTAGCACAAAGGAAACGGCTACCACGCCTACAACTACTCGCCAAGAAAATATCTTATCGCCTGTTCGTAAACCGCTAGCGCCCTCGGAACCCGTTGACGCGAAGGCATGAAACTGAGCAACAATTTTGTCACCCCGCGCTGCGTTTAGCGCTAACCCTGACCACAATATTTCCCGCAAACTTTGCGCTAAGGCGCTGTCCGCTTCAGGGCGATTAATCAATAGCGTGACCTGCCTAGCACCCGGCCTAACATCATTTATATTAACGATAACGCGAAAGTCCGCCCCTGCCACAAAAGGCTCTATTAATTGCTGGGACTGGCGCTGAAGCTGAATTTCGCGCAGGCGTACCTCGTCGGCAAGCGTACTTTGATCGGCATACTGAAACTGCCCTGCACTGAGTAACTGCGGCCAAACCGCCTGCGCAATCAAGCCGCAGCCAATAAGCAGCAAGGCAATGAGCATCGCCGCCATTACGTTGCCCGCTAAACCCTTTTCAAACACTGTGCACTCCGCCTTACCCCACAAAGGAACTGTCAAATATTTGACATCCCGATAAATTCGATCAATCAACAGTCTAAACCCGTCATATTATTGACAGCCGTGCATCGGTGGCAAGTAAAACCCGCCACGCCAACCCTATGATGCTGAAATAATGCAGAAAGCGGGCCAGCAGCTGAGTGCGGCCCGGAAGTGATGAAAAAATCTAAATGGCAGGGGTAAACAACTGACCTCAGAGCTGCGTGATCTCGATATAGTCATTTCGTGATGACAGTGGCACGCCACCAGAATCGATGGTTTGACTAGAGTCGAAACCATATTCTTTGCGTTCACCCGTACGGTCGATGGTGAGGTTGGCAAAATCAAATAACTCGGTATCGGCCATTTGCGATGGCGCAATATTTTGCATAGACGAGAAAATTTTCTCAATGCGGCTGCCATCGGCTTTTTCCCAATCCAGCAGCATTTTACGGATATTCTGGCGCTGTAAATTCTCCTGCGAGCCACAGAGGTTACAGGGAATAATGGGAAACTCTTTGTACTGCGAGAACGCTTCAATATCTGACTCACGGCAGTAAGCTAGCGGCCGAATCACAATATTGCGTTTGTCGTCTGACAGCAGTTTAGGGGGCATACCCGACAGCCGTGAGCCATAGAACATGTTCAAAAACAAGGTTTGCACAATATCATCTTTGTGGTGACCCAGTGCAATTTTAGTCGCGCCGATTTCTTCCGCAAAGGCATACAGGGTGCCTCGGCGCAGACGCGAACACAGCCCGCAGGTGGTTTTACCTTCAGGGATCTTTTGCTTAACAATCGAGTAAGTGTCTTTATTGACGATGTAATACTCAATACCCAGCGCGTCAAGGTACTCAGGCAAAATATGCTCTGGGTAGAACGGCTGCTTTTGATCCATATTGACCGCCACCAGATCAAACTTAACCGGCGCGCTCTTTTGCAAATTCATTAAGATATCCAACATGGTATAGCTGTCCTTGCCACCGGACAGGCACACCATCACCCGATCGCCCTCTTCGATCATTTTATAGTCTTCAATCGCTTGCCCCGCATGGCGGCGCAGGCGTTTTTGCAATTTATTGAACTCGAGCTTTGGCAAACTGGACATAGCACTTAAAATCTATCGGGGCTGGGGCTGCGCATTATATAGAAACCATGGATATGCGGCTACAAAGTAGCCAATGGAAAGACCAAGAAACCATAAGTAGCACTCATATCGCCAATCTAAATCAGCGAAAATCCGGCGTTTTTAGCACTCTCAACGGCTCAGCACTGGCAATCCTAGGCCGAGATGACTATCATTAGGCCGCCAAAATCTGCTGGCACGAGGTGTATTGGACACGGCCAGACCCCGGCACGGGTGCATGTCGGACTGTGTAATCCACATCCGATCGCACCCGCTCACAAATCAGCCACTCATTCAGAAAGGGAATCGCCCAATGAAACAA
>NZ_JBFHDY010000040.1:0-29174 GCF_041584495.1 Zhongshania sp.
GCCGCTATACGTGGCACGACTTCAACCGTCGCGCCCATCACGGGCGCGTGGATTGAAACAATCCTCATGAGCCACAAGCATACGGGCTTGTCATGTCGCGCCCATCACGGGCGCGTGGATTGAAACTTCCAGCTTCCGCACCTCACCGTTAAGAAGTTCGCGTCGCGCCCATCACGGGCGCGTGGATTGAAACGTCTACGTAGGCCAGCGCGTCAACAATGTAGCCGGTCGCGCCCATCACGGGCGCGTGGATTGAAACTTAAAAAAAATATAGTAAAACGCTTTACATTGCGTCGCGCCCATCACGGGCGCGTGGATTGAAACTTTGAGCAGGTTATAAATTGCCGTGCCTTCGAAGTCGCGCCCATCACGGGTCTGACTATTATGAAATGTTCGGGAGAGGGTCAACAGATCGCTAAAGGCGTCCGCACGATTGCCTAACGAACTTTAGCAAAGCAGCTTCGCACTTCATTTACAAAAATGTTTGGTTGTTCGAAAGCGGCAAAGTGACCGCCCTTATCTAGTTCGTTCCAGTGAATCAGGTTTTGGTAAATTCGTTCGGCCCATTTGCGCGCGGGTCTGAATAGTTCTTTGGGAAAAATAGAGACGCCGCAGGGTATGCTCAAGGGTTCTGCAAAGATGCTATTAAAGCTTTCCCAGTATAGGCGGGCTGATGAGGCGCCGCTGTTAGTGAGCCAGTACATGCTAATGTCGTCTAATATTTGGTCGACGGTGAGCGCATCTTCTGGGCGGCCGTTGTTATCGGTCCAACCATGGAATTTTTCGTATATCCAGGCTGCTTGCGCGGCGGGCGAGTCGGCCAAGCCGTAGCCAATGGATTGCGGTCTTGATTTTTGGATCATGGCGTAGCCGGAATCTGAGTCAAAATAGTGCTTGATGTCGGCTAAGGCCTTTTGGTCGCGTTCGCTGAGTGATGCCATGTCGTCTTCGTTGGGGTGTGCTAGAGCCATATTAATATGAATGGCGCGGCATTGTGGTGGGTGTATATGGCCAATAGCGCTGGTGACGCCGGAGCCCCAGTCGCCGCCCTGTGCGACAAACTCTGAATAGTCTAGACGGCCCATGAGGGTGATCCAGGCTTTGGCGATACGTTCGAGTCCCCAGCCGGTGCTTGTTGGTTTGCCAGAGAAGCCATAGCCGGGCAGGGAGGGAATAACTAAATGGAAGGCATCTTCGGCCTTGCCGCCGTGGGCGGTGGGATTACTCAGGGGTTCAATGACCTTCATAAATTCAAGTATTGAGCCTGGCCAGCCGTGGGTCATGATCATGGGCAGGGCATTTTCGTGGGGCGAGCGAATGTGTAAAAAGTGTATTTCTAGTCCGTCGATTTCAGTAGTGAACTGGGGGTGCGCGTTTATTTCGCGTTCGCAGCGGCGCCAGTCGTAGTCATTTTGCCAGTATTCGCACAGTGATTTTACGGCATTTAAGGGCGCGCCTTGACTCCAGTCGTCGACGGGCTCTTCGTTTGGCCAGCGAGTATTGGCTAGGCGAGTTTTAAGGTCGTCGAGCTGGGCTTGTGGTATGGCGACGCTAAAGGGTTTGATTAAATTGCTCATGCTTTTTACTCATCTTTATTGGAATGATTTTGCTTACTTTGATAGGTATGCGAAATAGTATTAAAGCACATTTTATGATGTGAGTATGAGTATTCGGCTACGGTGCGCTAGCGGTGATTGAGGCTAATTTCGTCTAGACATGTGATGTCATGGTATAGATGTTGGCTTGCTGCCACACTGCGATCTTTACTCAATAATATGGTGAAGCGATATGGCTGCCCCTATTCTTTGTGCACGCGATCTTCAATTTATGCTCTATGAGCTATTTGACGCCGAATCTTTAATAGAGCGTCCTCGCTACGCAGATCATTCAGTAGAGACCTTTAATGCGGCCATTGATACCGCGCAGTCGATTGCCGAGAAGTATTTTGTGCCCATCCGCAAGAAAGTGGATGAGCAGCAACCGACGTTTGATGGCAAGAACGTGCACATGATACCGGAGATTAAAGTCGCGGTAGATGCGGCTACTCAGGCGGGTTTTGTGTCGTCGACGGCTGATTTTGAACTAGGGGGTATGCAATTGCCGCCGCTAGTCGCCAGCGCCGCTAATGCCTATTTGACCGCTGCGGCAAGCACCACGATGGGTTATTTGGCCTTGAGTAATGCTAATGCCAACTTAATTGAAAATCACGGTAGTGCAGAGCAAATTGAAACTTGGGTGAAGCCGATTCGCAGCGGTCGTTTTGCTGGCACCATGGCAATGACCGAGCCGGGTGCGGGCTCGGGGCTGGCCGATTTAACAACGACGGCAGCACCCGCCGAAGATGGTACTTACCGCATTCGCGGCAGTAAAATATTTATTTCCGGTGGTGAGCATGAGCTGAATGAGAATATTGTGCATTTGGTGTTGGCCCGTATTAAGGGCGCGCCAGCGGGGGTGAAGGGAATATCCCTGTTTATTGTGCCTAAGATTCTGGTAAATGCCGACGGCTCCCTTGGCGAGCGCAATGATGTTGCATTGGCGGGCTTGTTTCACAAAATGGGTGGGCGTGGACAAACCTCAACGGCCTTGAGCTTCGGCGAGAATGAGGGCGCGGTGGGCTATTTGGTGGGCGAGGAGCACCGTGGGTTAACGTATATGTTCCACATGATGAACGAAGCGCGGATTATGGTTGGTACTGGCGCGGCTTGCTTGGCTTTGGCCGGTTACCAGTATTCGCTAAATTACGCTCGTGAGCGGCCTCAGGGGCGTTTGCCTTCGTGCAAAGATCCAAGTTCTGCGCCGGTGAATATCATTGAACACGCGGACGTAAAACGGATGCTGCTAGCCCAAAAAGCTTATGCTGAGGGCGCTTATGCCTTGTGTATGTTTGGTTCGCAATTGGCCGATGATAAAGAAACTGAAGCCACTGAGGAAGCGCGTCTCGCTGCGCACACCTTGCTTGATTTCCTCACGCCAATAATTAAAACCTGGCCATCGGAATACGGCCCTAAAGCCAATGACCTCGCTATTCAGGTATTGGGCGGTCACGGCTATATTAATGAACACCCAGTTGAAATGTTCTACCGGGATAACCGCCTGAATCCCATTCACGAGGGAACCACCGGCGTACAGTCTCTAGATTTGCTCGGCCGTAAGTTGCCAATGAACAATATGGCGGGATACCGAGCCTTCTTGGCGCGTGTTCAGCGTACAGTTGATGAGGCGATGACGGGTGATTTGGCGCCGATTGCTGAGCGTCTTGCTGCCGCTGTTGCCCTCTTAGAGAAAATCACTGAGCATTTGTTGGGCGCAATGATGGAAAAGCCAATCGATTTGGTCATGGCCAATTCGGTGAAGTATCTTGATATGTTCGGCCACACCGTAATTGCTTGGCTGTGGTTGCGCCAGGGGCTTGTCGCTCAAAAGGGTATGGCGGCCAAGCCCCATGAAGCGGATCAGCAGTTTTATACCGGTAAATTACAGGCCATGAAATACTTCTTTAATTTCGAATTACCGGTTATCGAGGTCTGGTCGAAAAACCTCCTCGACCTCGATGCAACTTTTTATGAAATGCATAATAGCTGGTTTTAAAAAGGAGTGAATGTTGTGACGACACTTATTGATACGCAAGCAATTCAAGACGATATCGGTTTTGACGCTGAGCCGACGGAGTAGCTGAGTATTAGCGAAGAGCGCATTAATTAATTTGCTGATTGCACTTTAGACCAGCTGTTTATTCATGTTGACCCTGAGTGTGCTAAAGAGACGCCCGTTGGTACGATCATTGCTCACGGTTTTCTTCGCTTGTCTTGGTTATCACGCTTTGCCGAGCAGTATTATCATCAAAGGCTTCTATATGGGTATAAATTCAGGCTTTGATAAAGTACGTTGTTTAGCGCCAGTCATAGTGAATAGCCGTATTCGCGCCAAGGTGAAAGTTTTTAACATTTAAGAAGCCAAACCAGGTAGCTTTCGGGTGAGCACTGAAGTTACTTTAGATTAGAGATTGACGGTGAAGAGAAGCCCGCCTTGGCCGCGGAGTGGATCAGTATACAAATGGTTGCCTGAGTTCAATATGTGGCAAGTTAATCAGTATTGGGCTTAATGCCTTGCGCGTAATTGGAGAAGTAGAAATGAGTATTCGTTTTGACGGTAAAATTGCGATTGTGACTGGTGCGGGAAACGGTCTTGGCCGCAGTCACGCCTTAGAATTGGCTGCCCGTGGCGCCAAAGTGGTTATTAATGATGTGGGCGGCGCCCGCGATGGCGTTGGTGCTTCGTCCGCTGCAGCGGAAGGCGTAGTCGCTGAAATCCAGGCCGCTGGCGGTGAAGCATTTGCGCACGGTGCCAATGTCGCGATTTTCAGCGAAGTCGAAGACATGGTTGCGCAGGCTATGGCGAAATGGGGCCGGGTAGATATTTTGATTAATAACGCCGGTATTTTGCGCGATAAATCTTTTTCCAAAATGTCCATGGATGATTTTAAGTTGGTGATGGATGTTCACGTTATGGGGTCGGTGAATTGCACGAAGGCCGTTTGGGATATCATGAAGCAGCAAGGCTATGGTCGTATTGTTATGACAACGTCTTCGAGCGGTTTGTACGGCAACTTTGGTCAAGCCAATTACAGCGCGGCTAAAATGGCGGTAGTGGGTTTGATGAATACCCTAGCCATCGAAGGTGCAAAATACAATGTGCACGTGAATTCCTTGGCGCCGACCGCGGCAACCCGGATGACCGAAGATTTAATGCCCGCTGAAATATTGGCGATGCTAGTGCCCGAAGTCGTAACCGCGGGCGCCTTAACACTTTGTCATGACAGTGCGCCAAACCGTTTTATTCTCTGTGCTGGCGGTGGTGGTTATGCGAAATCAAGCATCTTCGAAACAGATGGTATTTACCTTAGCCCGGAGGAACTTAACCCAGAAGCGGTTGCTAGCCGTTGGGACGATATCTGTGATACCAGTAATCTGGCTGAATTAGCGTCCGGCTTCAAGCAATCTGAAAAATTTCTTCTCAAGGCCCAAGCGTTTATGCAGGGTGCTAAATAATACTTCTAATTGAGGACTTATCATGAAAGATGCAGTAATTGTTTCTGCAGCACGTACAGCCATCGGCAGAGCCTATCGTGGTGCGTTTAATAATTTGGAGTCGCCGTCGTTAACGGCTTTTGCGATTAAAGCGGCGGTAGAGCGGGCAGGCATAGACCCCAATGAGATCGATGACTGCATTATGGGCGCGGCAATGCAGCAGGGCACCCAGACCATGAACTTTGGTCGTATCGCGGCAATGGCGGCAGGCTTACCTACCTCGGTTTCGGGCATGACCATTGACCGTCAGTGTGCATCTGGCTTGGTGGCCATTGCCACAGGTGCTAAGCAGATTGTGATGGACGGCGCGCCCATGCTGCTTGCGGGCGGTTGCGAGTCTATTTCGCTGGTTCAAAATGAGCATATGAACATGCACAAGCTGGTCGACCCGGCGGCCATTGCGCATTCTCCGAATATTTATATGCCCATGCTCGATACCGCTGAGATTGTTGCCACGCGCTACAATATTTCTCGCGAAGCCCAAGACGAGTACGCGCTGCAATCGCAGCAGCGCACGGCAGCGGCGCAGCAGGCGGGTAAATTTGACGATGAGATTGTGCCTGTTACTGCTTCTAAGCTCGTCATGAATAAGGAAACCGGCGAAACCTCTGAAGAAAGCGTGACCTTGACCCAAGACGAGGGCAATCGTCCGTCAACCAACGTAGAAGGTTTGGCTGGTTTAAAGACGGTGCGCGAGGGTGGTTTTATTACTGGCGGCAATGCCTCACAGCTTTCTGACGGCGCTGCCGCAGTAGTGATGATGGACGGCACCTTGGCATCGCAGCGCAATATGGCGCCCATGGGCATATACCGCGGTATGGCGGTTGCAGGCTGCGAGCCCGATGAAATGGGTATTGGCCCCGTATTCGCTATTCCCAAACTGTTAAAACGCGCGGGTTTGAAAATGGACGACATCGGTCTGTGGGAACTCAACGAAGCTTTTGCAGTGCAGGTTATTTACTGCCGCGACAAGCTGGGTATTCCTAATGACCGCTTGAACGTGAATGGCGGCGCAATCTCTATTGGTCACCCCTACGGTATGAGCGGTGCGCGGATGGTGATGCACGCCCTGATTGAAGGTAAGCGTCGCGGTGTGAAGTACGTTGTCGTCACCATGTGTGTTGGTGGTGGTATGGGGGCAGCGGGCTTGTTCGAGGTTGTATAGACCTGAGTGCCTTTCTTGACGCTGCGTTAATGAAAATCATGTGACGCAGCGTCAACCCGCATAAGATGATCGTGGTTTTCAATACTGAACGCCACGACATGAATCACCGGCGTAGCATGGCCCGCCGCGGCTTTTTGTACGCAACCTTTCACAATCAGCATTTGGCCTTGCAATAGGGCTTTTTTATAGCGTTCTTGTACCGCTGGCCACACAATAAGATTGCTGTTGCCGGTTTCGTCTTCGAGTGTCACAAACATTACCCCTGAAGCGCTGCCCGGTCGCTGTCGACAACTGACTAAACCGCCAATGCGAATAAATCGGCCGTTATCGATATTTTTTAAGTCTTCGGCGCGGGCACAGTTTTTAAACAGTTTATGGGGGCGTAGCAATGCCAAGGGATGCCGTCGCAGACTAAGGCCGGTATGGCGGTAGTCGCTGAGTACTTCCTCGGTTTCCACGGGGGCCTTAAGTCGAAGAGTCTCATTTTGTGCGGGGTGTAAATTGCCTAGGGGCGCAGGGGCCTGCCACGCGCTGATTTCCCACAGGCTTTGGTAGCGGTGCAAATTAAAACAGTGAAAGGCGTCGGCCTGCACCAGTTGTTGCCAGTACTGCTTGGCGATGTTATACCGAGTGCAAAAATCGTCAATGCTGTGGAATAAGGCCTCCTGCCGTATTTGGCAAAGCTGTTCAGCGCCGCGTTTGGCTAAGCCTTTAATGAGGCGTAGGCCGAGGCGCAGGGCGGGGGTGCTAGAATCCCCCTCAAGGCGATGATCCCAGTCACTGTGATTAATGCAAATGGGTCGTACTTCAATGTCGTGACGGCTGGCGTCTTGGATTAATTGCGAGGGCGAGTAAAAGCCCATGGGCTGACTGTTTAATAAACCGCAATAGAAGGCTGCTGGGTAGTGGCATTTAAGCCACGCCGAGGCATAGGCTAATAAAGCAAAACTGGCAGAGTGGGACTCGGGAAAACCATAAGCGCCAAAACCTTTCATCTGGCTGAACAGGCGCTCGGCAAAATCTTCGCTATAGCCGCGCTCGCGCATACCGTCGACTAGCTTGCTACGGAATTTGACTAAATCACCGTTTTTGCCCCAGCTCGCCATGGCTCTGCGTAGTTGGTCGGCTTCGCCGCCGCTAAAGCCAGCGGCAACCATGGCGAGCTGAATAACCTGCTCTTGAAATACCGGCACGCCGAGAGTGCGTTTTAATACTCGGGCAATAGCGTCATTTTCATATTCGGCTTTTTCTAAGCCCTGCCGTCGCTGTAAAAACGGATGCACCATACCGCCTTGAATAGGACCGGGCCTGACAATGGCGATTTGAATAACGAGATCGTAAAAAGTGCGGGGTTGCAGCCTTGGCAACATGGTCATTTGCGCGCGGGATTCAATTTGAAAGACCCCAACGCTGTCGGCGGTGCAGAGCATTTGATAGGTGGCGGGGTCTTCGGCGGGTATATCGCTGAGTTGCTGAACGCTGCCGCCAGCGGCGCTGATATAGCTAAGGCTTTTACGCAGGGCGCTGAGCATGCCTAGCGCGAGCACATCAATTTTCATCATGCCTAGTGTTTCTAGGTCTTCTTTGTCCCACTGAATAATGGTGCGCTCGGGCATGGCCGCGTTTTCAACGGGTACCAAACTGGCGATGGGGTCGCGGGTAATAACAAAGCCGCCAACGTGCTGGGATAAATGCCGGGGGAAACCCAAAATTTCATTGAGCAAACTCATAAATTGTTGGACTGGTAGGCTGCCAGTCTCGAATTGACTTTCTTCTAAGCGCTGTATAAAAGTGCTTTTATCGTCCCACCACGCCATGTTGCCAGACAGTTTCTGCAGCAGGTAGTCGTCTAAGCCCAGGGCTTTGCCCACATCTCGCACAGCGCTGCGCCGCCGGTAGCTGATAATGGTGGCGGCAAGGGCGGCGTGTTGACGGCCGTATTTTTTATAAATGTATTGAATCACCTCTTCCCTGCGCTCGTGTTCAAAATCGACATCGATGTCGGGTGGTTCGTCGCGTTCGCGGGAAATAAAACGTTCAAATAATAACTGCCCTCGGGATGGGTCGACCTCGGTAATAAACAAGCAGTAACACACCGCGGAATTGGCGGCGGAACCTCGGCCCTGGCAGAGAATGCCTTGGTTGCGGGCAAACTGAACAATGTCGTAAACCGTTAAAAAATAATGTTCGTACTTTAACTCGGCAATTAAGCCTAGCTCTTTTTTGAGTAGGTTTTTAACCAGTTCCGGTATGCCTGTTGGCCAGCGCCGCTGGGCGCCATGCAAGGTGATCTCCCGCAGAAATTCGCCTGCGTTTTTGTGCATGGGCACCACTTCATTAGGGTACTGGTAGCGCAGCTCTGCCAGACTAAAGGTGCAGCGCTCGGCAACGGCGATGCTTTCTTTGAGTAAGTCGGCGGGGTAGTCGCGCTGCAGCAGTGACAGTGGTTTAAGGTAGCGTTCGCTATTGGCCTGTACTTGGCTGCCAAGGGCTTGCACCGAGGTATTAAGGCGAATCGCACTGAGTATGTCTTGTAAGGGCTTACGCTGGCGGCAGTGCATATGCACATTGCCACAGGCGAGCATATTAATGTCGTGGTGGCGAGCAATTTGGTAGCGTTTAAAATAGTAGGGTTCAGATTGCTGCTGACCGTGAAAGCTAACGCCGAGCCAGAGCCGATCGTTAAAATATTTTTTCAACTCGCGAGCGTGGCTCTCCGTTTCAGCGGGATTAATCCAAATCGCAAAACAGTGCTGACTATAGCGGCGGACATCGCCTAAGTTTAATTGGTAGTTGCCCTTGCTGCTGTGCAGGCGGGCGCGGCTGATCAGGGAACACAGCTCGGTATAGGCCTGTCGTGTCGGCGCGAGTAAGACCAGATGAATACCTTCATTGAGTATAAATTCGGCGCCACAAATGAGTTTAATATTGTGTTCTTTGCTGGCGCGGTAAGCCCGCACTATGCCAGACAGTGAACATTCGTCGGTAATCGCAATCGCGCTATAGCCCAGTTCTGCGGCGGTAGCGACTAGCTCTTGAGGATGGGAGGCGCCCCGCAAAAAACTGAAATTGCTCAGACAGTGTAGCTCGGCGTAAGACGCGGGTGCAGGTTTTATCTTAGGCATAGGGTTAACCGAAAAAACCGTGCAGATACCAACGCCGGTTCAGACAGTCTTTAAACACCCAGCACAGGGCGCCGTGTTGGTGGCGGGCAATATAGTAGTCGCGGGTTTGACGCTGCAGCCACCACTGGCCGTCGAAGCGCTCCGGGCCTTGTAGTAAATGCAGCTTGCCCTGCCAGAATAAGCCCCCGGCAGTTTCGCTAATGGCTTCGGGGGGATGGCAGAGCCAGTTTGGTCGAAGTAAGTTTGTGGCGTTTGGCGTTGCAGCTTGGGCTTGCCGTTTGTTGTGGCTAGGCGTTTGCGGCGCTGTGTGAACGTCGCGAAGTACCCAGTTTAATTCAGGGAGGTGGGCGTCCTGTAAGGCAAACTGATGGCAGCGCTGGGAGCCTAGTCTAAGCTTTAGCTTGTCTAATACTTGCGCCGCCTTTGCCTGTTGTTTGCTGCTATTGGCGGTATCGAATAATTGCTCGCAGTGTTGCTCGTTACCAATAAAGTGCTCGCAGCGCAGGCTTAGTGTTTCTACCGCACCCTGCAAACTGAGGGGTTCTAAGCGTAGCATCACCAGCTCAATGAGACTGCGACGATCAAAATGGCGCTGGCTCAGGTCCAAAGACCAAGCCTCCTTGCTGCCATCTAAATAATGGAACTCCCATTGCAAATCGCGATTTAGACATTGGCGCAGGCGCAGATAGTGTTCCAGCTCACTAAGTAAGGCCGAAATAGGAAAGCGCAGCTGCTGCTTGCTGTGCAGGCCGCCGTCAAAATGGCGCTGGCTATTAAACGTGTCGGGAGGCGCAAACTTGGGCCGAATATCGGCCTGCTCGCCCTGTAATTTAGCAAGCGCGGTGGTGATGTCTTTGCCAAAGCGGCGCTCAAGTTCGGCGCGGGGTAGGTCTTGAATATTGCCGAGCGTGTGCATGCCCATTTCTCGTAAAGTATTTAGGGTTTTGGGCGCGAGCGGTAAAAGGTCGATAGGTAGCGCCTGCAGGGCATTATGTAATTCGTCTTGATGAAGCTGGCCTGCGGCATTCACTAACTTGGCGGGGCTGATATTTTGGTGGCTGAGCAATTCTGCCGCCAGCGGGGTGTGGGCAATCCCCAGCTGCACGCTAAGCCCCCGGCGCCGGAAGGCGCTAAGGAATTTGCGGTAGAGCCGCGCTAGGTTTTTAAACAAGCGCAAGGATGCACTGAGTTCCAGCAGTACCGCATTGGGCGGACAAAGGCAGATATCGCCACTGAAGCGGTAAGCCCAGAGCGCAATATTCTCTAAATACTGTTGCTCGGCCTGTAAGTCGCGAGGACGCAGTTCGAGGGCACTACATAAACTCATTGCACTCGACACCGACATGCCAGCAGCAATTCCCGTCTGTTGAGCTGCATCATTCGCCATGACAATAATATTGTTATGGCGTAGTGCCAGCATGCCAGCCGAGGACTTGGCGCCGAGGGCGTCGAGTGGCAGCGCAGGCAGCCGCAGGCATAACCACAGCATTAGTGAGGCGGCTCATTGCTGCCAGTCTTGCTGACTCTAACCGTGCTGTCTTGCTGCGCTGCCTTGGCGAATATAGCGGTATTGGTGAGTAAGTTGATTTTGCGCAGGGCTTGGGGCTGAGACTGTGTTTTTGCGGCAGATACACTGTTATAGACCGGCCACGTCACGGCGGCACTTTGCTGTAAATACAGGGCGGCGGGGCGGGCTAATTGCAGTTGCTGTCCGGCATGGCCGCCTTGCTGTTTAATGATATTAATCTGTAGGGCTTGCTGTGCGGCGCACAAATTTAAGCGCAGGGGGGCGGGGGATATCTGCCGGGCCAAGCTCGCGGGGCGAAAATGCAGATGCCAGCACTGGCCCTCGAGGGCGGCAATGTGCAGGCGACGTAGCTGCCGGTCATTTAGATTCGGTTCATTAAACCAGCTTAATACCGCACTATACGCGCCGCTGCGCAGCAATTCTTCTGCGGCCCAAAGCTGATCGGCTAAGGTTTTTGGTCTGACCAAAAGCTGCTTGTCTACCGCCAAGCCCTGCGCGGCCAACGCGGGGGCATGGGGTAAATAGGGTGGGTTTAACCACGCCATTGGCCGGTCTGCCAGATGTTCGCGGAGGGCTGGCAGTAAAAACCACAGCTCACCAATACCGTATTCCCCCAATAACTCAGTAGAACCGCTGCGGGGCCAGCCGCCGGTGTGCAGGGCGTTATCTAAGGCGCTAAACCCTGTGCTCAGGCGATCACTAGCCGCCGCTGAACGGCGGAGTTGTTGGCCTCGCCAGAGCTTGCGCTCATCGAGTAATTGATTGAGAGAGTGACTTTTCATTGCATTGCACAAACTACATTAGCGGGTAATTGCTGTATGTATATACAGTATATTATATGGCGTGAATGTCAATGTTGGATAAGGCGATGAAAGCTGCTGGCCTTATAGCTTTAGCTATATGGGTATTTGTTGGTGGTGTGTTATCTATGTTATGTCGATGAGCTTCGGGTGGTTTATCATGCTTAAGACGCGTCTATTTTAGGTTGATGAATATGATATTTTCTTCTTGCTCGGCTTTCCCATTTCTCGTAAAAGCGCGGGCATTCACTTTTCGGGGCAGCTGGTGTTAAGTGGTCTTCGGTTTGCTCTGGTCGACCTTGAAACCACGGGTGGGCAGGCCAAGCAAGATCACATCATGGAAGCGGCGGTTCGCGTTGTTGGCGGTGATGTGGATCTGGAATGGCAGTCTTTAATAGACCCTCTTTGTTCGGTGCCTTCATTTATCCAAGGTCTTACCGGTATAAGTAACAGTATGTTGCGGGGCAAACCACAATTTTCTGACGTGCAGGAAACCCTGTGGTCGTATTTGGATGGCGCCATTTTAGTTGCCCATAATGCCCGCTTTGATGCGGGGTTTTTACGGGCTAATTTTGCGCGTTATGGTCGCGATTATCAGCCCCGTGTTTTATGTACGCTGAAATTGGCGCGAACCTTGTACCCCGATTGGCCAAAGCACGGTTTGGAGGCAATCTGTGCGCGGATTGGTTTTTACTCCGAGGTGCATCACCGGGCGATGGCCGACGTAGATGCGATGAAAGCTTTTCTCGACTACGCCCGCGCGGATAAAGGCGAAGCCGTTTTTAATTTTGAAGTTGGCTTGCAGTTGGGCTTGCCGGTACTGCCGCCGTCTATTTGTCAGGCTGATATTGATGCGATTCCTCGTGAGCCAGGTGTTTATCGCTTATTGGGCGAGGCGGGGGAGTTGCTGTATCTGGGCAGTGCTCGGTCTTTGCAGGAACAGGTGCTCGCGCATTTTGAAAACGTCACCGGCGACAGTAAAGCGGCAAAACTGGTGCGCCGAGTAGACGCTGTTCAGTGGCAGATGCTGGCAGGAGAGTTATCTGCGGGTTTGCATTTAAGTGTGGCCTTGCGTCACGAAAAGCCATTGCTACAGCGTCGTGTCAATGCTTTGGGTAAGCCCTGTTGTGTGCGCTTTATTATGCAAGACAGTGGCGAGTTACAACTGCGATTGCGTTCTGGCTTGCCCGCCAATATCGCGCAGACCGGTGAGACGGTTGGGTTATTTCGCGAGCGTAAACATGCTAAAACCCGTATCAGAGAGTTGGCGAAAGAGCATCAGCTTTGTTTGCGACGTTTGGCGGTGCTTGTTGAGGGGGAGGTATGTGAGTGTGGTGCTTGCGCTTTAACTGCAGTGGGAACCGGTGAGTCGGCAACAGTGGCGTCGGCGGATGACTTTGCTGCGCGCGTAAAAGCGGCGTTTGCCGGATACCTGTATACGCCGTGGCCTTTTGCCGAACCAGTGCTGATTCATGAGAATAATGGCGCAGGTGTTAGCGAATGGCATTTAGTGTATGACTGGCGGCATTTTGGCAGTTTTCGCTGGAACGCTGAGCGTGGGCAATTAACTGAATTAAGCGGCTCAGCTGAACCGCTGGACTTGGCTGCGGCGCGGCGTATATGTGAGCAAGCTAAAGAGTTTCGCTATGAGCATTACCGATTATTGCGTGCTTTTCAGGATGATTTAAGGTGGCAGCCATTGTCACAATTTTCTGCGACCATAGGTGATGAGTACACGGCGTAAACTCGGTCTCTACCCCTGCGCGCTAATCAGGTATAATCGCCGCCAACATAGTCGTTCTATTTAATGCAGCTGCCTGCGCTCGTGGCGCGGCAGCAGATCAGTGAGATTTTCATATGGCCATTTCTTCGTTTCATCCTCCTCTTCGCACTTTGATGGGCCCCGGTCCTTCTGATGTGCATCCGCGTATTCTTGAAGCGCTGGGTCGGCCAACACTGGGCCATCTAGACCCCTTGTTTGTGGGCATGATGGATGAAACCAAAGAGCTGTTGAAATACGCTTTTCAAACTAACAATGAATTGACCTTACCAATTTCTGCGCCGGGTTCAGCCGGCATGGAAGCCTGTTTTGTTAATTTGCTCGAGCCGGGTGATAAGGCGCTGGTGTGCGTGAACGGCGTATTCGGCAATCGGATGATTGAGAATGTGACGCGCTGTGGCGCCACAGCGATTCGCCTCGATTTTGCTTGGGGTACGGCTGTTGAACCCGCCGCTGTTGACGCGGCTTTAAAAGAACATGGCGATATTAAGGTGTTGGCGTTTGTTCACGCTGAAACGTCTACTGGCGCGTTGAGCGACGCTGAAGCGCTGTGCGGTTTGGCTAAGCAATACGGTTGTTTGAGCATTGTTGATGCGGTGACCTCGATGGGCGGCGTGCCGCTATTGGTTGATGAGTGGCAGGCTGATGCCGTTTATTCGGGTAGCCAGAAGTGTCTGTCGTGCACACCGGGCTTGTCGCCGGTGACGTTTAGCTCAGCGGCAGTGGCAGCCATTAAAGTCCGTAAGCACCCAGTGCAAAGCTGGTTTTTAGATATGAATCTTATTTTGGGCTATTGGGGCGAGGGCGGTAAGCGTGCCTATCACCACACTGCGCCGGTCAATGCCTTATACGGTTTGCATGAGTCTCTGGTTATGCTGCAAGAAGAGGGTCTAGAGAATGCGTGGCAGCGTCATGCCACCATGCATAGCGCCTTAGCTGCTGGCTTAGAATGCTTGGGTGTTGAGTTTGTCGTGGCTGCGGAGCAGCGTCTGCCTCAGCTCAATAGCGTCTATATCCCTCAAGGCGTAGATGACGCCGCGACGCGCCAATATTTGTTGGCCAATCATAGCTTGGAGATTGGTGCCGGTTTGGGCGACCTTGCTGGTAAGGTATGGCGTATTGGTTTGATGGGCTATAGCGCCAAGCCTGAAAATATTCGTTTGCTGTTGTCGGCACTGGCTGCCGCGATGTTGGCACAAGGCTACGAGTGTGACGCGAGCGCAGCACTTGCCGCTGCTGATGCCGTATTAGCGTAAATTTAGTCGCTGCGGAAATCATTGCAGCGGCAATTTATCTGCTAATCTTTAAGTATCGCAGGTCCCGCTACCTTAAATGATGAGTGTGTCGACGTGAGTTCAAGTACCCCTTTGATTGAGCAAATCCGCGCGGATTTGCTGCAGGCGATTGAAAATGATGCCGTTGTACTGCCGACCTTGCCAGAAGTGGCCTTGGAGATCCGCGAGGCAGCCAGCGACCCAGACGTCAATATTGCAATGCTGGCCACCATTATTGAAAACGACAGCTCAATAGCGGCGAGAATTTTACGGGTTGCCAATAGTTCGCTACTGCGTGGTTTACAGCCGATTAACGACGTAAAAGGTGCTATCGGTCGCATTGGCTTGGGTTATACCAGTACCTTGGTGACGACCTTGGCGATGCAGCAAATCTTTCTGTCGACCAAAGAGTCTTTAAATCAGCGCATGCGCAACATTTGGGTGCAGAGTACCGACGTTGCGGCGATTTCCTATACCTTGGCGAAATCTCAGCTTCATCTTAAACCAGAGCTGGCCACACTCGCGGGAATTATTCACCAGATTGGCGCTTTGCCAATATTGTCTTATGCGGTTGGTCGAGGCTTTTTACGGGACCATCCCGAGTTGCTAGACCAGGCCTTGCTAGAACTGAGTCCAGAAGTGGGGCGCCGAATTCTAGAGGTTTGGGGTTTTGCCCAGGAGTTAATTGTTGTTCCTGAAGGCTGCGCCGATTTTAGTCGTGATATTGAAAAAGCGGATTATGCCGATATTGTCACCGTAGCAAGATTGCAAACGTATGTCGGTACGCAGCACCCCTTGGCGGAAGTCGATTGGGCTGAGGTGACCGCATTTGCGCGACTCGGTTTGCCGGTGACACCGGGTGAAAGCGATGAGGCCTATCAGCAGCAGATCGAATTAATGCAGGGCATGTTGCGCGACTGACGAAAACCGATCGCGCTGCATGTCAGTTTATTTGATGAGCAGCGCGTCCCCCTCCGATTTATATCTCTTTTAAAGCTCCTAGGTAAACAATCTGCGCTTGATGGCTTAGCCTTTTGGCTGGGCGTCAAATTGCTGGCCGTTAACCTTCGCGCTAGCGTCACTCATCAAATACAAATACAGCGGCATAATGACGTCGGGTAGCGGATTGTCCTGCGGATTTTCACCAGGGTAGGCAGTGCGGCGCATGACGGTTTGGGTGGCGCCGGGGTTGATGGTGTTCACCCGCGTGTTGTTTAGCTCAAACTCTTCGTCGGCTAAGACCTGCATAAAACCTTCGGTGGCGAATTTAGAGACCGCATAGGCCCCCCAGAATGCCCGACCTTTGCGGCCGACGCTGGATGAGGTCAACACAATAGAGGCTGAGTTGGCGGCGGCTAACATTGGAAGTAGGGCTTGGGTCATCATAAACGCGGCGGTGATATTGACGTGCAATACGTCGTCCCAGCTGTCGACAGTGGTTTGTGCCAAAGTACGGCGCTGGCCGAGTATGCCGGCATTGTGAAGCAGGCCGTCAAGATGACCAAATTCCCGTTCAATGGTGTTGGCCAGCTCCTCGTAATCTTTCATCACCGCGCCGCGTAAATGCACGGGGTAGATTGCGGCTTGGGGGTAGCCAGCGGCTTCGATCTCGTCGTAGACCGCCTCCAGTTTTTCAATGGTGCGGCCGAGTAAAATAACGGTGGCGCCGTGTTCGGCAAAGCTCAACGCTGCCGCACGGCCAATGCCGTCACCGGCACCAGTAACTAAAATGGTTTTACCCGCTAGGCATTGGGGAGCGGCAATGAAATCACTGGGGAGGCTTAAGGGCACGGAATATCCTCGGTTTAAGAAGTATGTAGCTGGTCAATTAAGGGAATTAAATCTACGGCTTGGGCGACGAGATAGTCTGCTGCCCAGCTTTCGGCGCTGTCACCGGCTGAAACATAACCGTAAGTGCAGGCCACGGTGCGCATGCTGGCATTGCGGCCGGCGTCGATATCGCGGCGGTGGTCACCCACGTAAATGGTGTGCGCGGGCAGGCAGTTGATTTCTTTGCAGGCCAAGTAGATCGGTTCTGGGTGCGGCTTGCGATTTGTGACGTGGTCTGGGCAAATCGCGGTGGCGCAGCGCTGGTCTAGGCCCATCGCCGCGAGCAGTGGCTCAGTGAAGCGGGCGGGCTTATTGGTGACGATGCCCCATTTCATGCCGAGTGCTTCTATGTGTGTCAAGACTTCGCTCATGCCGGGGAAAAGTGCAGTGCTGACCGCGAGCTGAACTAGGTAGCGGTCAAGAAATTCATCGAGCAGGGCTTGGAAACCCGCTTGGCCTTCTTGCTGTTGAAAACCGAGGCTGACCACTGCGCGGGCGCCATCGGACACCCGCTTGCGCACCTCGTCATAACTCTGCGGCGCTAATTCGCGCTCGCTGAGCATGGCGTTTAATACCGCGGTGAAATCCACTGCGGTATCAAGCAGGGTGCCATCTAGGTCAAATAACACAGCTTTTAACATTACAGCGGCTTCTTAACGTGAATCATGTAATTAACGTCGACATCTTTATCGTTAAGACGGTAAGTGCGCAGTATGGGGTTGTAGGTCAAACCCGTCATATGCTGCAGCTGTAAGTCGGCTTGACGCACCCAGTTTGCCAGCTCGGCAGGGCGAATAAAGCGGCTGAAGTCGTGGGTGCCACGGGGCAGCATTTTTAATAAATACTCGGCACCAACAATGGCGAAGATAAAGGCCTTGGGGTTGCGGTTGATGGTTGAAAAATAAATATCGCCACCGGGTTTGCAGAGTTTGGCGCAGGCGCGAATGACTGATGATGGATCGGGCACGTGTTCTAGCATTTCTAAACAGGTGACCACGTCGTAGCTGCCGGCTTCTGCCTCGGCGAGTTCTTCGGCGGTAATTTGTACATACTCCACTTTGGTGCCGGACTCTAGCTGATGCATGCGGGCGACGCTGAGTGGGGTTTCGCCCATGTCGATGCCCTTGACCGTGGCGCCGCGCTGGGCCATAGACTCAGAGAGTATGCCGCCGCCGCAGCCAATATCGACAACCTTGCGCTCGGCCAGCGGTGAGCGCTCGTCAATATAGTTAACCCGCAGCGGGTTGATGTCGTGCAGGGGTTTGAATTCGCTGTTGCGGTCCCACCAGCGGTGGGCGAGTTCTTCAAACTTGGCGATTTCTGCGGGGTCGACATTGCTCGTTGCGCTGCTTGAATGAGGCTGTTGCATTTTATTCTCCGCTAATTTTTTTGCGCCAGAGCTCGGCGCGGGCAATGATGTCTCGGCTGTCTAGCGTGGTCAGTTCGCCATTATCCAGCACCTTGCGGCCCATGATCCAGCTATAGCGAACCCGGTGGCTGATATTGGTGTACGCAATTTGGGAGATTGGGTTGTAAATGGGTTGTTGTTCCAGTGCTGACAGGTCTATGGCGATAATGTCTGCCTGTTTGCCGACTTCAAGGCTGCCCACCAAGTGATCGATGCTCAGTGCTTTTGCGCCGTTGATGGTGGCCATTTCTAGGGCGTAGCTGTCGGGCAGGGCGCTGGCGTCACCGGCGACCGCCTTGCCCAGCAGGGCGGCGGTGCGCATCTCGCCAAATAGATCCAGATCGTTATTGCTGGCGGCGCCGTCGGTGCCGAGCGCTATATTTATACCTGCGCGGCGCATTTTTTCGACGGGCGAAAAGCCGCTCGCCAGCTTTAAATTAGATTCGGGACAGTGCACCGCGTGGCAGCCATGGCTGGCGAGGGTGGCAATATCCTCGTCGTTGAGGGCGGTTAAGTGCACGCACTGGGTTTTGGGGCCGAGTAAGCCCAGCTCGGCGAGACGGGCGATCGGCCGTTTGCCCGATTGCGCCACGGCGTCATCCACTTCCTGCTGGGTTTCGTGCAGGTGGATTTGAATCGGTACATCGAGCTCGGCAGCAAAGGTCACAATGCGCTGCATGGCCTCGTCGCCCACGGTGTAGGGCGCGTGAGGGCCAAAGGCAATAGTAATCAGCTTGCTGTATTTGTGTTCGTCGAGCAGGGCGAGGCCTTTGCGAAAGTAGTCGTCAGGGCCGCTGCCCCAGGCGCTCGGGAAATCGAATATAGGAAAGCTGAGCTGAGCACGAATACCGGCCTTGCGCGCGACTTGGGCGGTAACTTCGGGGAAAAAATACATATCACTAAACGTGGTAGTACCGCTGCGCAGCATTTCGGCAATGGCGAGTTCACTGCCATCGCGCACAAAATCGGCGTTTACCCATTGGCCTTCGGCGGGCCAGATGTGGTCGTTAAGCCAAGTGTGCAGGGCTTTGTCGTCGGCCATGCCGCGAAACAGGCTCATGGCGGCATGGCCGTGGGCGTTGATTAGGCCTGGCATCACCGCATGGTGATCGAGGTGGAGGATCTCCTTGGCGGTGATCGCTTGCGCTTCGGAAGCCGGCAATATGGCGCTGATTACCCCGTCATTAATGGCGATGGCGTAATGGCTAAGCGGCGCGCTGGCGGGAGTGACCGGTATTATCCAGCGGGCAAAAATCAGGGTGTCGGCGCTATTGATTGTGGGGGCGGGCATAGGGCTGTCCGGGTCCTGTTGAGCAAAGTCGCAAGTATACCCGCAAACAGGGCTGCTGTGGGCTGATTTGTCGCGATAGCACATTGATTTACGGCGATTTTGAACTGTCTTAGGTCGTTGAAAATATGCTATCATCGCCGCTTTATTTTCTGCTTCGAGCTGTTGCGTCGTTTGCGGTGATGGTGTCAGTACTGGCTTAAATACCGGATGCGGCCGATTTCTCAGCGACAATGCTGCGAAGCGCGTATCCATAATAAGGAATTACCCCGTTCATGGCTGATATAGCTAAAGAGATTTTGCCGGTCAATATTGAGGATGAGCTAAAGCAGTCCTACCTCGATTATGCAATGAGCGTTATTGTGGGTCGGGCATTGCCCGACGTCCGGGATGGTTTGAAGCCGGTTCATCGCCGGGTATTGTTCGCGATGAGCGAGCTCAATAACGACTGGAATAAGGGCTATAAAAAATCGGCCCGTGTCGTTGGTGATGTTATTGGTAAATACCATCCGCACGGTGATTCTGCTGTTTACGACACCATCGTTCGTATGGCGCAGCCCTTCTCGCTGCGCTATATGCTGGTTGATGGCCAAGGTAACTTTGGTTCTATCGACGGTGATAACGCGGCGGCCATGCGTTATACCGAAATTCGCATGCGCAAAATTGCCCATGAAATCCTTGCTGACCTCGATAAAGAAACCGTGGATTGGGTGCCTAACTACGACGGCACCGAGCAAATTCCAGAAGTCATGCCAACAAAGATTCCTGCGCTGCTGATTAACGGCTCCTCAGGTATTGCGGTAGGTATGGCGACCAATATTCCGCCCCACAATCTGACCGAGGTGATTAACGGTTGCTTGGCAACCCTCGATAACCCCGATATCACCGTTGAAGAGTTGATGGAGCACATTCCTGGCCCCGATTTCCCAACGGCGGCAATCATCAACGGCCGCGCTGGCATTGTCGAGGCGTATAAAACCGGCCGTGGTCGTATTTACATCCGCGCTCGCGCCGAAGTGATTATTGATGAAAAAACTCACCGCGAAACGATTATCGTCCACGAGTTGCCTTACCAGGTAAACAAAGCGCGTTTGATTGAGAAAATCGCTGAACTGGTTAAAGAGAAGAAAATAGAGGGCATTTCTGAATTGCGCGATGAGTCTGATAAAGACGGTTTGCGCGTGGTTATTGAGATGAAGCGCGGCGAAAGTGGGGAAGTGGTTTTAAACAACCTTTATGCCCAGACCCAGCTGCAGAATGTATTTGGTATTAATATTGTCGCCTTAGTCGACAAGCAGCCGCGCATTCTGAATTTAAAACAGCTCATTGAATACTTTATTCGCCATCGGCGCGAAGTCGTTACTCGCCGAACTGTGTATTTGCTGCGCAAGGCGCGGGAGCGTGGTCATGTATTGGAAGGTCTCGCGATTGCGATTTCCAATATTGATGAAATTATTACCACTATTAAAGCCTCGGCAACCACCCAAGAGGCGAAAAATGCCTTGATTTCTCGTCCGTGGAAACTGGGTGATGTTGCAGGCATGCTTGAGCGCGCAGGCGAAAACGCCTGCCGCCCAGAGGATTTAGAAGAAATTTATGGCATGCGCGATGGTCAGTACTATCTGTCGCCAGTGCAGGTGCAGGCAATTCTGGATTTGCGTCTGCAAAAGTTGACCGGTCTTGAACACGAGAAGCTGCTGGGCGAGTATCAAGAGCGTCTGTTGGAAATCGCTGAGTACTTGAATATTTTGGCGAACCCTGACGTGTTGATTGCGGTTATTCGCGGTGAGCTTGAGCAGGTTGTGGCCGATTACGGCGATGAGCGTCGCAGTGAGATCGTTGCCTCGCATCTGGACTTGAACCACGAAGACCTGATTCCTGAAGAAGACCGCGTTGTGACTATCTCCAATGGCGGTTACGCCAAGTCTCAGCCCTTAGATACTTACCAGGCTCAGCGTCGCGGTGGCATGGGAAAGTCGGCGACTTCGGTTAAAGACGAAGATTTTGTAGAGCATTTACTGGTGGTGAACACCCATACCACCATTTTGTGTTTCAGCAATATTGGTAAGGTTTACTGGTTGAAGGTTTACCAGATTCCAGTCGCAGGCCGCAATTCCCGTGGCCGACCAATGGTGAACTTATTGCCACTGGGTGAAGACGAACGTATTACGTCAATATTGCCGGTTAATGAGTACACTGAAGGCTATTTCATTTTTATGGCCACTCGTTTGGGTACCGTGAAAAAGACCCCACTAGAGGCCTTTTCTCGCCAGCGCAGCGTGGGTTTGCGCGCAATAGAATTGGATGAAGGCGATGTGCTCATTGGTACCGCAATCACCAATGGCGAAAACGATATCTTGCTGCTGACCAGTGCTGGTAAAGCGGCGCGTTTTGCTGAGCAAGATGTGCGCGCCATGGGTCGTACCGCGCGCGGTGTGCGTGGTATCCGTATGGATGAAGGTCAGCGCGCCATCGCCATGATTATTCCCCAAGCGGGCGGCTGTGTGTTGACCGTGTCTGAAAATGGCTACGGTAAGCGTACTTTGGTTGAAGACTTCCCTGCGAAGGGGCGCGGTAACCGCGGTGTTATCGCCATGGCGATGAGCGAGCGTAATGGCCCGCTGGTTGGCGCCGTACAGGTCTTTGAAGGCGACGATCTGATGCTGATCAGTGATCAGGGCACCTTGGTGCGTACCCGCACTGATGAAGTGTCGATCTTGAGTCGTAATACCCAAGGTGTTCGGGTTATTCGTCTTAAAGAAGACGAGCATTTGGTCGGCGTGCAGCGGGTAGACGAAGAAGACGAAGTATTGCCATTGGATGAAGACGGCGAGCTAATTGTCGCGAGCGAAGCGGATGTGATTGCCGCTGAGCCAGACGATAGCGCTGCTGACGATGCGTCTGCGGTTGACGAATAAATCCCCGCTAGGGGAAGTGCCTTTAGCTAGGTAAGGGTGGCGGGGCTAGTCTCCGCCACTGTCAAATTTTAATCTTTGGAGTGGCAACGTAAATGGCACGTCGTTTTAATTTTTGTGCAGGCCCAGCTTCTATTCCTGAAGCCGTATTAACTGAAGCCGCCGAGCAAATGCTGGATTGGCAGGGGCGCGGTTTGTCAGTAATGGAGATGAGTCACCGCTCTGATGAGATGGTTGGTATCGCCAATGAGGCTGAGGCGGATCTGCGTGAGTTGATGGGGATTTCCGACGACTACGCCGTGCTTTTCTTGCAGGGCGGCGCTAGCAGTCAATTCTCTGCCGTGCCCTTAAACCTGATGGGTGAAGGCAAGCTTGTTGATTATGTGAATACCGGTGAGTGGTCTAAAAAGGCCATTAAAGAAGCCAAGCGTTATGCCAAAGTGAATGTGGTCGCTAGTTCAGAAGACACTAACTTCACCACAATTCCTGCTTTTGATAGCTGGAAGCTGAGCGAAGATGCGGCGTATTTGCATTACACGCCAAATGAAACGATTGGTGGTTTGGAGTTTTTCTGGACACCAGAAAGCAAGGTGCCCTTAGTCGCCGATATGTCGTCGACTATTTTGTCGCGTCCGGTCGATGTGAATAAATTTGGTTTGATCTACGCCGGTGCCCAGAAAAACATCGGCCCTGCCGGTTTGACCATCGTTATTGTGCGTAAAGATCTGTTGGGTAAAGCCAACGTGATGACGCCAACAATGATGGATTACAAAACGGCTGCCGATAATGACTCCATGTACAATACTCCGCCAACCTTGGCGTGGTATTTGGCTGGCCTGGTATTTAAATGGCTGAAGGCCCAGGGTGGTCTGGAAGCGATGGAAGTGATTAATCGTCGCAAAGCGGAAAAACTCTACGCTTATATTGATGCCAGCGGTTTTTACAGCAACCCCGTTGAAGTGGCGAGCCGCTCGTTGATGAATATTCCCTTTGTTTTGGCAGACGCAAGCTTGGACAAAGTTTTCCTTGCCGGCGCTGAAGAAGCGGGACTGCTGAATTTGAAAGGCCACCGTTCTGTGGGTGGTATGCGCGCCAGTGTTTACAATGCGGTGCCAGAAGAAGCCGTAGATGCCTTAATCGCCTACATGAAAACCTTCGCCGGGCAGAATAGCTAATTACTATGAGTGAAAGCAAAACGTCGCCAGTAGACCTCAATACCCTGCGTCAGGATATCGATAGCATTGATACCCAGATACACGAATTATTGAATAGACGCGCCCGCTGTGCCCAGCAAGTGGCTGAAGTTAAGTTGGCTGAATTCGCGGCGGCCCAGCAGTTTGAAGCCAGTGGCGACAGCAATAGCTCTCAGCAGTTATTATTTTATCGCCCCGAGCGTGAGGCTCAGGTCTTAGAGCGGGTGAAGGCGGCCAATAAGGGGCCCTTGGCTGACGATACTGTCGCGTTTATCTTTCGCGAAATTATGTCGGCGTGTTTGGCGCTGGAAAAGCCGATGGAAGTGGCTTATCTCGGCCCCGGCGGCACCTTTACCCAAGCGGCGGCAGTGAAGCACTTTGGGCACGCGGTAATCAGTTTGCCTCAGGCGTCCATTGATGGCGTATTTGCCAAGGTGGAGTCTGGGCAGTGTCACTACGGTGTGGTGCCAGTAGAGAACTCTACCGAGGGAATGGTTTCTCACACCTTAGATGCTTTTATTCATTCGCCACTAAAGATTTGCGGTGAAGTTGAGCTGCGAATTCGCCTACACCTTTTGGTAGGCAGCCAAACTTCTGGCAAAGAAATAAAGCGTATCTGTGCTCACCAACAAGCTTTGGCGCAAAGCCGCCGCTGGTTGGATGCGAATTTCCCCGGTATTGAGCGCGCTGCAGTAAGCAGTAATGGCGAAGCCGCGAGAATGGCGGCAGAGGAGGAGGGCGTCGCTGCGATAGCTGGCGATTTGGCCGAAACTCAATATGGCTTGCAGCGCTTGGCGGGCAATATCGAAGATCAGCCCGACAATACCACGCGTTTTCTTATTATTGGCCGCGAGAATGTGTCGCCCAGTGGTCGTGATAAAACCTCTTTGGTGGTCTCTGCTCGCAATCGGCCTGGTGCCTTGTTTAAGTTACTTGAGCCCTTTCAAAAAGCCGATGTTATGCTGACCCGTATTGATACGCGGCCCTCGCGCAGCGAAACCTGGACCTATGTGTTCTTTATTGAGTTTGAAGGTCACCGCGAAGACCCCAAAATTATCGATATTCTTAATACCATTGAGCAGCACTCCATTATGTTTAAAGTCTTGGGTTCTTACCCCAAGGCGGCGCTATAGTTATGTGTTTGCCCCTAGCCCCAATGCGGAAGGTAGCTGAATAGTGAGTTGCGATGTGTTTGCGCTGGCGAATGCCGGTGTGCGTGGTTTACAGCCCTACCAGCCGGGCAAGCCAATTGAAGAGTTGCAGCGCGAGCTGGGTTTAAGCGATGTTGTTAAACTGGCCAGTAATGAAAACCCACTGGGACCGTCACCGCTGGCCTTGGCTGCGGCTGAAAAAGCCTTAAAAAATCTGCATCTTTACCCCGATGCCAGCGGTTTTGAACTTAAGAAAAAATTGGCAGAAAAATTGGGTGTGACTGAGCTGCAATTTACTTTCGGCAATGGTTCGAATGATGTGCTTGACCTTATCGCGCGCACGTTTCTCGGCCCAGACTGCTCAGCCGTTTTTTCCCGGCACGCCTTTATTGTTTACCCCATCGCCGTGCAGGCGGTGGGTGCCCGTGCGATAGTAACGCCTGCGAAAAACTGGGGGCACGACCTTGATGCCATGGCGGCGGCAATTGAAACTGATACTCGTGTGGTGTTTATTGCCAACCCTAATAACCCCACTGGCAATTACTTAAATCGCAATGAATTGTCGGCGTTTCTGGCCAAAGTGCCAGGCCATGTGATGGTGGTGCTTGATGAGGCTTATATTGAATTTGCCGGCGCCGAAGACTTTCCGGATGGCCTCGATTTTTTAAAGACCTATTCAAATATTATTGTTACCCGTACCTTTTCCAAGGCTTACGGCCTAGCTGGTTTGCGTATTGGCTATGGTATAAGCAGCGCTGAAACCGCCGATTTGCTGAACCGAGTGCGAGCACCCTTCAATGTTAGTGTGCCAGCCTTGGCGGCGGCCCTTGCGGTGCTGGATGACGATGATTATTTGCAGCGTAGTCAGCAGGTCAATCGAGATGGTATGCAGCAGCTATGTCAGGGCTTGGAGGCGCTAGGTCTGGCTTATATTCCCTCGGTGGGTAATTTTGTCGCTATTGAGTTGGCGAACGATGCCATGCCAATTTACCAGGCACTTTTGCGTGAAGGCGTCATTGTGCGGCCTGTCGGCGTGTATCAAATGCCCAAACACTTGCGGGTGTCGATTGGCCTTGAAAACGAGAATCAACGCTTTCTTGCTGCGCTGAAAAAGGTGTTGAGTGTCTAAGTTTTATATCAATAAACTCGCCATTATCGGTCTTGGGCTGATGGGCGGTTCGCTGGCGCGGGCGCTAAAAGCGCAGGGCGCGGTAGGAGAGGTGGTTGCTACGGGGCGCCGCGCAGCCTCCTTGGAAAAAGGTTTAGCGCTGGGTGTGATCGACGCGTGGACTCTTGATATGAAAGAGGCCGTCGCCAATGCCGATGTGGTGGTCATTGCCACGCCGACCTTGATTGCTGAAAAAGTACTGGCCGAGCTGGCACCGTTCATGACGCCGTCGATGATCGTCACCGATGTTGCCAGTGTTAAGGGCAATATGCAGCGCGCTGCCGAAAAAGTATTTGGTGAGGTGCCGCCTAATTTTGTGATGGGGCATCCCATTGCTGGTTCCGAACAGAGTGGTGTCGACGCCGCTACTGTTGATTTGTTTTTAGATCATCGCGTGATTTTAACACCCTTGCCGACAACAACAGAACCAGCCACTGAGCTGATACAGGCAATGTGGGAAGTTTGTGGCGCCGAAGTAGTGTGCATGGATGTGGCGGAGCACGACTCAGTGTTGGCGGCGACCAGTCATTTGCCTCATGTCTTGGCGTATACCCTTGTGGACGCCCTTGCTCAGAATGGTTCAGCGGCAGATATATTTCGTTTTGCCGCTGGCGGCTTTCGCGATTTCACCCGCATTGCCTCTAGTGACCCAACCATGTGGCACGATATTGCCCTAGCCAATCAAGATGCGATATTACAGGGCATAGACGAATTCAGGGCCCATTTAGACAAAGTCCGCGCGGCCATTGCCAGCGGTGACGGCGATGCCCTTTACGCGACCTTTGATCGTGCCAAGCGCGCCCGCGACGAACATTTTCTGGGGCAGTATCTTAGTCGGCAAAAGAAATCGCTCTTATCTTAATTAGCTTATTAAAGAGACTCTAATCGTGGAATTCCTATTGCAGCCCGGTGGTCAGATGCGCGGTACAGCCCGTGTTCCCGGCGATAAATCTATTTCCCATCGCTCCATTATGCTCGGCGCCATTGCTGACGGCACCACCACCGTTGATGGTTTTCTTGAAGGTGAAGATGCGCTGTCTACGCTGAAGGCCTTTCAGGCCATGGGTGTGCAAATTGACGGCCCCGAAAATGGCCGGGTGGTGATTCACGGTGTGGGCCGTGATGGTTTAACGGCGCCCGCTGGTGATTTATATGTGGGTAATTCCGGTACGTCAATGCGCCTGCTGGCGGGTTTACTGGCGGGGCAGAATTTTGATGTCACCATGACTGGCGACGTATCGCTGAGTAAGCGGCCTATGGAGCGCGTGGCGGCACCGCTGCGTTTGATGGGTGCAGTTGTCGAAACCGGTGAAGGTGGACGTCCACCCATAACCTTGCGCGGCGGTAGTAAGTTACAGGGTATTGATTACGTGCTACCGATGGCCAGCGCTCAGGTCAAATCTTGCGTGCTGCTGGCTGGCTTATACGCGGAAGGTCAAACCCGCACCACTGAACCAGCGCCGACGCGGGATCACAGCGAGCGCATGCTGCGCGGTTTTGGCTGCGACGTTCAGGTCGCAGGCCCAGTGGCTACGCTTCAGGGTGGCGGTCGTTTGTCAGCGGTGCATATTGATGTGCCTGCAGATATCTCGTCGGCGGCCTTTTTTATGGTGGCGGCGAGTATTTGCCCCAATGCCGATTTAACCCTTGAACACGTTGGTATTAACCCTACCCGCGTTGGTGTCATCAATATTCTTCGCGCTATGGGTGGTGATATCACCGTCTTTAATGAGCGCGAAGTGGGTGGCGAGCCAGTGGCAAATATTCGTATTCGCCATGCCAAGCTTAAGGGTATTAATATTCCTGAAAATCAGGTGCCTTTAGCAATTGATGAATTTCCCGTGCTGTTTGTGGCAGCCGCTTGCGCGGAAGGCCGCACGGTGTTGACTGGCGCTGAAGAGTTGCGAGTTAAAGAGAGCGATCGTATTCAAGTCATGGCCGATGGTTTGCGGGCGATGGGTATTTCGGCTGTACCGACTGAAGACGGTATTGTGATTGAGGGCGGCCAAATCACCGGTGCAACAGTTAATAGCCACCACGATCATCGTATTGCTATGTCCTTTGCGGTGGCCTCGCTGCGCGCGACTGAAACAATTCGGATACAGGATTGTGATAATGTCGCGACCTCCTTTCCGAACTTTGTTGAATTGGCGGCGAGCTTGGGGATGCAGATCGAGCAACTTGACGCAGAGAATGCCTCATGAGTAATGTTCCCGTTATTGCCATTGATGGCCCCAGCGGTTCCGGCAAAGGCACTTTGTGTCAAACTTTAGCGCGTCATTTTGGTTGGCACTTGTTAGACAGTGGCGCCTTATACCGTTTGACGGGTATGGCTGCCGATCGTCATGGCATAGCCTTAGACGATGAGCCGGCAGTTGCTGAGTTGGCCAAAGACTTAGATGTGCAGTTTGTGCCCGGCACTGCTGGTGAGCCAACCTCGGTATTGCTTGAAGGTGATGACGTGAGTGGCGAACTGCGCACCGAAAAAACCGGTTTGCTCGCCTCGAAAGTCGCCGTTTTGGGCGCAGTGCGCAGCGCCTTATTACAGCGTCAGCGGGACTTTGCCCAGGCGCCGGGCTTAGTCGCTGATGGTCGAGACATGGGAACGGTGGTGTTTACTGATGCACCGCTCAAGATATTTTTAACTGCTAGCGCCGAGGAACGCGCCGAGCGGCGCTATAAGCAGTTGAAATCAAAGGGTGATAGTGTTAATCTCGCGACCCTTTTATTGGAGATTCAGGATCGAGATAAGCGAGATTCTGAGCGCGAACTGGCTCCTTTAAAGCCTGCTGCTGACGCGATACAGCTTGATAGCAGTGGTTTAGGGATAGAAGAAGTGTTCGAACGGGTGTTGGCAGAAGCCAAGATTCGTCAGCTTGGCTTGTAAAAGTCAGCTAAAAACCGTCACAGACAGCGCAAATACCAGCTGGCGTTGTTTTGGGGCAATATGAATTGACCCGTGTAAGCTGGATACACGGCGATACGGTGGCGATGCCACTATTAATCTCAGGTAATGACTAATGAGCGAGAGCTTTGCTGATCTATTTGAAGAAAGTTTAAAAACCATTGATATGAAACCCGGTTCAATCGTGACCGGTGTTGTTATCGATATTGACAGTGATTGGGTTACTGTTCACGCGGGACTGAAATCTGAGGGTGTTATTCCTCGCGAGCAGTTTCTGAGCGAAAGCGGTGAGTTCGTTCTGGCAATTGGTGACGAAGTTCAAGTTGCTCTAGAGTCTGTGGAAGATGGCTTTGGCGAAACTAAACTGTCACGTGAAAAAGCCAAGCGTGCTGAAGCATGGACTACGCTTGAAGCTGCCTATGAAGCTGAAGAAACCGTTGTCGGTATCATCAATGGCAAGGTTAAAGGTGGTTTTACTGTCGACATCAATAGCATCCGCGCCTTCCTGCCCGGTTCATTGGTTGACGTTCGTCCGGTTCGCGATACTGCGCACC